>NZ_JAENGN010000019.1:0-91803 GCF_016533505.1 Parapedobacter sp. ISTM3 | reverse complement strand
ATTGG
Source organism: Parapedobacter sp. ISTM3 (assembly GCF_016533505.1). Classification (NCBI taxonomy): domain Bacteria; kingdom Pseudomonadati; phylum Bacteroidota; class Sphingobacteriia; order Sphingobacteriales; family Sphingobacteriaceae; genus Parapedobacter; species Parapedobacter sp. ISTM3. The sequence goes on along the minus strand of NZ_JAENGN010000019.1, from coordinate 91,798 downwards.
TATAGTAGCGTACAAGGCTGTGGTAATCCTTAACTTCTTTGTACACACGGTCAATCACATCCATACGCTCTTTGTCATTCAGGGAAAGGCTTGAAGAGGTTATAATCTGCTTCAGTTCTTTGAGCAGTTCGGTACTTTCATTGAGCAGTGCCGAATAACCGTTGCCGATAGCGACCAATTCCTGCGGTGTGAAATTTGGGTCGTTCATCATCTTGCCGAAGTTCTGAACGTACATTTCGGACACATCGCCGACCAACAATACCGTTTGCTGCACCTTACGGGCATCTTTCACCAAATTGTTGATGGCTTTCAGCTTGTCGTAGTATTCCTTGCCCTGGTCGTACACTTTCTTCACTTCGTTGAAGTTCTTTATCACATTGCTCACGGTCGAAGAAGTCTGTATGATTTCGTTCGCAGAGTTGATAATGCCCGAAGCCAAATTAGCGGGGTCGGTTACAACCCACTGGGCTTTTGCTGACGGTGCTACGGCGAGCATCAGTGCCGTACACACCAAATACAATACTTTTTTCATTGTTTCTGAATTTTTAAATTGTTAATGACTATTGATTTGAATTGTCCCGCCTTTGCATTGCGATATGCTTAATGGCGAGTTCCACATTACCGTCCAGTTCGGAAGCAAGCTGCATTACTTCCATTTTTTCGGTTTCTTCGGTCGTATAGGCAAGGTATTCCTCCAAACTAACTTCGGTGGCATAGACTGCCGAGTGCGTACCACCTAAGCCAATCCAAACCTCTTTGTACAGTCGGCTTGCATCGTTGTTCATATTGATGGAAAGTACCTGCCCTTTCTCTTTGTCCGTAAGCCCCAACATCGCCTGTATGTCATCAAACTTGTTCATATACTTGCGTTGGTCAAGCAGGATTTTACAGTCGGAGTTGTTGATGATGCTTTCTTTGACAATGGGCGATTGGATGATGTCGTCAACTTCCTGTGTAACCACAATGGCTTCGCCGAAGAACTTACGCACCGTCTTGAATAAATACTTGATGTATTCCGCCATTCCCTCTTTGGCAATGGCTTTCCAGGCTTCTTCAATCAGGATGAGCTTGCGAATACCTTTCAATCGGCGCATCTTGTTGATGAACACCTCCATAATGATAATCGTGACGATGGGAAAGAGGATTTTGTGGTCTTTGATAGCATCAATCTCAAACACTATGAAGCGTTTGGAAAGCAGGTCTAACTGCTTATTGGAGTTCAGCAGGTAATCGTATTCGCCGCCCTTGTAATAGGGTTCGAGTACGTTCAGGAAATTGGCAATGTCAAAGTCTTTTTCCCTGACCTGCTTTTCTTCCAGTACCTTGCGGTAGTCGCCTTTCACATACTCATAGAACCCGTTGAATGACGGGTACATATCTTCCGTTTTGATACGTTCGATATAACCGCTTACCGCATTGGAAAGGGCAACTTCTTCGGAACGGGTTGGCGGCTCATCATCACGTTTCCATAAGGTCAGTATCAAAGTCTTGATACTTTCCCGCTTTTCAATGTCGAACACGCCATCATCGGTGTAGAATGGGTTAAAGGCAATCGGGTTATCTTCGGTATAAGTGAAGTAAACACCGTCTTCGCCTTTGGTCTTTCCTTTGATGAGTTCGCATAAGCCCTGATAAGAGTTACCCGTATCTACCAACAGTACGTGTGCGCCCTGTTCGTAATACTGCCGTACCATATGGTTAGTGAAGAACGATTTACCACTACCCGATGGACCAAGTATAAACTTGTTCCGGTTCGTGATGATACCCCGCTTCATAGGCAGGTCGGAAATATCCAAATGGATAGGTTTTCCTGTAAGCCTGTCAGCCATCTTGATACCGAACGGCGAGGGCGAATTGTGGTAGTTGGTTTCTTCGGTAAAGAAGCACAACGCAGGTTCGATAAAAGTGTAAAAACTTTCCTCACTGGGGAAGTCGCCCGCATTACCCGGCATACCTGCCCAATACAATGTAGCTACGTCCGTAGTGTTGTGCCGTGGTTTACACTCCATCAGTGCCAACGCACTACCGCAATCATTCTTTAGCTGTTTCAGCTCCGTAGGGTCTTCCGACCACGCCATAATGTTGAAGTGCGCACGGATAGATGACAGCCCGAAGCTGTGCGCTTCGTTCAGGTACTTTTCTATCCACTCTTTGTTGATTTGGTTTGCCCGGCTGTAACGAGCCAGTGAGTGCATATTTCGGGCGGACTTCTCAAACTTTTGCAGGTTATCCTCGCTATTATCTAAGAATAGGTACTGATTGTAAATGTGGTTACAGCTAAGGAGCAACCCCACAGGTGCGGCGAATGACAGGCGGCAATCGCTACGGTCGGTAGATAGCTTTTCAAAACGGGTATCTGCCGATACTGTTCCGGGCAGGTCGTCCGTATCGGAAAGCGTATGCAGGCTTAACCTTTTGTTGCCGATGCGTACTTCTTCGTTTCCGAGTGCGATGTCCTGCATTGGTGTTCCGGCTCCCCTCGATAACGTGAGGTATTGCTCCAATAATCCCTGTGTATCGTCCGTGCCGATAATGTCCTCTTCAGTTAATCGTCGCAAGCTCACAAAACCGCTATCGTTCACGATACGCTCAAACTGGGCGACCGCCTCCATAAAGCGGTGTATCGTTTCCTTGTTCCTGATTTCCTTTGGTATCAGCGTACCTTTACAAAGCGAACTGAAGTTGCTTTGCATCCGCATTCTTTCCTTTGTGGTCTTCGTCAGAAACAGGTAGCAATAGTGGTTCAGGAACGGTCGCTCGTTGAAATGGCGTTGATAAGACTTTGATAAAAAACTCTGGTCTTCTATTGCCAAATCAGGTGCATAGCTTTCCTTGATGTACCAATCCTGTTTGTGAATGACCGTAAAATCAGGCAGGGTTTTAATCGCCTTGTGCCAGGCGGAGTGTATAGCTTCGTATTCCGCAGATGCTACCGTGAACAGTTCCGGCAAACGCACTTCAAAGCAGGCGGTAATGTCTGCATCTTTGGAGAGGATGCAGTTGTTCTCTACTGCCAACAATGGAAATTTGTTTTCCAGTGTGGTGGTCTTTGCTACATTTCTCATACGGCATTCTGTTTAGGCGTGAATTTTAAATAGCGGTGTACAGGCTTGCGGCAGATGATGTAGCGGGGATGCCTTTTATTGGCTGCAATTTTCATCAACCCGTGTTCGCCGTACTTGCGGTTCAGTGAAAAGGTCTGCCATACAATGAGCGAAGCTCCGCCTGCTCCGAGGAACAGGCAGATGTAAGAGTTTACGCCTGCCATATACAGTATCATCACGAGGATAAGCGTACCGAGCAGCCCACCTGCGAAAATGAACAGGTATTGCGCTTTCAGCCCTTTGAACTCCACTGTACGCCCAACGCCTTTGTTAATATTGTAACTATTCATAAGGCACGGGATTAAAGGAAGAATGAACGCAAGATGGTAGCGGCAACAATCAGGAAGATACACGCACCAAACCACGAGGCTGCGGTCTTGCTCGTATCAGGGTCGCCGGAACTGAATTTGTTGTACACCTTAACGCCCCCGATTAACCCGACTACCGCACCGATGGCGTAGATTAATTGCGTTGCGGGGTCGAAATAACTTGTTACCATTTGGGTAGCCTCGTTGATACCTGCCGAGCCGTTTCCCTGTGCGAACGCACCAATTCCTGACAGCATTGCCACGGCTGCCAGCAAAACTTTTTTTCTCTGTTTTTCCATAATTGAAACACATTAATTTGTTACTGTTTATCCCGCACCTTGCGAGCTTTCGGGACAAATGTCTTGTGGAAAAAGAGGCGTTATAAGAAAGTGGCAGTCAAAGGAAGTGTTTGGCTGTGAGTGGCTTTGTAACAGATATTTGAGTATAAAAAAAACGCCAAACTTTTTACGGTTTGACGTTCGGTTATCGGTGCGCCGATTTACATTTTTCTACCTTTCGGTTTAGCTTTCTTGACTTGGGTTGGTTGTTGTTTTTCGGTAGCTTTTTGCAGGTTCTTTTCTTCTTTCAGGTTGCTTTTTATCAAACCGACAAGAAAGGTTTTTTCCCAGGGTATTTGCTTCGCTTCAAACTGCAATTTCAAGCCTTGCTTTTCCAGTCCGTGTGTCAATTCAAATCCGTAATGCCTGTTCCATCCAATCCTGTCAAGCAGTCTTTCGGAGGGAAATTGCACAGCGATTAAATCTTTGGGTAGTTCTTTGATAGTCCGGTAATCCGGTTCCTGAAATTCGTGTGTCTTCGGATTGTAGGGAATAGTATAAGTCCTTTTATCTTCATCATAGTAGTTTGCTATATCCGAGAACACGATACCATTTGAAAGGAAATCATCTTTAGGTCTAAGTTTATCCATTCGTATATCTACAAAGAAAGTATGCCCCGCAATAGCTATCGTAGGCAGCATCCCTTTGTTTACACGCATATCGTAGGCTTCTTGGTCAACAATATTGTTGGTCGGCTTTATCTCTGCCTTTTTCTGTTGAATACCAACTACCCAATCAATGTAGCCTTTTGCATCATCTATGTTGTGCGGTACGGACTTTCTGCCCCCTGACAGCTTGCTATCATCCAGTCCAATAATAAACCCGTGATTGGGGAACTCATCTGAACGGTAAACAATGATGAGATTATTAATGTCTTTACCAACAACATTATTCTTGTGGCTTGCTATGGTATGTCCTTTATATTCCTCGAATATATAATCAGGGTCATCTTTCTTAATCATATCTGTACTGTTTATTTTTTATCAGGCTGCAACGCCTTTAAAAAGACAAAAGGGAGCCGTCTTTTCAGACAAACTCCCCAATGTCAAAATCACCCAAATCACTTTTCCGCAAAGTGGAAGAACCGTCGTCGCTTTCAGATGAAAGTGTGCTATCCAAAAGCTCGGCAATTTTTCGGGAAGCACCCTCAATGGAATTTTCCAGTAGGCTGAATAATTCGGTTCCCTGTAATTTCTGAACTATGGCTACCGCTGTTTCCTTTTGAGCCTGTTCCAAATTCTCTTTTTGGAGCAATGCCCCTACGGAGCTTAGTTCGTCATAGGTAACCCCTTGGGCAAAACCGTTATCGCCACCGGATATTCCGTACCTGTTCCATTCTTCTTCCTCTTCTTCCAAATCAGGCATATTGCTGAAAACTTCGTCCAGTTCTTCCTGCGGAATTTGAATGCTGACGTTTTCGTCGTATTCGATGTCTAAATTATCAAGGTTTATCTCCGGTTCCGTTATTTGACTTTCATTGGCAGTGTTTGGCACTAAAAGGCTTCTTACTGGCTTGGGCTGCCCCATAATATCGGGCAGGTTCGGGTTAACTTTTTCCTGTGTGGGTTTTTGTTCCGACCGTTTATGAATGACAATCTTATCCTGCAAAAGCAGGGCAATGACTATCAGCAGGCATATCACAATTATTATTTCCATAATCAGGTGCTTTAAAAAATGGGTTTAAACTTTTCGTTGAAATCATCAGTAATTGCTTTTTCAAATAGCTCAAAATGATGCTCCAGTATGTTATCAAGATAGGCATACAGGGGTATGGCATCTTTACCAATGACCTGTACAATACGGGATAGCCGTTCGTGGTATTCCTGCCGGATATAAATACTTTTATCGCCCCGCTTTGTCATCGAGTGGGTTTTCAAAAAGTGTTCGCCGTAGCTTCCGTCAAGGTTTTTCTTGGTGCGGTTCCTTTCCCGTGGTACTGGTTTACTTTGTGGTAATTCGTCCTGCTTTACCTCATCTTGTTCCGCTTCCTTTACCTGCTCTTCGTCAGGTTCGGGCGGTAGCTGCAAACCGTCCTTTTTTACACCATCCACCATCAGGTTCATCATCATTTCCTCGTTAATGTCCGGCGTTACTTTTCTTTTATTGTCTTTTTCCATAGCACTACGATTGAATGATGTTTAAAAATTCGCTGATGAACAGGTCTAACTGGCAGGCTTTCATCAAACGCTCATCAGGTGGCATGACGGTAGAACGGAAAACCGTTTTGCTGTCTGCTTCGCTTTCCTTGCGAAAACGGGTGCTGTTCTTGATTTGGCTTTGCATCAGGCTTAACCCCAGTTGTCCAATAAGCTGATTGTACACGTCATATAAGGGTGTGCTTTCCCTGCCGTCCACCTGGTTCCAAAACAGGTTAATGCTTTGTATGGAAGTTTCGCCTTTTTTCATAATCACGTCCTGTAAAAGCTGCGTGAAGATGAGCGTACTTTCCATTACCACACGGTCTGCCGTAATGGGCGTGAAAATGTGGTGCATACCTGCCAATGCTTTCAGTATGCCGGGAGTGTTCACGGTTCCGGGCAGGTCGAAGAACAGCACATCAAGCGGAACGGGAGAAGTGTTTACAAATTCGTGCGCCGCATCGAGTACGCTATCCGCTTTGTGCTGCATAATGGGATAGGCTTTTTTGTTGATGGTGGTAAACTGCTTATACGCCAGTTTTTTCAAAGCCTCATTTTCCATTACCATTGCCAAATCACGGGTTTTCATTTTCATCAGGCTGTGCTGCGGAAAATCCGCATCAAATACGGCTACGTTGTAGCCCAACCGATAGTGCATCGTGCTTGCAACAAGCGTGGTAAATGTGCTTTTGCCAACACCGCCTTTTTGAGAAGAAAAGGCAACGAACAGAGGTTTCTTTTTTGTGTCCATATTTTTAAAATTTAAAGTTTACATCTTACTGTTTTCAGGCTTGCAGGCTTGCACCCGTGCAGTCCTGATTTCGTGCTGTCTTTCTTGCAGGATAGCTATCAGGCTTGCCTGCGGGAATTGCTGATTGCCTGCTTTCCTGCCGTACAGCAGCAATGCTTTCATTCAGGCATCTTATCAGGCAGGATTGCGGTATATCGTTCCGTCCGTCACGCAGGCGTGATCGCCTGATAGCAGGCTATCTCGCTTTCCGTCATTCCTGCGTTCCTGCTTTCTTGCATTCCTGCAATCTTGCAGGCAGGATAACCTGCCATCTTGAATGCGTGCCGTCTGCTCGTCCTGAAGCACGGGCTGTCTGACTGCCTGCCAACATTCAGGGGCAAAGAACTCATCAAATTCATTCGGTTGTATAGCGGTGGCAGTGTTTGGCGTTCAGAGGCAGTATTTGGCACTGTGGCACAGTGCAACGCTATCGTAAACAGGGCTTTACTTTGTATTGTGATTTTTATTAACGGATTTATGCAAAAGTCTTTCGACATATCAGGGGGTAACGGGAACGGCATCGAGCCGTTTTTCCCTGTTACATTCAATCCGTCCCGCAGGGCGGATTTTTGTGTTCACCGGAACACGGCAAGTTGTGTTTTGAGCATCTCGGAATGATTTCCGATGCTCAAAACAACTTGCCCTTTGCAGGGGGCAGAAAACACCTTCCGAAGTCAGGGTTTTGTATGGATTTTAAAATGGATTAGTGATGAACGATAACAACAAAAAGCAACTGAAAAAGACCGGACGCCGCCCAAAAGAAGACCCGGCGACCATCCGCTATACGATTTCCTTTAACGAGCAGGAACACGTCCGTTTTCTTGCCCTTTTTGATAAATCAGGTATGCAGGTAAAGGCGCACTTTATAACGTCCTGCATCTTTGACAAGACCATAAAGACCATTCAGATTGACAAAGGAACGGTTGATTTTTATATGCGGCTAACCTCTTTTCACAGCCAGTTCCGTTCCATTGGAGTGAATTACAATCAGATTGTGAAGCTGCTGTACAAGAATTTTTCCGAGAAAAAGGCGGCGGCATTCCTGTACAAACTGGAAAAACAGACGGCTGAAATGGCGATGCTATGCCAAAAAATAATTCAGCTTGCCGAAAAATTTGAGGAAGAATACCTAAAAAAATAATGTAGTAGTGATAGCAAAAATTGGAAGAAGCGCAAATTTATACGGGGCGTTGGCGTACAATCATCTTAAAGTAGAGAATGAAAACGGGCAAATTTTGTTTGCCAATAAGATGATTGAAACGGCAAGCGGTCATTCTTCCGTGGCACAATTAGCCCAGTCTTTTGCCCCTTACCTGATTGCCAACCGCAATACCGAGAAACATACGCTGCATATTTCGCTCAATCCTGACCCGAATGATAAAGTAAGCGATGATAAGTTTAGGGAAATGGCAGAACAGTATATGCGGGAAATGGGTTACGGAGAACAGCCTTTTGTCGTATTCAAACATACCGATATTGACCGTAGCCATATACACATTGTATCGGTTTGCGTGGACGAGCAGGGCAAAAAGATTTCGGACAAATTCGAGAAAATGCGGTCTATGAATGTATGCCGTGAACTGGAAAGACAACACGGATTGATACCCGCAACAGACAAGCAACGCAACCAAACTGATAAGGTTTTCCGTCCGGTAGATTATCGGGCAGGCGATGTCAAGAGCCAAATAGCTTCGGTCGTTCGCCACCTGCCGAACTACTACCAGTACCAAACTTTGGGCGAATACAATGCCCTGCTTTCATTGTTCAATATTACCGCCGAGAAAATCGAGGGCGAATTGCAGGGAAAGATGCAGCAGGGCTTATTATATATTCCGCTAAATGAAAAAGGCGAAAGAGCAGGGCATCCGTTTAAGGCTTCGCTGTTCGGAAAGAGCGCAGGACTTCCGGCTTTAGAATTGCATTTTGCGAAATGCAAAACCGCTTTGAAAGACAACCCTATCAAACAGACCCTAAAATCTGCCGTTACCATTGCCCTGAAAACCACGAGTGATGAACAGGCGTTTAAAAAGCAGTTAGCGGAACAGGGCATTAATGTAGTCGTGCGCCGGAATGATACAGGGCGTATTTATGGTATTACATTTATTGACCACAATTCCAAAGCGGTTTGGAACGGTTCACGTTTGGCAACCGAACTTTCTGCCAACACCTTTAATGATTATTGGAACAATAACATCAACCCCGATATTAAGGAACCTGCCGTTTCACAACCCCAATCCACATCAAATGATGCGGATCTTCCTGCGGAAGAACCACACCATTTGTTCGACTTCTTAACTACGGACAAGCACGAAGACGGTTTGATTGAAGCACTGGGCGGCTTATTGCCCGAAGCCCAGGGCGAAGATTACGAAGAACAGGACTTTGCCAATAAGATGAAGAAGAAGCGCAAACGCCAAAGAGGTCAGAAGTAATATTTAGCCAAACACTGCCACGCAAAGCCACAGACTGCCACATTCTGATAGCCACTGCATAGAGCCTTTAAATTCACGCCCGAACATTAAAACTTAAAATAATGCAGGGAGAAGACGATTTAAGAGGGCTTGCCAAGATAATGGCTTTTATGCGGGCAGTCAGTATTCTTTTGGTGCTGATGCACCTTTATTGGTTCTGCTACGGTTTCTTTTTAGAACGTGGTTGGACGTTGGAAGTAATCAACAAGATATTAGGCAATTTCGACCGGACGGCGGGCTTGTTTTCACATACCCTTTATACCAAAGCATTCGCTTTGGTTTTACTTGCTTTAAGCTGTTTAGGAACAAAGGGCGTAAAGAATGAGAAGATAACCTGGTCTAAAATCTACGTGGCTTTGGGCGTTGGTTTTGTACTGTTCTTCCTGAACACACCGTTGCTAAAATTACCTCCGGCAATAGGCACATTTCTTTATATGCTTACTATCTCATTAGGTTATATCGCTTTACTGATGGCAGGCGTATGGATGAGCAGGTTACTGAAAAACAATTTAATGGACGATGTTTTCAATAACGAGAACGAGAGTTTCCAACAAGAAACAAAACTGATGGAAAATGAATACTCCGTCAATCTGCCTACCAAATTTTATTACAAAGACAAATGGAACAACGGTTGGATAAACATTGTAAATCCATTCAGGGCATCAATCGTATTGGGTACTCCGGGTTCCGGTAAATCTTATGCCATCGTAAACAACTACATTAAGCAGCAGATTGAAAAAGGCTTTAGTATGTACATCTACGATTTCAAGTTTGACGACCTATCAACCATTGCCTACAATCATTTGCTGAAGCACAGGGATAAGTACAAGGTACAGCCGAAATTTTATGTGATAAATTTTGACGACCCACGCAAGAGCCACCGTTGCAACCCACTCAATCCCGATTTTATGACCGACATATCCGATGCCTACGAAGCGGCATATACCATAATGCTAAACCTCAACAGAAGCTGGATACAGAAGCAAGGCGATTTCTTTGTGGAAAGCCCAATTATTCTTTTAGCTGCAATTATTTGGTATCTGAAAATCTATGAAAACGGCAAGTATTGTACGTTCCCACACGCCATTGAATTGTTGAACAAAAAGTATTCGGACGTGTTCACGATTTTAACCTCATACCCCGATTTGGAAAATTATTTGTCGCCCTTTATGGATGCGTGGCAAGGCGGCGCACAAGACCAGTTGCAAGGTCAGATAGCATCTGCAAAAATACCTTTATCAAGAATGATTAGCCCGCAACTGTATTGGGTAATGACAGGCGATGATTTTACGCTTGACATCAACAACCCGAAAGAGCCAAAAATTTTATGTGTGGGTAATAATCCCGACCGTCAAAATATCTATTCGGCAGCTTTGGGCTTGTACAATTCGAGAATTGTAAAGCTCATTAATAAAAAGGGACAGTTAAAGAGTTCCGTTATCATAGATGAGTTGCCTACGATTTATTTCAGGGGACTGGATAATCTTATCGCAACGGCGAGAAGTAATAAGGTTGCAGTTTGCTTGGGCTTTCAGGACTTTTCGCAATTAACGAGGGATTACGGCGACAAAGAAAGCAAGGTAATACAGAATACCGTCGGCAATATATTCAGTGGTCAGGTGGTTGGCGAAACAGCAAAGAGCTTGTCAGAACGCTTCGGGAAAGTGTTGCAGAAACGGCAGAGTATGACGATTAATCGCAACGATAAATCTACGTCTATCTCCACACAGTTAGACAGCCTTATCCCTGCATCAAAAATTTCAACCTTAACACAAGGTATGTTTGTAGGTTCGGTATCGGATAACTTTGACGAACGTATAGAGCAAAAGATTTTCCACGCCGAAATTGTAGTGGACAATGAAAAGGTAGCCGCCGAAACCAAAGCCTATCAGCAAATACCGCAAATCTTATCTTTTGTAAATGAGCAGGGCGAGGATAAGATGAAGCAGCAGATTGAAAACAACTACAAACAGATAAAAGCAGACATCTTGAATATTGTTGTTAGTGAAATGGAGCGCATCAAGAATGACCCGAACTTACAGCATTTGGTGCAAGAGGGATAAAAACCATTCATTTTGTAACAAAAGTTACAGTAAATAGCAAGCATAAAATGTAAATTTGTAGGTTATGTATTTTAATATGGTATTACCGTGTTATGAATAAGTAAGCTTTAAAAATTTGCAGATGGAACCATTGGAACAGATAACAGAATTTAAATCCTCTCCTGAATTGGTAGGGAAACTCTATGAAAACAGTATAAGAAAAGAATATGAAACCGGAAGTGTCATCCTGAATGAAAATGCTTCTATTCGTTCTATCCCTATTGTTACCAAAGGAACACTGAAAGTTGTCCGAACAGAAGAAGATGGCAGGGAAATTTTACTGTATTACATCAAAGCCGGAGAAAGCTGCATTATGTCGTTCCTCGGTGGTATGCACAATGAAACAAGCAAGGTCAAAGCCGAAGTGGAGGAAGATGCAGAAATCCTTTTTCTGCCTATGGATAAAGTAGCCTTGTTCATCAGGGAGTACCCCCAATGGCTGGATTATATTTTCCGTTTGTACCACAAGCGTTTTGAGGAACTTTTAGAAATCGTCAATGCCATCACTTTTAAAAAGATAGATGAACGCTTATTGGCTTTGCTGCGCAAGAAGCAGGAACTTACCGGAAATAATATCCTGAACATTACCCACGAACAATTAGCCAATGAATTGGGTACTGCCCGTGTAGTGGTGTCGAGGCTGCTGAAACAGTTGGAAGAAATGGGGACGGTTCGATTGGGCAGGAACAAAATCACGCTTATGTAACAAAAGTAGCTGTACAGGTTTTTGGATTGGTGCAAATTTGTCGTATCAATTCAGAAATCTATGGATATAGCGGGGTATTCGGCATCAATTTTTATTGGTATTTCTTTAGGGCTAATCGGTGGCGGGGGCAGTATTCTTACCGTTCCGGTATTGGTTTATCTGTTTAGCCTTGATGCAGTATTGGCAACCGCCTATTCTCTTTTTATCGTTGGCTCAACGAGCGTTGTCGGTTCATTTTCCTATTTCAAAAAAGGATTGGTCAATATCAAAACAGCCATTGTTTTCGGTATTCCGTCCATTGCCGCCATTTTTCTCACACGGCAGTATCTGCTTCCCGCTATCCCGCAGCACGTTTTCACTATCGAGAGCTTTATCGTAACCAAGAATATACTGTTGATGTTGCTCTTTGCCATACTGATGATTGCGGCATCATACAGTATGATAAAAAAAGACGGGCAGGCAAATGATGAAACACTGCAAAAGCAGCAGTTCAATTACTTTCAAATTCTCTTACAAGGAATTTTTATAGGCGTGATAACCGGACTGATAGGCGCAGGCGGCGGCTTCCTGATAATCCCTGCTTTGGTAAACCTGCTGAAATTGCCGATGAAAACAGCCGTAGGCACATCATTGGTCATTATCTCCATCAACTCTTTGATGGGCTTCCTGTTTTCCCTGCCCCACACTTCCGTACAATGGGGCTTTCTGTTAAGCATCGCTTCCATTGCCATTGTCGGCATACTGATAGGCAGTTACCTTTCTACAAAAATAAAGGCTTCCAAGTTGAAGCCCGCTTTCGGATGGTTTGTGCTGGTAATGGGTATCTACATCATCGTTAAGGAAACATTGTTACACTAAAATCATTGTCATATGGAAAAGCATTTTCAAATACTCATTATTGGCGGAGGTACGGGAGGTATTATGGTTGCTGCCCAATTAAAGAACAAGCAACCCGATTTATCCATTGCCATTATTGAACCGTCCGAAAAGCACTACTATCAGCCCGCTTTTACATTGGTAGGCGCAGGCACTTACAAAATGCAGCATACCATCAGGGAAGAAGCATCGCTCATTCCCTCCGGCGTGGAATGGATTAAAAATAAGGCGACAATACTCCGCCCAGAAGAAAACAAAGTTGAAACAGAAAAATACGGCAATATCGGCTATGACTACCTAATTGTAGCTGCGGGGCTTGTGTACGACCTTTCATTGATAGCTGGCTTGGAAGAAGCCCTTGCCAAAGGCGTAGTTTGCAGCAACTACATAGACCCTGAATATACGTGGAAATGCTTGCAGGACTTCAAAGGAGGCAATGCCATTTTTACACAGCCCACCACACCAATTAAATGTGGTGGCGCACCGCAGAAGATTATGTATCTGGCGGCAGATTATTTCAAAAGGAAAAGACTGGATAAAAAAACAAACGTGGTTTTCGCCACGCCGGGTTCCGTCATTTTCGGCGTAAAGGTAATCGCAGAAACACTGATGAAAGTCATCCATCGGTACAACGTTCATTTCAAGCCATTCTATGCCCCGGTAAAGATTGACCCCGAAAAGAAAATTGCTTACTTCCAGAACATCGCACCTGATGAAAACAAGTGTGTGGTCAACGAGGGCAATGTGTTGGGCGAACGGATACAGGGACAGTCCGTCATTGAAATACCGGTTGATTTCCTGCACCTGGCTCCCCCGCAGGTTGCGCCCGAATTTGTAGGAAAATCGGGCTTATGCAATGAAGCAGGTTGGCTGAATGTAGATATTAACAGCCTGCAACATAAAACATACCCCAACATTTTCGGATTGGGCGACGTAGCGGCATTGCCAACGGCGAAAACAGGTGCAGCCATTCGTAAGCAGGCTCCTGTCGTGGTAGATAATATCCTGAAATTACTTGCCCATAAGCCCGCAGACAATAAATCTTATGACGGGTATTCGTCCTGTCCCTTAGTTACAGGGTACGGCAAAATGACACTCGCAGAGTTTAATTACAAGATTGAGTTCACACCCGACCCGATGCTGAAGTTTATGCTGGTGTTCAACAGCTACAAAGAGCATTGGCGGTTATGGCTTCTAAAGAAATATATGCTTCCCTATATGTACTGGAACAAAATGATGAAAGGGAAAATGTAGTCTTCCTGTCCTTGTGTAACTAAAGTAGCTGTACAGGAAAAATAAGTAACGGAAATTTGCAGTAGTAAAAAGAATGATAACGATAAAAATAAATCAGTATGTTTTTTCAACACGTTTATGATAAGAGTTTGGCACAGGGCAGCTATGTAATAGGCTGTCAGGCTACGGGCGAGGCAATCGTAATAGATGCCCAAAGGGATATTGATGTATATCTCGACATTGCAAAGCAGAATAACCTGCGTATCACTCACATTGCCGAAACCCACATACACGCAGACTTTCTTTGCGGTTCAAGGGAGCTGGCGGCAGTAACGGGCGCAACAATGTACCTTTCGGACGAGGGCGGCGAAGACTGGCAATATCAATTCCCGCACAAAGGGCTGAAAGACGGCGATATGATTAGAGTGGGCAACCTCACATTGGAGGTAATGCACACACCTGGTCACACACCCGAAAGCATCAGCTTTTTATTGACCGACCACCCGGCAACGTATAAACCCGTTATGGTATTCACAGGCGATTTTGTATTTGTAGGCGATATCGGTCGTCCTGATTTGCTGGAAAAAGCCGCAGGGCTTCTCGGAACTAAAGAAGCCGGAGCCAAACAGATGTTCCAATCTTTGAAAAAGTTTGCCGCACTTCCCGAATACGTTCAGGTATGGTCGGCACACGGGGCAGGCTCCGCTTGTGGTAAGTCTTTGGGAGCAGTTCATAGCTCCACGGTAGGGTACGAAAAAATCCGCAATTGGGCGTTCCAGTACGGAGAAGATGAAAACGGATTTACCGAATACCTATTAGCCGACCAGCCGGAGCCGCCTAAATACTTTGCGATGATGAAGCACTTGAACAAATTTAATCGTCCACTCCTGATAGAAGTTCCGAAACACCCCAAGCTATCCAAAGCGCAGTTTGTTTCTGCCTATGAAAAAGGTATCAGGGTCATAGATACCCGCAATAAGGTAGATTTCGCTAAAGGCTTTATTCCCGGTAGCCTGAACATTCAGGGCAATAACTCTTTTTCTACGTGGTGCGGTTGGCTGCTGAACTATCAGGAGCAGTTTATTTTGGTAGCCGATGACAGCCAGATGGAAGATTTGACCCGTAAGCTGATGCGTATAGGCTTGGACAACATCTACGGTTACATTTCGGATGTAAACGATATGGGCATTGCACTCCAGAGCGCAGACGTGATTGCTTTGGACGAATTTAAGACCTACATCGGACAGGATAATGTGCAGATAGTCGATGTTCGGGGAGCAACCGAATATGAGGCAGGACACATAGACGGTGCGGATAATGTTTTTGTCGGAACCCTGCCGGACAACCTCGGTAAAATCAGTAAAGACAAACAGGTGGTCATTCACTGTCAGGCAGGCGACCGTTCGGCAGTCGCCTATTCCATACTTGCTAAAAACGGTTTTGAAAACGTCAAGAACTTTTCCGGGGGTATGAAAGAATGGTTAGCAGCAGAGGGTAAGACAGTCGGGGGCAAAGAAGCATCGTGTACGAACGCTTAAAATTTAAAACTATGGGTTTTTTTTCAGCCATATTCGGCAACACAGATAACAGCCAGCTTACTGAAGCTGTAAAAAACGGAGCTTTCCTGGTCGATGTGCGCACACCTGCCGAGTTTGCCGAGGGAAGCGTAAAGGGAGCGGTCAACATTCCATTGGATAAAGTGCAGGAACAACTATCGAAGTTCATCGTCAAGAAGAACATTGTTGTCTTTTGCCGTAGCGGAAACAGAAGCGGGCAGGCGAAGAGCATTTTGGAGCAGAACGGCTTTCAGGATGTTATCAACGGTGGAACGTGGCAAAACGTAAATCAGGTGGTCAACCAAGAAAACCAACAGCTATGAAAAAGAATATGGGAATGGCAGACAAGGCAATCCGCATACTCATTGCGGTTGTCATTGGTGTTTTGTACTTCACTAATACCATTTCGGGAACATTAGCCATCATATTGGGCATATTGGCAGTAGCTTTCGTACTTACATCGTTCATTAGCTTTTGTCCGTTGTACTTGCCCTTCGGCATCAGCACTTTTAAAAAGAAAAGGAAATGAAAAGCTATTTGAAGAACTGGAATATGATGCGGGTGCTGCGATTGGCATTGGGCATTTTTATAATTGTACAGGGCATTATGGCAAAAGAATGGCTGCTTGCAGGTTTGGGCGGTCTGTTCTCACTGATGCCACTAATGAATATAGGCTGCTGTGGCGTATCGGGTTGCAGTACCCCTGTTTCGAAAACCCGTAAAAAAATGGAGGATATATCGTATGAAGAAGTTCGCTAAAAAACATTTGTTTACCATAATCGGTGTAGCTGTCGGCGCAGTCGTAGGTTTTTTCTATTGGAAATTTATCGGTTGCAGTACGGGAAGTTGCGCCATTACCTCCAATCCGGTTAACAGTACCCTGTACGGTGCAGCTATGGGCGGGTTGCTGTTATCAACATTTAAAAAAGACAAAAAAGAGTATGACGTTTCAGGAGATAATAAACAGCGATAAGCCCGTATTGGTAGATTTCTTTGCCGAATGGTGCGGACCCTGTAAAATGATGTCGCCCATTCTGGAAGAATTAAAGCAGCGTGTAGGCGATGATGCAAGCATCATCAAAATTGATGTGGACAAGAACCCGCAGGCAGCAGCAGCTTATCAGGTGCGGGGTGTGCCTACGCTCATTATATTTAAAAAGGGAGAAATACGCTGGCGGCAGTCCGGTATTTTCCCGGCGAATGAACTGGAAAGATTGATTAACGAAAACAGATAATATATTATGTTAGAATTTTTAAAACAACCGTGGGCTTGGTACGTTGCTGGCCCGTTGGTCGGGCTGACCGTACCCTTACTTTTAATCATCGGTAACAAATCATTTGGTATCAGTTCCTCGCTACGGCATATATGCGCTTCCTGTATGCCTGCGGGTATCCCGTTCTTTAAATACGATTGGAAAAAAGAAGTGTGGAACCTTTTTTTTGTGTTCGGGATATTTTTGGGCGGAGCCATTGCCTTTAATCTTTTGTCAAATCCGGCTCCTATTGAGGTCAATCCAAAACTGGCACAGGAATTAGCGGGCTATGGCATTACCAACTATAACAATTTAATCCCTGAAGATATTATGAACTGGCAATCCTTATTTACCCTAAAGGGTTTTGTCCTGATGGTAGCCGGAGGTTTTCTGGTAGGCTTCGGAACACGCTATGCGGGTGGCTGTACAAGCGGACACGCCATTATGGGCTTATCAAATTTACAGTTGCCCTCACTGATTGCCACCATTTGTTTTATGATTGGAGGCTTCATTATGGCAAACCTGTTTTTACCTTTTATACTTTCACTTTAACCTCGACAAGAAATGCAACAGAACAGAGATACAGAAAAAGATTTACAGCTTCGTGAACTGGATGCGATGTGTGTCAACGAAAGCCGTTTGGAACACAAATGGTATCATAACATCAAATACCTGATAATCGGTATAATGTTCGGTATCGTATTCGTGAAATCGGAAGTCATAAGCTGGTTCCGCATACAGGAAATGTTTCGCCTGCAATCGTTCCATATGTATGGTATCATCGGGAGTGCGGTCATAACAGGTATGACTTCCATTTTTCTGATAAAGAAATTCAACATCAAAACCATTTACGGCGAACCCATTAAGATTGCTCCCAAAACATTCAATAAAGGGCAAATCTATGGCGGTCTGATTTTCGGTTTGGGCTGGGCAATAACCGGAGCCTGTCCGGGTCCGCTGTTTGCACAAATTGGAACGGGGGCTACCGTTATTACCGTTACTCTATTGAGTGCCATTGCAGGTACTTGGGTATATGGCTTGCTAAGGGAAAAACTGCCGCATTAATTAACGCTTATGTATCGGTTTAAAAGATTGCTGATAACGGCAATGTGGGTTTCTATTGCCCAAACTTTGACCGCACAGCATCATTACAATGCTTGGTTCCGCACTACATTAAGCATTCCATTGGAAGATAAATTCAGGACGGATGTAGAGTTTCAGCACAGGCGGCAAAACGGTTTTGAAAACAAAAATATGCTGGATAATAACTTGATGTTCACATTCAGGGATTGGGTACATTACCAGCATAACCCAAACTTAAAGTTTTCCGTTTCGCCGTTTGCCTATTTTTCCCACTATCGCATTATCCAGGATAAAGCAGATAATGAGGCTGCGCCCAATAGCGAGGTACGGTTTTCAGTAGCGCAAGAATTACAGCACAAAATATACAAGCGTATTTACCTTGTGAACAGGAATGCTTTGGAATACCGCATTATCAAGAATGTCCCAAACAACATTACAAGGTTTCGCACACGTTTCGGCGGTCGGTACGAATTGACCGAACACCTTAAACTAACCGTATTCGACGAGTTCTTTATCAACGTAGCGGGAACTTCTTCTTCAGCACAGTTTGCCGACCATAACAGGGCAGGTCTGAACATTGAATACCGCGTATTACCCAACCTGAAATTTGATGTCGGCTACCTATATCTTATCCGGTTTTCTATCCCGTCGGCATCCGGCAATATCAGGTTATACGAAAACAATATGTTTCTGAATTTGACCTATCAACTGAAAAAGAACAAGTAAGACCACAACACCAACATCTACTTTATGTAACAAAAGTTACAGTACAGGGAGGACAGATAATCTAAATTTGCGGGTTACGAATTTCTAATAAAGATGATTATGCTGACCAAAGCAAAATTTACGGCTACCATAGCCTTATTTATAATCTTGTTTTTACAGGGAAATAAATTACAAGCCCAAAGCTATTTTTTCGAGCGGGTATATGATGAAACACTGGCGCAGGCAAGTTTTGTGATAGGCGATTTGAAAACCAGAGAAGCCATTGTCATAGACCCGAAGCGGGATATAGATACTTACTTGGAAATTGCCAAAGCCAACAATCTCAATATAACCAAAGTAGCCGAAACACATATCCACGCCGATTTTTTAAGCGGTTCCCGTGAACTGGCAGCCGTTACAGGTGCAGGGCTGTTCCTGTCCGACGAGGGCGGCACAGACTGGCAATATCAGTTTCCACACACGGGGCTGAAAGACGGCAGCAGCATCCCTGTCGGGCAGGTGCAATTGAAAGTAATGCACACGCCCGGACACACGCCCGAAAGCATCACTTTTTTGGTAAGAGACACGAAAGTTCCAGCCACACCACAAAGAGCCATTACGGGAGATTTTATTTTCGTGGGCGATGTTGGTCGTCCTGACCTCCTGGAGAAAGCAGCCGGGCAAGTCGGCTCACAGGAACTTGGCGCAAAACAGCTTTATGCTTCTATTCAAAAGTTTTCCCGATTGCCCGACGATTTGGAGATATGGGCAGGACACGGAGCAGGTTCGTTCTGTGGCAAGAGCCTAAGCACCATTCCACATTCTACCTTAAAAGAAGAAAAGCAGAACAGCAAAGCCTTTCAATTTAAAAATGATGAAAAAGGTTTTATAAAATACATTTTGGACGGACAGCCGACCCCGCCCAACTATTTTGCCGTGATGAAACAACTCAACAAGGTGGAACGTCCGTTGCTCATTCAGGTTCCCTTACACCCCAAACTCAATCCTATGGCATTTCAAAAAGCCATTGACAACAAATTGCTGGTTATTGATACCCGCAGCAAAAACGAGGTTGCCAAAGGTCACATTCCGGGCAGCCTGCATATCGAAAACGGAAAATCATTTTCCACTTGGGTAGGTTCTTTGATAGATTATCAACCTCAAATCGTATTGATTACCGATGAAAGCCACACGGAAGACTTGACCCGTAAGCTGATGCGTATCGGGATGGATAATATCTACGGTTTTGCGACCGACTTGGATAAGATGAATGTGGCACTGGAAAAATCCGACCTCGTTAGTATCGGGGAACTGAAAAAGCACTTGGATAAAAAAGACGTTCAAATCATAGATGTGCGAACCGAGAGCGAATACCATAACGGACACATCAAAGGTGTGGAAAATATGGTGCTGACCTCATTGGAAAACAACTTGGACAAAATCAGCAAAGACAAACCTGTTATCGTGCATTGTCAAAGCGGGGTACGGGCAGCAATGGCATATTCCCTACTGAAAAGGAACGGCGTGAAAAATCTTAAAATGTATTCGGGAGGTATCAACGAATGGACGGAACAAAAAAACGAGTTAGTGAAATAAGAGTTTCTTCAGATAGTGTAAAATCATAAAAGGGGTGCGTGGAAACACCTCTTTTCTTAACCATAGTAAATGAGCATATATAAGCAAACTGCATCATATTTCACTGTTTTTCGTGTTAAAAAAGCATAAAACAGGCGTAATTGTTTGCGACGTTAATCAAATAAAACTATTTTTGTAAATTGATGAACAGGACTATACCAAATATTTTAGCGAATTGCAAGCGATACTTTTTAGTATTCGCAGCAATGCTTTTGGTATTGCTTACGTCCTGTGCTGTCAAGACAAGCATTAAAAATCTGGTTGGTATTCCCCTGAAAACAGAACGGAGCGTACCTAAAGCCAATCACAACCTTTCAACCAATACGCTTGCGAATTGTTCTCAACTTAATGTTGAAGACACCCAAATCGTTCAAAAAAATTCTTTCAAGGCGAACGATTTATTACCTGCCGTTATCTTAACGGCTGCATTTCTTTTTCTGCTTGGGGTACCTCCTGTAAGCAACGAAAACAAACATCCTCTTTACAGCAGTAGCGGGAAAATCCGAAGCGCTATTCCTATCTTTTTGGAATACCGGAAACTCATCATCCATTACGCCTGCTAATTCCCCTTTTCCCTATTGACCGCACCCGTTCGATGGGAATTTCTGTTGTTTTCATTTTAAAATAATCTTGGGTCGCCTTTGCGACCTCTCCAAAATTTGTAGCGTAATATGATAAAACATATTAGGGCGACCGCACTATTGTGGTTAGCCGTTGTTGCTGCGTTTCCGTTATATGCGCAGCAGCAAAAGGAACATACTTTAGGCAGCCTGTGGTCTAAGGTCGAAGAAAATTATCCCGGAGTTGGAGCCAAAATGTCGGCGATAGATGCCGCAAAGTATAACCAACGGGCGGTAAAAGGCTATATGCTGCCGCAGGTAAACGCACAGGCACAGAATACCTACGGTACTTACGAGGGAAGCGCAGGCGGATTTTTCCCGCAGCCAGGCTTTTTCAACGTAAATGGTTCCGTGCCGTTAGGCGGCAGTACCACCGCAGCCAATACCTTTGGCTCCGCCATTGTTAATTGGGAACTGTTCTCTTTCGGAAAGCTCCGCAAGCAGAACGAGGCTGCGGGTGCTTTATACGACAAATCGGTCAGCGATAAAGATGCTTATATCCTCAACCTTAAAAAGATATTATCCGAACGGTACATTGTCCTTTTATACAATGATGCCAAATTACAGTGGACGGAGAAGAACGCTGAACGCCTCGATGATATTCGCAAAATAACTTCGGGCTTGTCCGCTTCGGGTCTAAGACCTGCGGCAGATAGTCTGCTCGCCTCATCATCCTATGTACAGGCAATGGGCGAACACGATAAATGGAACGGTTTAAAAAACGCTTCCTTTATCCAGCTATTGGAACTGTACGGTAATGATACCGTCGATTATTCGGCATCAACCGGACGGTTTGCCAATCCCGCAGAAATTGGTCTGAACAAGGTAAACACCATCAATCCCTCACACCCCATTTTAGATGCTTTGGATAAGCAGTCCGAGTATTACACTTTGAGCGGCGAGGCACAAAAAAGGTCTTCTTTGCCCTCCATCAACCTGTTGGGCGGTTATGCCTACCGGGGTACGGGCATCAGCCCCAACGGTACGGTATCGGGAGCGTGGAAAGACGGGTTTAGCAATACCACCAATAATTTTTTGGCGGGTATCGGCATTACGTGGAATTTGACGAGCCTCCATACCAACCGGATGAAAGGCGAGCAATTTTTTAAAGAAGCGGAAAGCACCAAATTACTCCATTCGCAATACGAACAGGCAATGCAGGCAGATTTATCCGCTTCGCAGGCAAAAATCGTTCAGCAGTACCAGCAGCTTCAGAAAACGAAACTTGCCGTACAGCAGTCGCAGGATGCCTATAATATGTACCTCGCAAGGTACAAGAGCGGTTTAATCACGTTGAGCGAACTGTTACAGATACGCATCTTGCTGGAACAGGCGGAAAACGCCCGTATCGAGGCTTCCCGTGATTATTGGGTATTGCTGGCTTATGAAGCGGAGCTGACTGCCGATTTCGACTTTTTGTTTAACAACCTTTAAATAATCGTATATGAACATTATAAGATTTGCGTTAAGGAAACCTATTGCGATTATGGTTGTCGTACTGGCGATAGCTTTCTTTTCCTACAATACCGTAAAAAAAATAAACGTAGATATATTTCCCGAAGTGGAATTGCCTGCGATGTACGTCGCTATGCCCTACGGTGGGCTGTCGCCCGCTTATATGGACGGGTTTATGGCAAACGAGTTCCAAAAGGTGCTGCTGTTTGTAAGTGGCGTAAAAAATATTGATTTCAAAAGTGTACAGGGTTTGACCCTGATGAAGCTGACGTTTTATCCGGGAACGGATATGGCACAGGCTGCCGGGGAGGTATCCACGTCCGTATCAAGGGCAATGGGCTTCCTGCCGCCCGGAGCCGTCCCCCCGATGGTGGTAAGGTTTGATGGTAGTTCGCTTCCGGTAGGTAATCTCGTTTTTGAAAGTGACCAGCGTTCCGTTAATGAAATACAGACATTGGCATTGACCAAAATCAGACCGATGTTCGTACAAATTCCGGGTATTACTTCCCCTGCGCCTTTTGGCGGTAATATACGTTCCATCATCATCAACATAGACCCCGAAGCAATGCAGGGGAACGGGTTAAGCCCCGAAGATATTACAGTTGCCATTACCAAAAACAGTCTTCCGTCACCTGCCGGAAATATCCGCATCGGCGATGAAAACCTGATGGCTCCCATTAACTCCATCGCCAAAGGACCGGAGGAACTACTGAAGACCCCTGTACGAACAAGCGACAACCGTACCGTATATGTGGGCGATGTTGCCCGTGTAGAGGATGGCGCAGACCAGACCGTAGGTTATGCTTTGATAAACGGCAAACGTTCGGTTTACCTGCCCATTATCAAAAAATCGGATGCTTCCACATTGGATGCCGTGGAGAACCTAAAGGCTGCCATTCCGATGCTGAAAGACCAGTTGCCCGAAGATGTAAAGGTCAGCTATGAGTTTGACCAATCCAGTTATATCGAACGCTCACTTTCCAACCTTATCCACGAGGGAATTTTGGGAGCGGTTTTTACGGGATTGGTCATATTATTGTTCTTAGGCGATACACGGGGAGCTATCATAGTTGTGTTTACCATTCCGATTGCCATTCTTTCGGCGGTTACGGTCTTGTACCTTTTCGGGCAGACTATCAATATTATGACGTTGAGCGGTCTTGCCCTGTCTATCGGTATTCTCGTCGATGAAGCCACGGTAACCATAGAGAATATACACCAGCATATGGAAATGGGCAAGCCCAAACAGCGGGCGATTGTGGATGCCCTGCTCGAAATCTCTATCCCCAAATTGCTGATATTGCTTTGTATTCTTGCGGTATTGACCCCTGCGTTTATTATGACGGGCATTCCGAAAGATATGTTTATGCCTTTGTCGATGGCGGTTGCCTTTGCAATGATAGCTTCCTTTTTGGCTTCACAGACCTTTGTGCCGATACTGGCAAACTGGATGATGAAGAACAAGCACAACACAGCAGCCGATACACCGAGAAAGCGGGCTTTCTTTGATAAGTTCCGTGTCAATTATTCCTACCGGATGCGCAAATGGTCAACCAAAGCCGTACCGCTTTTTGTCGTATATGTACTGGTCGCTGGTGCTATTGCAGGTATTCTGTTGACCGTTGTGGGTACGGACGTAATGCCTGTTTCCAATAACGGCGATTTTCAAATGCGCATAGATGCCCCGCCGGGTAGCCGGCTTGAAAAAACAGAACAGATTGTCAAAGAGATTACCGAAGACATTAAAGCGGAACTACCCGAAAATGGTTTGAACATTACTTCCGCATTTGTGGGGATGCACCCTGCAGGTTCGCCTATCAACCCGATATTCCTTTTCAGTAATGCTTCCCACGAAGCCGTATTGCAAATATCCGTCAATCAGGACGTGTACGGCGGTTCAATGGAAGATTTTAAAGAGAAAGTTCGCAATAAGATTATCAAGAACCACCCCGAAGTCGCTTTCAATTTTGAACCGATGGAACTGACCGAAAAGATTATGGGTCAGGGAGCAATGACACCTATTGAAGTTAAAGTAGGAGCAGGTCAGATAAAAGGTGCTTTTGCACACGCATCAAAGATTGAAGCCAATCTGAAAAAAGTTCCATACTTACGTGATGTCCGCATTGCCGAACCCATTGCTTATCCGAGTATGGAAATCGAGGTAAACCGTGACCTTGCAGGACAGTTCGGGCTGACGATGCAGGATATTACCCGTAGCCTTGTTACGGCTACATCATCTACCCGTTTTACGGATAAGAACCTTTGGATTGACCCGAAATCGGGATTGGTATTCCAGACACAGGTACAGATACCGGAGGGCATTATGTCGGAGGAAAGATTGCGGTCGCTTCCACTCAAAGCGGGAAGTCTGCGCCCTGTACTGGAAGATGTAGCAACCATACGCAGGGCTACGGCTCCGGCGCAGGTAAACCGCAAGGGACCGAACCGTTATGTTACCATCGTTGCCAATGTGTACGGAAAGGACTTGGGTACGGCTTCACGGGCAGTGAAGCAATCCATTAAGGATGCCGGAGAGCCGCCCCGTGGCACTATTGTATGGACAGAGGGAACATTGCAGCTTTTAGACGATACGTTGGGTAGCCTTTTGGCAGGCTTGGGCGTAGCCATTATTGCCATATTCCTGATGCTGTCGGCTTATTACCAATCGTTCAAAGTACCGTTGATTATTCTTTCGGTATTGCCCGCCGTTATTTCGGGAAGCCTTATTATTCTTTTTCTCACAGGCAGTACGCTAAACCTGCAATCCTATATGGGGATTATTATGTCGCTTGGTGTATCGGTTTCCAATGCGGTATTATTGGTCAATCAGGCAGAATATTACCGTAAAAAATTACTCTTGAAACCTGTCAGCGCCGCAAGGCTTGCCGCTTCGTCAAGGTTAAGACCTGTATTGATGACAGCAGCAGCGATGCTTGCAGGAATGTTGCCGATGGCAATGGGCTTGGGCGACGGCGCAGAACAGGTAGCACCTTTGGGCAGGGCTGTTATCGGCGGGCTGATTGCCTCAACCGTAACCATCCTGTTATTGGTTCCGCATTTCTTTTCTTCCCTGATGTCAAGGACAAACGTGATTAGCCCGTCATTAGACCCTGATGATGCAGACAGCAGGTATTATGCAGAACAATCCGGTAAACAAACGATATAATAAACTTTAAAATAATCATTACAATGTATCACAGCATTTCAATAAATAGAAAATCAACAACAATATTGGCATTGACCACATCGCTCGTATTGTTGCTTTCGGCTTGTTCCCAAAAAGAAAAGGAAAAGGAACAGCCAAAAAATCAGGAAGCAAAAGCCGTGAATTATAAGACGGCTCCCGTACAGGTCATTAATCCCGAATACGAAATATCCGTTCCGGCAGAACTCAAACCTTACGAGCAGGTAGCGGTGTATGCAAAGGTTACGGGCTTTGTGAAACAAATGTACGTTGACCGTGGCGACCGGGTTCGCAAAGGTCAGCTTTTGGCGGTATTGGAAGCCCCCGAAATGCAGCAGCAGTATCTTTCCGACAAATCCACAGAGCAAAAGGTATATAGTGATTACCTCTATGCAAAACAGGCTTATGACCGATTGGTAACTGCATCCAAAACAACTGGAGCGGTAGCGGATATTGAATTGGACAGGGCAAAAAGTGCGATGGAAAGTGCCAAGTCTGCTTATGATGCTTCAAAGGCAGGTACGGCGCATTCTTCACAGTTACAGCAGTATTTACGTATCACAGCACCGTTTGACGGCGTGATAATCCAAAGGAATGTTTCGGTCGGAGCATTGGCAGGAACAGGAAGCAATACGCCCTTATTTATGATGGCGCAGAGCAATAAGCTCCGCCTTACTTTATCCCTGCCCGAAAAACACGCATCATCTGTACAGGAGGGTATGCCCGCTACGTTTACCGTAAGCTCGCAGCCAGGTAAGAAGTTTAATGCCAAACTTTCCCGCACATCAGGTTTGCTCGACCAGCAAGACCGTTCCCTTACTTTGGAGTTTGACGTAAGCAATCCGTCAGGCGAATTGCAGGGAGGCGATTACGCACAGGTCAAGTTAAAGTTGAAGCGTAAAAGCCCATCCAATTGGGTGCAGACCAAGAGTGTCTTAAATACACAGTCGGGAACGTATGTACTGACGTTGAACAACGACGAAGTAAAACGGATTGCCGTTAATGAGGGCATCCGTTTAGATACGCTTACGGAAGTCTTCGGCAATCTTTCGCCGGAGGACAAAATCATTATCAAGCCATCCGAAGAAATCAAAGAGGGTAAAACCGAGCCTGCGAGTTCATCGAAGATAATTAATTCACAAAAAAAATAAGGATATGAAAATAAGATTGAATAAAAGAGCAATGCTCACGTATGTTTTAATAATAATGACAGGCTTCTGTTTTGCAGCCTGTAACAACAATAACAAAAATGAAAAAGCGGAACAACCCGTACTCAATGCGATAGCGGAAGAAGCAACTACATCATTGCCGGAACAGACCAGTAATGATGTCCTGTTCAAAGACAAGGACGGCAAAACCGTATCGTTGAAGTCCTTAAAAGGCAAGGTGGTATTTATCAATTTTTGGGCGACGTGGTGTCCGCCCTGCATTCACGAAATGCCCTCTATCAATAAGCTGAAGCAATCGTTCAAAGGCAAAAATGATATTGTATTCCTGATGGTAGATGTAGATAACAAGATTGAAAAATCCACCGCCTTTATGCAGAAGAACAAGTACGACCTGCCTGTATATGTTCCTGCCGGGGATATTCCGCCGGACTATCTGGGAGGTTCCATTCCGACAACGATTATCCTCGATAAAAGCGGAAATATGATAGCTCGTATAGAGGGAGGCAGAGATTATACAAGTCCCGAAATAGTGAAAGCCCTGAATGAATTGGTAGAAAGTAACTAACAGCCTGACATTAAAAAAGGAAACTATGTTGAACAATAAAGAGGTTTCAAAAGAGCAGTCGTCAACAAATAAATTTTGGCAATACTTAAAAAAAAATGGCTTTACTATACTGATGGTAATCGTTGTCGGTGCAATGCTTGCCAGCCCCGATGCAAAATCATTCGTGCTTCGGCAATTAATGGCAACGGGGCTTTTTAATGCGAGCATAGATAAAAATGATGCTGGTACATCGCCCCAAGCTAACACCGACTTTGATTTTGCGAATGAAAAAGGAAACGTTCAAAATACGGCATCATTTAGGGGCAAGGTAGTGTTCATCAACTTTTGGGCTTCGTGGTGTCCGCCTTGCCGGGCTGAATTTCCCTCTATCGAAACGCTTTATACCAAACTGAAAGATAACCCTAATATATTCTTTCTGACCATCAATGAGGACAGCGACCTCGCTACTGGAAAGGCATATTTGGATAAAGAAAAGTTTTCAGTTCCAATGTATCAATCAAATGGCAATGTTCCGGCAGAAGTGTATTCCGGCGCATTGCCTACTACCGTTGTATTGGATAAAAGCGGAAAAGTCAGGTTTCATCATACGGGATTTGCCAATTACGCATCAGACAAATTCGTGAAACAGATAGAAGAATTGATAAATGAACAATAAAACGAAACAATAAAATGAAAAAACTACAAGCCCTGCTGATAGCCGTATTGTGTTTTACGTCCATCAGCATTTTTGCGCAACAAAAAGCAGATACCGTTTTTGAGCCTGCAAAAGCATACAAAAAACATTATAACGCACTCTATATCCTGAACGAAGCGGACGACAAAAAAGTAAGGGGCATACTTCGGAATATCAATAACGTACTGAACGACCCAAGACTGAAAGGCAAATTACATATAGAGGTCATCGCATTTTCTGACGGTGTGGAAATGTACAAGAAAGCAAACAGCTATCAGGAATTATTGATTGCCCTGAAAGATAAGGGCGTTGTATTCGCCCAATGCGCAAAGACAATGGAGGAACGAAAAATTGATAAGAACGAATTGTTTGATTTTGTGCATTATGTTCCCAGCGGTAACGGAGAAATTATATTAAGACAATACGAGGGTTGGGCAGTTGTCCACCCGTAGTCAAAAATGTTTCAGATTTAAAATTCAATATTATGGAATTATCAATAGGATTTATAAATGACGTACACGGCTATCTCGAACCGCACCCTGAATTGTTTTACGGCAAGGATGGCGCATACATCAAAACAACGGGCGGATATGCAAAGATTGCCTCAGTTTTTGAGAAGATAAAAAGCGAGAATGAACACGCCTTGTTTTTTGATGGAGGCGACACTTTTCACGGAACCCTGCCCGTGGTAGCTTCGAGAGGCGAAGTGCTAATTCCGGTTTTAAACCAGCTTGGTTTAAGCGCAATGGTAGGGCATTGGGATTTTGCCTACTCGCCGCAACACCTTTTGTCCTTATCCGAACAACTTCAATACCCGGTATTGGGC
Source organism: Parapedobacter sp. ISTM3 (assembly GCF_016533505.1). Classification (NCBI taxonomy): domain Bacteria; kingdom Pseudomonadati; phylum Bacteroidota; class Sphingobacteriia; order Sphingobacteriales; family Sphingobacteriaceae; genus Parapedobacter; species Parapedobacter sp. ISTM3. Next base: position 63,008 of record NZ_JAENGN010000019.1, on the reverse strand, counting down.
ATCAATGTTTATAGAGAAGACGGTACATTATTGCTAAAGCCCTATTCAATGATTGATGTTGGAGTGCATAAAGTAGCCGTAATAGGCATCTGTGCCAATATTATAGATAAGACGATGACAAGAACCTTTAGAGAGGGTATTTACGTGACGGACGGGTTAAAGGAAATAACACTTTATATAAAAGAGGTAAATGATTTGGGGGCAAATCTTGTCATACTGCTCTCACACAACGGTTATCCGCAGGATATTGAATTGCTCAAACAAACTTCCGGTATTGATGTATGCCTTAGTTCGCATACACATAACAGGCTTTACGAACCCGTAAAAGTAAATGATACCATAGTAATACAATGTGGCTGTCACGGCTCTTTTGTCGGGCATCTGAAACTATCCATTTCAGGCAATAAAATCACACATCACGAATACGAACTGATAGAAGTGAATGAGCAGATTGCCAGCGATAAACCTATGGAGCAAATGATAAATGAGATTATGCTTTCCTACCGAAGTCTGCAAAAGCAGGTCGTTGGAAAAACGCATACCGCCTTACACCGTTATTCTACCTTTTCATCGTCAATGGATAATTTGTTATTAAAAGCTATCAGTAAGGCGGCAGGTGTAGATATTGCATTTTCAAACGGATGGCGGTATGGTGCGCCTATTGATAAGGGAGATATTACCGTATGGGATTTGTATAATATGGTTCCTATGAACCCGGTTGTCACTACTGTGGATATGACAGGGCAAGAGATACTTGATATGCTTGAAGAAAACTTGGAGCGTACATTTTCAGCCAATCCAATGCAACAAATGGGCGGTTATTGTAAGCGGTATTTAGGCTTACACATCAATTTTCACATAGAAAACCCGTATGGCTATCGTATCGAGGAAATCTACCATCAAGGCGAGCATTTGAAAAAGGAAAAAGTATATCGGGTTGCCTACATCACAGAACAAGGTGTATCGGACAAATACGGTAGCAACAGGACGCATTTGGAGGTAAGAACGGTGCAGGCTCTTATTTCTTATTTGAGCGAAAGTACTGACCGTTCCTATACAGATTTTTCAGGATAATCAACTTTTAAATTGTACCATATAATTAAAATGATATAGGGCTTTTACCCATTATGATTTTAACGCAAAACTAAAATCTATGGAAAAATATTACGAGAAATGTGTGCAGCGATTAGATGAGCAGATTAACGAACTAAAACTTGAAATAGAAAACCCTATTATTTTAGCCCAAGAACTAATCGAACTCCTTTTAAATTATTTGGGAGAATTGAAAAAATATGTTTCGGAAAGAGGTTTCAAAAGTATTGAAGAAGAAATTCATTTCTTTAAAAGGTTAAAACCCGTCATTCTCGCAAAGCTGATTTACTACAATGCCATTTATAAAATAGAAACCAAAAAGCCTTATGGAAATGGGAAAGCCATAAAGAAGTACATCGACAATGAACTGTCAAAACTGAAAAGGTACTTTGACAATAACCTCGAATTTTATAAGTATTACAGAACCAACAGTACCTACCTCGACGAGAAATATTTTGTCAGAGGTAGGTATGATGTAAAGTTGAGCTTAGATACTTATTATTTTGAAACAGACCATAATTTCACCACTTCTCACGACTATAAAGTGGCTAAAATAATTGCCAATGATTTGATACAAGTTTATTTGGAAGACCAATTGAATAATACCAATCAGAAAAAGAAATTTGAAAGGTCACCCTTAAACTGGACAGCAAGCAAAACAGCATTAACCGAACTGATTTATGCGCTGTATGCACAAGGCGTATTTGATAACGGAAATGCTGACATCAAAGCCATTGCTAAAGTATTCGAGCAGATGTTTAATATTGATTTGGGCGATTTCTACCACACGTTTATGGAATTGAAAGCCCGAAAAATAAACCCTACCAAATTCCTTGACAGCCTGCGTGATGCGCTGATTAGGAAAATGGACGAACAAGAGGAATAACGGCAAAAGCCGCTATAAAACGCCTCTTGGCAAATGAATACCTTTTGTTCTTACAGTGGTTTCCGAAATCATTGGAGCTTCTTTCTGCTTTTCGGTCTGTTCCACAGGTTCATCTTTAGTTTCCGGTGTAATGGATAACTGTATCTTTCTTTCTACGGCTGCCAGTTCCGTTTTAAGTTCGCTCAATCTACTTTCTTTAGACCACGTACCGTTAACCACTTCCTGAAGTATAGGCAGGTCTTTTTGGATTTCAGCGATTTTTTTCTGTTCCTGCTTCACATAGCCCGGCAGTTTTTCCAAAGCCCTTAAAAAATTCATTGCGGCAGTTTCAGGATCTTTTGCCATCAGACCGTTATTGTAGGTGTATTTGATATTTCCCTCGCCCTGTACCCAAAAGCGGTTTACCCGAATATCCGAACCCTCTTTTTCCGACATTTCTGTTTTGACCAACAGCGTAAAACCATACAAGCTGCCTATCTCTTCATACTGACCTGCGGTGCGGGCTTTGTCCGCAATCTCGTTGAGCTTCGCACCGATTTGCTTTGGATTTGCATTAGGCGGCAAACCATCCAACAGCACAGGGTTTTCAATAGTACCGTCCGAACGCTTTTGCAGGCGTTGCTGCAAGTTTTCCCAGTCGGTACTCATCCGGTTTAAACGGGATTGAGTGCTTTGCAGCATTTCCGTATAATCCTGTACCTTAAATTTGGCACTGGATTTAGAACGGTTGAACGCCTGCTTTTCACTTTCCAGTCCGGCAATCTGTTTTTCCAGTTTGGCTTTATCCAACAGGTCTGTATTCCCTGACAGGATTGCAACGTATTCCGAAAAGTTCATTCCCGATTTTTCGTCCATACTTCCCTCGTCAATCGTTCTTTTGGTCAGGTTGTTGGTCTTTAACTGGTCGATGAAAAGCTGCTTATTGTACAGGAGGTTGAACTTATAACTATCCAAAGATTTCTCAACGGCATAGATAATTACATCCACTTTATTATCGGCAAAGAATTTGGCAATCTCGTTGCCTTTACGGATTGCCCGCCCGTCCCTTTGCGCAAGGTCTGACGGTCGCCACGGTGTATCTAAATGATGAACGGCAACGGCTCTTTTCTGTGCGTTTACGCCAGTTCCGAGCATACTCGTAGAACCAAACAGCACACGGATTTTGCCCTCATTCATCCCGTTGATAAGTTCCCTGCGTTGCTTATCATTTTTCGCTTCCTGAATAAACCTTACTTCGTGCGCAGGGATGTCGTGGTCTTCCACGAGCTTGCGTTTGATTTCGGAGTACACATTCCATTCGCCCGGCTTATAGGTTCCCAAATCAGAGAAAACGAACTGCGTTCCTTTCTGTGCGTTGAACTGGTTGTAATACTTGGCGATATTTGCCGCACAATGCGAAGCCTTGTTGTCGGGATGGTCATCGTAGATACCGCTTACCATACGCATATCGAGCGACATCTTACGGGCGTAGTCCGTAGCAATTAGCATCTTTGCTTTTTCTTCCCTTTGCGATAATGGTTCTCTTCCGAGCAAAGTAGCATCGCCCGTTTTGGCAAACTGCATCAGGCTTTGTATAAAGGCTTCTTGGTCGGGAGTTGGCGGTATATTGTATAATACTTCGTTTTTGTTGGGACGGTCAATGCCAATATCCTTTGCCGTTCTGTAATCCGTGATTTCAGAATAGAACTGCGCCAGTTCCGGCACTTTGATAAAGTAGCGGAAACGCTCCTTGGCTACAATATTGTTAGCTACCGAAAATTCATAATCGGTTGTTTTCCTTGCATAGATAGCTGCCCACGCATCAAAAGAATGAATGCCCTGTTTTTCCAATGCACGGGGGCGTAGGTATTTGAACAGCAGGTACAGCTCCGTTAATGAATTGCTGATAGTTGTACCCGAAAGAAAGGTTGCGCCCATATCCGCATTGGTACGCTCCTGAATTGTGCGTATGGCAAACAGCAGGTTCAGTGCCTTTTGGCTGCCGTCCACGTTACCCAGTCCGGCAACCCGTGTATGACGGGTATTGAACATCAGATTTTTGAACTGGTGGCTTTCGTCCACAAACAAATGGTCTATGCCCATCATCTTAAAGTCCACAATATCATCCTTACGGTTTTCAATATCGTGTTGCAGTGTTTTCAGCTTTACTTCAAGATTGTCTTTCCGTTTGATTACCCCGGCGAGCATTCCCCTTGTAACTTCCTTGCCTTGCGATTTCAGGGCATCGAGGTTACGCTCTACGCTGTCTAATTCTATTTCGAGGATTTCCTTTTGTATTTCGGGCGATTGCGGTATCATTCCGAACTGGTCGTGTGTGAGTATCACACAATCCCAATCGTTATTTTTAATATCCCCGAAAATGCGCAGGCGTTTTTTCGGCGTAAAATCATCAATACCTGGATAAAGGATTTTAGCGTGTGGATAGGCTTTGCGGTAGTCTTCAGCAATGGCAGGTATATTGGCTTTCAGCCCGATAATCATCGGCTTGTGGGCTAATCCCAAACGCTTCATTTCCTGCGTTGCGGTACACATTATCAACGTTTTTCCTGCGCCTACTTCGTGGTCGCAGATAGCACCGTTGTTCAGCTTTATCATCCAAACCGTGTCCTTTTGGCTTGAATACAGGTCTTCAATGCCTGCTCCCTTGCGGTCTAATCCCGGAAATTCCTGATGGCTTCCGTCATAGTTTGGGCGAACGAAACAGTTAAAGGTATCGTTGTACTGGTCGGTCAGCCTGTTTTTAAACTCATCGTTCTGTGCGTGTAGCCAGTCGGTAAAGGCGGTACGGATTTCATCAATCTTGGTGTTCGCCATTTGTATGGCTTCCATATCCCGTACTTTGACCTCTTGGTCGCCAACCATTACCTTTTTGGTAATATCAGGCGTGGTATTGACAAGGGCGTGTTTGAGCAGGGCAATACCGTCAAACGTGCGGCTTTCCGCTTTGACAGCATATTTTTCCCAAATGTGCATATTGCCCTGATGACACTTTACGGAAAAGTCGTCGGAGCTTTCGGAATAATGAACCAGTACATCCGCATCAAACAGGTGCGAAGCGAAACGGGCATAAATCCCGGTAGGTATCCACCTTTCGCCGAGGTTAAAATCCAGTTCCTCAAATTCAATACGTTTTGGTCGGGCTTCCTCTAAAGCGGTAAGGCTTTCTTTGGCTTCGGTATCATCGGGATTGTTTTCGAGATATGCTCTTACTTCATCGGCTTTCTCAACCACGTTACCTGCAATCCAACGTTCAGCTATTTCGTATTCCTGTTGTAGCGGATTGTAGAATAACCGCCCGTGCAGGGCTTCTTTCAGGGTATCGGCAGGCAGGCTGCTGATTTCGGACATAAAGTCCAAATCCACGTTTCCGTATTTGTTCAGTGATGCGGCTAAAGCCTCTTCGGGATTATCGGTTGCTAACGTGGTGGTAGAAAAGCTAACGGGACGGCTGAATATATCCGCTTTATGGATTATGCCGCCAATGATACGCTCCAGATAAGGAATTTCTTTACCTGCGCTGTCCGTCTTTATCAGCTTGGCATTGTCGGCAGCATTTAGATTGCCGTATTTTTTGATAAAACCATTGTACAGGAGATTCAGGGTTTCCCGTTCTGCCTTGTGTTCAGTCTGCTTTTCAGCTTCTTTTTGGTACAGGTTGATATAACTGTCCCTTACGGCAATATAGGCTTCGGCTCTTGCTTTCTGCAAGGTCGGCAATTGCAATGGATGAAAGATTGCTTTTTTGTCGTCCTTTTCTACTTCTTGCAGATAACCTACCCAACCGTTATCCACCACAAGGCAATCGTTACGGTGGAATGATTGCAGTTCGCCACTATACGGAGCAGGTTCAGGAATAGCATTAATATTGATAGCGGTAATGGCTGTCTTATCAGACTGGCCATTACCGTTTATTTGTGAAAACAGGTCGCCGATAGCTTCCTGTTTTTTGCCGTTAACCTGATTGGTTCCATTAGTAGCACCATTGGATTTTAGCGGTGTATAGGGCTGCTGCCTTGCACTGCTGAACAGGTCGGGCTGACGACCTATTGTACCTCTTCTTTTTTTATTGCTTTGCCTTTTGGTTTGGGTAGTTCTTTTAGGCGGAGCAAGTACCATTACAGGTTCGCCCGCACTTTCAAACAGGTCGAAAATGCTTAGTTGCTTTAATTCCTGCGGGCTTTCCTGATAGACTACTGGAGTAGGTACAGGTTGCGGTTTTTGCGGAATGATTACAGGGTCAATGACTGGAGGTGTAACCTTTGGTTCGATAGGAATTTGTATAACAGGCTCATCATTGCGTTCGCCTCTGTATAAATTCAAATTCAGATGCTTTCCAAAATCTTCGGAAAGAATTTGCTTCAAATCTTTGGCAATACCCTCAACACCGCCTTTATGCGTGTAGATTAAGGCAGGTTGCCCGTATGGGTCGGTATCTAATTTTTGGTCGGTATGGATAATTCTTGTGCTATCCTGAAAGAGCGCATTGCCGGGAGTATTATATTCGGTTGGCTTGCTTTGGCAAAACAGATCTTCCCTGTCGGTCAGATTTTGTTTTGCCGTATTTTTTTGCAGGATAATAAGGTCGCTGCCGACTTCCGTACCCGCATATTCGGTAAACAGGTTGTTAGGTAATCTTACAGCCGAAACCAAATTATTATCCTGCATCAACGCCCTGCGTATGGGTTCGTTCTTGGGACTATTCAAAATGCCCTGCGAAGTGATGTAAGCCAACAGACCGCCCTCACGAAGCATATCAGCACCTTTCAGAAAAAAGTAATTGTGTATGCTTCGGGCAGCTTGTTCCTTTGCGCTGTTTCTACTACGGGAAAAAGAAAGGTCAAATACGGAAGTATCGCCAAAAGGGATATTACTGGCAACTACATCATAGCTCTTTTGTTCCCTTTCGGGGATTTCTTCAAAGCCGTTTATACGGATATTGCTTTCGGGGTAAAGCTGCTTTAAAATCTTGCCTGTAAGCAAGTCCTTTTCATAAGCGGTTACACTGGCTTTCTGATTTTCTATAAATGATTGGATAAATGAACCGATACCTGCGGAGGGTTCGAGGAATTTATCAATGTGCAGACCATTATCCCGTAAGGCAAATGAAATGGCATCTATAACCTTTGGTGGGGTATAAAAAGCCGTCAGTACGGAACTTTTCATACTATCCACATACCTGCGGTATTGCTTATCATCTTGGGAATTTTCTTTAAGTAGTTGGTGGAGTTCCTGCGTTAGTGGAAAAAGGTCGTGTTCTGTTTTTCTCCAATGATTGATGTCTATTTCGTTCTCTACGGGGTTCAGAACGAATTTAAGACCGCCAAATCCGCTGTATTGCATCATTAGCAGTCTTTCGCCTACGGTGGCTTGTCGTTTCTCCTTTTCCAGTTCAAAAACAATTCGCAGGGCATCAATATTCAGTTGGAGATGTTGCTTTTTACTGAAGCCCATTTTCCTCAATCCATATTGAGATGGTTCCGGTCAGTTCGGTATAGAGTACATCAAACTCATTTCCGTTGGCGAAATCATCAGTTAATTCATATTCTGCGAAAACAGGCTCACAAACGGGAAACATTTTAAAGGCGAACGGTCGCAGTTCCTCGTCTGCCATTATGGTATCAAATTCATTGCATACCACTTTGAAAACCGTGTCGAACTTGGAGAAGTGTAAGCCCTCAAAAAGTATATAGTTGGCTATTTCGTCGCATTGCTCAACGGCATTTCCCGAACGGAAAGCACCCTCATAAGCATTGGCAGCCCACGAAGACCGTTGGTCAATGAATTTTTGGTCGTGTGCCTTTTCGGGAAAGCTGCTGTTTAATAATTCTTGCAGTCGTAATCTGAAATACGATAGGTCTTTTTGCTGTACATCCATACTTTATTTTGTTTAGAATTTTACTTAAATCCTAAAATTAGAAGCAGAAGCAAACAGCTTTGATAATGTTGTAGGGTTTGGCTTTGAAAGGCAGGATTTGGCGTAAAGAAGTTAAATAGCGAGGAATTTAATTTGTATTTTTGAAAGTAAAAACGACGATAATCGACAGACAATAGATAATGAATGAATTAGAACCGCTAAAGAGTATTTTTAAAGACAGAATATTTAAAATACCAGACTACCAACGTGGCTACGCTTGGACTACACGACAACTAAAAGATTTTTGGGAGGATTTAGTTAATCTTCCCGCTGATAGATTTCATTACACGGGATTACTGTCCTTAAAAAAAGTAGACAAAAATACTTGGAGTAAATGGAATGATGAGCGTTGGCTGATTGAAGATAGAGGCTTCAAGCCTTTTCATATTGTTGATGGGCAACAACGATTGACAACATTTGTAGTTTTTATACAAGCTATCTCGGAACAACTCAAAGCCATACCTGAAAACAAGGATAAAAAGGATGAAGATATTTATCTTGGTTCGTTTAGTTTAAAAGCCATTAAGGAAGAATATTTAGTAATTGAAAAACCTCCGCAATTTATTATCAAAACATACAAATTTGGCTACGAGGTTGATAATCCAAGTTTCAAATTTTTACGACATAGAATTTTTTTAGAACCCAATAGCGGAACAATTCAAGAAACTTTTTATACCCTAAATCTTGAAAATGCCAAAAGGTTTTTCAAAGAAAATCTACAAAATTATTTCGACCAATATGGCTTAAACGAAATTGAAGCGTTGTTCAAAAAGGTCACGCAAAACCTAATGTTTAACGTTTATGAGATAAGCGATGATTTTGATGTTTTTGTTGCATTTGAAACAATGAATAATCGTGGAAAAAAACTATCAAATTTAGAACTTCTTAAAAATCGCTTAATATATTTAACCACTTTGTACGATGAGAATGAGCTCAAAAATGATGAGCGAAATTCCTTGCGAGAGAAAATCAATGATGCTTGGAAAGAAGTCTATTATCAGCTTGGACGAAATAAACAAAATCCACTCAACGATGATGATTTTTTAGTAGCCCATTGGATAATGTATTTTCAATACACAAGAGAAAAAGGCGATGATTACATCAGGTTTTTGTTGGAGCAAAAATTTACACCACAAAATATATATGCGAAAACAGAAGTGAGAGTTAGTTCTTTACAGGATTTTGAAGAAGTTAGAGAGGATGAAGACACCGACCAGGAAGAGGTTGAGATTAATGGAGAAGACGAAATAATAGTAATGCGTTCTCGACTTTCTCCTAAAGAAATCGAAGACTATGTAAACAGTTTAAAAGCTGCTGCTGTTCATTGGTATAATACACATAATCCGGTAAACAATCCAGACTTGACTACACAAGAAAGCCTATGGATAGACCGATTGAACAGAATTGGTATAATTTATTTCCGTCCGCTTGTAACCGTATCTTTTTTAAACAAGGATATTAATTCGAGTAAACGAATTAACTTATTCAAAGCAATTGAGCGTTTCATATTTATCACATTCCGGCTAAGCCGAGCTTTTTCTACTTATAGAAACAGTGAATTTTATCGGGCTGCAAGACAGTTGCGAAATAGCGAATTAACTATTGAAACTATTATCCAACGCTTGAATGACAGAATGAATTACTGTTTTTACACCCCTGAAAATTCTGAAGAAACCTATTTCGATTATACATACTTTCAAAAATTTATTGACAAGAAGTTTAAAAGCGGGGGTGGCTTTTATTATTGGAATGGACTTCGCTATTTCCTATATGAGTATGAAATGGAAAAAGTACGGCAAAGAGGAAGTCAAAAGATTGATTGGAGGTTATTTGTAAAGAGTGAAAAAGACAAAGTTTCCATTGAACATATTTATCCCCAAACTCCAACACATTCAAGCTGGAAATCCAGTTTTAAAGGTCATAAAAAGTCACAGTTACCTTTTTTTCAAGGAACATTAGGAAATCTTTTGCCACTTTCACAAAGCATTAATTCCAGTTTGCAAAACGATTGCTTTGATGATAAGAAAAAGGCAAAGTACAACGAAAAGAAAGAGAAAATAAGGCAAGGTTATTCCGACGGTTCACATTCAGAAATTGAAGTATCGGGATACGAGGAATGGAACTCTGAAACCATACTTGATAGAGGTAACAAGTTACTGGAATTTATGGAACAGCGTTGGGATTTAAAATTTGAAGATGAAACCGCAAAAGCTGAATTGCTGTTCCTTGACTTTATGCTCGAAGAAGAAGAACTACATACCACCACGGAAGAGTAATATATAGAAATAATAGTGCAAATGAATTATACAGAAAATATTGAACGCTTAAAAATACTCCTTACAGGAGCATCCACTGATGTTAATATAACAACTGAAAATGAAGCAGAATATAAGAGATTAAAAAGCGAACTGAACAAATCTGCTAAGTTTAAAGCCAATGAGCCGAAAGAGTTTAAAATCTGCTTTACGCTTCAGGAATTTAGAAGAGAAATGCAGACTAAAGGCGGGTATGCAGAACGGAGAAAATATATTAATGAAATCTTCTATCCTCTGATTTCAGATGAAAATTCGCTGTTAGATAGTATCGAAGAAATACAGCAAAATGTAAACTTTGGTCATTTAAACCTTTTACCACAGGATATACAACAAAAAGGGAGAGAAATGTCGGAAGTATATTTGTACCTGTACTGTATTGAAAATTCATTAAGAATATTTATTGAAGAGATAATGAAGTCACAAACTGTAAATATTCCTAAAAGAGTGCAAGACACAATAGATAAATTAAAGAAAAGTGAGCAAGAGAGCAAATATTTACCAATACGAGGTAATAGCGATTTGTTTTATTGCGACTTTATAGAGTTAGGAAAAATAATAGTCGGAAATTGGACAGTGTTCGGAAAGCATTTCCCAAAACAGAATGAACATTGGTTGAATGTAATGGTTGACGAATTATACAAGATACGATGTTTAGTTGCCCACAATAGTTACGTTGGTAAGGATGAACGTGATGCACTAAAAGTTTACTATAAAAGCATTACCGCCCAATTACAATTATAGTATTCTATCAAATGTTAAACCCTCTTAATTAGAGGGTTTTATTGTTATTGTTTGTTCAAGATTTGAAGCATCCTGCCGACTTCAATATCCATTCTTGAAAAGGCAAACCATTTTTTGCCCAGGTCTTTGAGTGATGCCCCTATGTGATAGAGTTCTGTATGGTCAATAATCAAAAAACGGTCGTGGGCATCAGAAAAAACCTCAATATCAACCGGAGGATATTGGCTATTATAGCGTTGTAAATCTAACCGTAGCTGATTGCTGATGCTTTTGGTAAGGATTGCAGCGGTTACGTTATTCTTACGCTTACCCAATAAAGTAAGCACCGTATCATCCACATAATTATCAAGTAGGATAATGGAATTTTTGGCACTTCGGATAATATCGGAAACAAAAGCGTAGGCATCAAATACCTGCCCGTTGTAGAAAATACCTTTTTCGCTGTGCAGCTTATCGCTTTCCAAAGCCTTAAATAGCTCTTCAAATTTTTGGTCGGCTTCCAATTGCTTTAATTCGATATTATCCAAACGATGAAACAAAGAAGCGTTGCTGATGAGCATACGCCGCATTTCTACAAAGGCTTCCATTATTTCCACACTCATTTTAACGGCTATATCGGAACGGAGTATGGCAGATGCCATAGCAACGCCCTGTTCAGTAAAAACATAGGGCAAATAACGCCTGCCGCCGTAGCTTAAACTTGAGGTTCCAAATTGGAACCTCAAGTTTTCAACTTCCTCTTCGGTCAGTTGAAAGCAGAATGATACAGGAAAACGCTCAATATTTCTTTTAACAGCTTTGTTCAGGTTCTTTGTTTCCACCTGATATAAGGCAGCGAGGTCGCTATCCAACATTACCTGTTTGCCCCGGATAGTATAAATCAGGTTCCTGATTTCTTTGGGTACGATTGACCGTCTATTTTCCATTACGCTTACTGCTTTTGTTTTTCTCAAATTCAAAGGAACTTTCGGCGTTTTCTTTCAGAATGATATAAGCATCGAATTTCTTTCCGGCTTTGCTTGTCATCCCTTTGATTAAAGAGGTTTTGCCTTTATTGACAAGGCTTGTTACATTTTCGATACTGACTTGTACACCGCAGACGGTGCGGAACTGTACCCAGTTACACGCCTCATCAGGGCATTTCACAATCTTGTCACGGATAATAAGCTGCTGACTTTTGCATTTCGGGCAGGTTAGTTTGGGTTGGTTGGTGCTTGCAATAGAGGTTTGCAGCAATTCATCGGTAATGGATTTGGCGTAGGTTTCCATTTCCTTTTGGAATGTTCCGGCATCTGCTTCATTGTTTTCAATTTTCTGCAATGCCAATTCCCATTCGGCGGTCATTGCCACATCTGCAATCTTGCGTTCTTTGACCAACTCATAAACCTGCAATCCTTTTTCCGTAGGGATTAAAGAACGTTTATCCCGAACGATATAATTACGGGTAAACAGGGTTTCGATAATGGCGGCTCTTGTCGCAGGCGTACCGATGCCGATATTTTTGAGGGCTTTGCGCTCTTCCTCGTTTTCGATTTCCTTTCCTGCGGTTTCCATAGCCGACAAAAGCCCGGCTTCGCTGTAAAGCACTGGCGGTTTGGTCTGCTTTTCCAAAACGGCGGCTTCCTTTATGGCAAGTTCGTCGCCTTTATGCAGTTCGGGTAATTCCTGCACTGGCTCTTCTCCGTCATCGGTAAAACTTCCTTTTATGGAACGCCAACCCGCTTCCTGAATTTTACAGCCTTTTGCCGTAAAGTCGTAATGCAATACCTGTAATGATACATCGGTTATTTCTTTGACACAGGCTTGCGATATGGCTTCAAGCAAGCGAAGCGCAATCATATTGTAAATCTTGTTTTCGTCTGCATTAAGTACGGACGGCACTTTGTCCGTAATCAACAAACCGTGATGGTCCGTTACACGGAGGTCATTCACGATACGTTTGTTGAACCGTCCCCATTTGATTTTGGTAAGGGCTTGCTTGCAATCTTCACGGTTCTGCAAAGCCCGCACAAGGTTTGGAATTTCTGCCCACATATCTTCAGGGATGTATTTGCTTCCGGTACGTGGGTACGTGATAAACTTCTTTTCGTACAGGCTTTGTGCGATATTAAGTGTCGCTTCAGCAGATAATTTCAGCCTTTTGTTAGCTTCCTTTTGTAAGCCTGTCAAATCAAAAAGCAAGGGCGGTTGTTCTGTAACGCTTTTGATTTCTACCGATGTAACGGTTGCCGTTGCGCCACGCTGAATAGCTTTAAGCGTATCATCGGCAAGCTGCTTTTCATCCCATTTAATTGCGGAAATACTTTTGAAATCAACCTGGGCTTTATTGTGCATTAGTTGTATCTGCCAGTATTTCTTTACCGTGAAATTCTTATTGTCGAGGTAGCGTTTGCATATCAAAGCCAGTGTTGGCGTTTGTACCCTGCCGAGCGAATAGATACCATTGCCTGCGGCAATGCTCAATGCCTGTGTAGCATTGATGCCCACAAGCCAATCGGCACGGCTTCTGCCTTGCGCTGCCTGATACAGTCCGTCAAATTCATTTCCGTTTTTCAGGTTGTCAAAGCCCTGCTTTATCGCCTTTTCGGTCAGGGAACTTATCCAAAGGCGTTCAAATGGCTTGTTGCATTTCAGGTATTCATAAATGTACCTGAAAATGAGTTCGCCCTCACGACCCGCATCGGTAGCAACGATGATGCTGTTGCTTTTATTAAAAAGCTGCTCAATGACTTTCAGTTGCTTTATTGCGCCAGTATCGGCGGTGTACCCTTTGTCCTTTTTGACCTTACGAACGGTCAATAAAAACGGGTTGGGCAATATCGGTAGGGATGCCTTGTCAAATCCCGAAATCCCGTAATCTTCTGGCATTCCCAGTCCTATTAGATGACCGAATGCCCACGTAACAAAATAGCCGTTACCTGTCAGGTAGCCGTCCTTTTTATCGGATGCTCCCACAAGTCCGGCTATTTCCCTTGCTACGCTTGGTTTTTCTGCAATAATTGTTTTCATACTGTATTACATTTTTCTGCCTTTGGATTTTGCAGGCTTGTTGTCCTGTTGCTCCTGCTGCTTTTCGTTTTTCGGTCTTTGCTGCCCGGACTTCAAAGGCTCTTGGACATTCTTGGTCGCTTCGTTGGTTTTGCCCTCGGAATTAACGGCAGTCTGCGTTTTATGGGTTTCGGCAGGTTCTACCCGTGCTTTATACTGACCGGGGAACTCAAAATTGGTCTTTCCGGTATCTTTGTCGAAAGTGATATAACCCTTATACGGTTGGTCTTTTTTGTCTTTCAGTTCAACGTAAATTGTTTGTCCGGCTTTGAACTTGTTATATTGCTCATCATCCAGTTCTTTGCCTCTGAAAGTTCTTGGAGCGTCCTGCGGTTGGCTTTGCTGATTGCTTTGTTGGGTGTTCTGTTGGTTCGTTTGCGCTTGCTGATTGTGGTTGCTTCTGTCAAACAGGAACTCAACATATCGCTTGTCCGCATTGAATTGTACCGTTGCCGAAAACTCCGTTCCTTTCGAGGAAATCATACCCTCTAAATAGAGTGGTTTGCCCTCCATCAGCGTTTGCTTTTGTTCGTCATTCAGCTTTACGCCCTTAATTTCATCGGGAATTTTTATAAACTCCGTGCGCAGTGCAATTACATCATTGGTCAGCCTGTCAATGCTGATAATGGACGGCATCAGTTCGCCTGTTTTGGAATTTACCAAATTGACGACACGCCCCATATTGCCCGTTTCAATTAGGTTTTTCTTGTCTTCATCCGTAAACTTGTGACCGAAAAACTCAAAGTGCAGGTTAGGTTCTTTTTTGATACCGTGTATTGCCACGATAACATTGCCGTCTTCACCTTGCTGTAAAGACAGGCGGGCATCTGTGCGGAGGATAGAGCCACCGAGGTTAATACCTATCGGTAAAAGCTCATTGGTTTTGTAACCTCGTAACAAAGGGTCGAGCAGGTTTCTTTTTTCAAGATACTCTTTGCTTAATCCGAGGTTTTTCATTGTGTCCCAATCAATCTGCTCCGGCTTGTAGCGGTATTCGCTTGCTTCCGTTGTTGTTTGTGCTGTTGCCATATTATTTTGATTTTCTTGTTTTTTATCCGGTTGGGGTTCTGCTTTCACTTCGTGTTCTTTCAGCACTTTTTCGCCCTGTGGGGTGGGCTTATCTACGTGCTTTTGCAATTCCTCCGCTTTTTCAGCAGCAACCGGGGCAGGCACTTTGAAGAAAGTAAAGTTTGTCGGGTTCTTTAACTGGCTGAAAAAATTGGAAAAGAAGTTGGAAAAGAAATCACCGCCTTTATCCACACGCATAAACTGGTTTTGGTTTTTCTTGGTGGGTTCCACGGTTTCCATTTTCCCGTTTTCGTCGATACTCTTTACCGCCTGGATTTTCATTTTCTCTTTATCCAGTACGAGTAATATGTCCGAAAGCTGTTCGGGCATTTCCTGTTTATTTGTTTTTTCTTCGCTCATAGTCTGAAAAATTTTAAAAATTCACGGTCGAATGTAAAGGAAGCCTTCACTGATTTGCGTTATGTGGCAGTCAAAGGCAGTGTTTGTCACTTATTGGCATCCAGTTTGGGCAAAGGCGGGTTAAAACTTTCCCTGATGAACTGATGCACATCGGAAAGTTTATAGTACAGCTTTCCGCTAATGGTATAATAAGGGAGCTTGCCTATGGAGCGATACCGTTGCAGGGAACGGTTACTGATTTTCAGCATTTGCAATAAATCCTGATTGTCCAGTAATTCCTCGCCGTCTATACTGTTGCGCTTCTTTTGTAAATCGTCTATGTGGTTGCCGAGTATGTCAAGCCTATCCATTATGCGTTCCATCCACGCCACAAATTCCATTTTGTCGATATTCATACGGTACGCTTTTAATGATTACCTGATTTCAGCTTTCTGCCTTTTTCGATATAGCTTTTGCCTTTCGCCATAAGCTGCTCTACATATTCATCGGTGGTCTGCACAGCGTTTGCGTTGAGCATATCTTTGATAGCACCAATCGTATAGTAATACTGCCCGTACATTTTTGAAAAGGCTATCTGCCCATTGGTGCGCATACGCCACAATGTTTTTTCACTGATGTGGAGGTACTGGCAGACTTCGTGGTTGTTGAGCCACAAGCTATCGTAGCTTGTATCTTCCAGTTTGAGGATATATTCGCTAATGGCTTTCAACCGTTCGTTGAGGTGTTTCCACACTTCTTCGTCAACTGTTATAATGTTCATAGCACTGTTGTTTAATATTCACAGGACAAAATTCAGAAGTGTGGCAGTGTTTGTCTGCCAATGCTTACCAATTGAAAAAGTGGTTTTTTGAAAATTTTACAATTTGCCGGAAAGCCTTATTAAATAAGCGTTTCGGCAGATTTGTTGATTTTTGGTGTAGGAAAATATGCCTGTTTGCCAATTGGCATATATGGGCAAGTGCAAGCACAAAAAAAGCAATACGGGTTGCGTATTGCTTTCAAACTCTTTATTGACGGGGTGTTTATACGTTCTTATCCATATATTCTTCAAGTGCCTGCTTCAACTGGTCTAAAAACAAGGTGCGAGAACCTGCACGGGTTTTCATCCGGTGGAATGCGTGATGCACATCGGTCAGTGAAATTCGGAACAAGACCTGCGAAATGGCTGTGAGCTTTCGGATGCCCACCTTACCACCCGAAATAGCACCCGATGCGTACAGGGCATACATCAACTCAATCAGGGCGTTTTTGCTGTCCGTCCAAGAAAGCTCTTTGATGTCGTCTGTGTTTTGAAAAAAGGTATCGGGATTTTCTTCGGGGCTGATTTTGGTTAAGAGGTAGGCGTATAACAGGTCGTTAGCGATGATGCGGGCTACTTTGTAATCATAATAGGTAGAGAATTGCGGGTCAATTTCAAAAACGTAACTATTAAGCCCATCGAGGTAATTTATCTGCCCCCGCTTAAAGTATTCGCTATCCTTATCCACCCTTCCCGAACGGTAGTATCGGTAAAAGTGGGAGTTGCAAATATGTTCCCTAAATTCAATCTTTAACTCCTGTAAATGGTTAGCGAAATAAGTATGATACATTTTCCCGTTATTAACCGGGCAAGCGGTTTCTATCCGGTAGAGCTTATTGTAGTAGATGAGTTTGCCCAGGATTTGGGGTTTAACCATTTTGAAAAACTCAATCTCTTTTGCCTCATTGACAAAGCCCGAATTTAAAACACATTCTTTTGACGAAACCAGTAGCTCCTGAAGATAAACCGTCATTTGAAAAGCCTCTTCAATCAGCCCCGAGCACGTAAGTGATAGTTTCCGTTCCTTCTCCTGAATTTCGCTAACAATATTGCCTAATGATTTTCTCATAGTAGGGAGGATTTTGTTACTGATACTTTGTTACTGATACAGTGTACCTGCACAAATGTTATTAATAAACAGGGATTTAACTGCCAATATGCCCCTACAATGGGGAAGATTTTGAACCATTTATGCCTGTTTTCTCCTGTAAAAAACCTTACCCGTATCACTTAGTCGCTCACAATCAATAAATACTTAAATTTTAATCCTAAATTTGTCTTTGCGTATTTATGCAATAATATGAACAGTGATTTAGGGAAATATGAGCAAATTATTTATCAAAAATATGGTCTGCAACCGTTGTATTCTCGTAGTTCAAAACGAACTCGACAAGCTCGGTATAGAGGCTAACAATATAAAGTTGGGCGAAATAACCCTTAAAAAAGATTTAACCACAAAAGAGCGTGAAGCATTGGAAAATGTTTTAGACCCTTTGGGCTTTCAGGTCATTGACGACAAGAAGAGCCGGATGATTGAGAAGATAAAAAATGTTATCATTGATTTGGTGCACCATCAGGACAATGATGCCAAAACCAATCTTTCGGATGTATTGAGCGATGCGCTGCACAACGACTACAACTATCTTTCCAACCTGTTTTCCGATATTGAGGGCACGACCATTGAGAAATATTTTATCGCACAGAAAGTAGAAAAGGTAAAAGAGCTTTTGGTATATGATGAGCTGTCTTTAAGCGAAATTGCCGACCGTATGAATTATTCGAGCGTGGCATATTTGAGCAACCAGTTTAAGAAAGTAACGGGGCTTACACCAAGCCATTTCAAGCAGATACGTGAGGACAAGCGCAAGCCACTGGATAAGGTTTAAGTAAATCTTACAAATCAAACCCAGAATTTCACAATAGAAGTCCCCTTTATTGTTGCCAACTTTGCATTATGAAAATAAAGCAATCGAGATATGGCAACCAATAAAGAAACAATTTACATCCCATTAGAGGATGTGGAAAGCGAGCACTGTGCATTAATCGTCGAAAAAGGACTGGCACAGGTAAAAGGCGTAGAAACCCACAAAGTAGAGCTAAATAACCGCAGGGCGGCTATTACCGTAAATGATAATGAGGTAGTAGGCGAAGCTGTAAAAGCAATCAAAGATTTAGGCTACGGCGTTCCGACCGTTAAACAATCCTATCCCGTTTTAGGTATGACCTGTGCATCCTGTGCAGGCAGTGCCGAAAGTATGGTAAAATACGCTCCGGGTGTGGTAAATGCCGAAGTGAATTACGGTACAGGCAATCTTACCGTCGAGTTCCTGCCAAATATGACCAATTCCGAGCAAATCAGAAAAGCGGTGCAGGACGGCGGTTATGACCTTTTACTTGAAGACGAGAACAAGCAGCAGGAAACCTTAGAAGCTATCCACGCCGAAAAATTCAGAAAACTTAAAAACAAAACCATTTGGGCGGTAATCTTATCGCTCCCGGTAGTCATTATCGGTATGTTCTTTATGGATATGCCCTATGGTAATGAAATAATGTGGGCATTCTCCACTCCGGTAGTGCTTTGGTTAGGCAAAGACTTTTTTATCAATGCGTGGAAGCAGGCGAAACATCGTTCTGCCAATATGGACACGCTTGTAGCATTGAGTACAGGTATTGCTTACATATTCAGCGTGTTCAATATGCTGTTTATGGACTTTTGGCATCAAAGGGGTTTACACGCTCACGTCTATTTTGAAGCAGCAGCCGTTATTATCGCATTCATCCTGTTAGGTAAGCTATTAGAAGAAAAAGCCAAAGGCAACACCTCATCAGCTATTAAAAAGCTGATGGGCTTACAGCCGAAAACAGTTATCGTGATAGAAGCTGACGGAACCGAAAGACAAAAAGCTATCGAAGATGTAAATGCAGGCGACATTATTTTGGTTAAGCCGGGCGAAAAAATCGCAGTGGACGGAATGGTCGTATCGGGCAACTCGTATGTAGATGAAAGTATGCTAAGCGGCGAGCCTGTTCCGGTACTGAAAAAAGAGAACGAAAAAGTATTTGCAGGAACCATCAACCAAAAAGGCAGCTTCCAATTTAAGGCGGTAAAAGTGGGTAAAGAAACAATGCTTGCCCACATCATCAAAATGGTACAGGATGCACAGGGGAGTAAAGCTCCGGTACAAAAACTGGTAGATAAAATCGCAGGGATTTTCGTTCCCGTAGTAATCAGCATTGCCATTCTTACATTTATTCTTTGGTACTTCTTAGGAGGCGACAACGGCGTAGTGCAAGGTCTTTTAGCAGCCGTTACCGTACTGGTTATCGCTTGTCCTTGTGCTTTAGGCTTAGCTACACCGACCGCTATTATGGTAGGCGTGGGTAAAGGTGCTGAAAACGGCATCCTGATTAAAGATGCCGAAAGTCTTGAATTAGCGAAAAAAGTAAATGCTATCGTACTGGATAAAACCGGAACAATTACCGAGGGAAGACCCCAGGTTACAGGCATACAATGGCTGAACAATGACGATGCGACCAAAGACGTTTTATTGAGCATCGAAAAGCAATCGGAGCACCCATTGGCGGAAGCCGTTGTAAAACATTTGGAGGGCGTTTCCACCACTGCATTATCAAACTTCGACAGTATTACGGGTAAAGGCGCAAAAGCCGATTACAACAACGATACTTACTATGTTGGTAATAAAAAGCTGTTAGCTGAAAACAACATTACCATTGCCGACCAACTGCAACAGCAGGCGGACGAATGGGGTACACAGTCTAAAACCGTTATATGGTTTGCAAACAGCAAACAGGCTCTTTCGGTAATCGCTATTTCCGATAAAATTAAAGAAACATCGGTAGCAGCTATCAAGGAAATGCAGGATATGGGCATCGACCTGTATATGCTTACCGGAGATAACGAAGCGACTGCCAAAGCCATTGCACAGCAGACAGGCATCGGGCACTACAAAGCCGAAGTATTGCCACAGCACAAAGCCGACTTTGTAAAAGAACTTCAAGCACAGGGCAAAGTGGTAGCGATGGTTGGGGATGGCATTAACGACAGTACCGCACTGGCAACAGCTGATGTAAGTATCGCAATGGGCAAAGGTTCGGATATCGCTATGGATGTGGCGAAAATGACCATCATTTCATCCGACCTTACCAAAATACCGCAGGCGATTAGATTGTCAAAACAGACCGTTGCGACTATCAAGCAAAACCTGTTTTGGGCGTTCATCTACAACCTTATCGGTATTCCAAT
Organism: Parapedobacter sp. ISTM3; assembly: GCF_016533505.1. Taxonomy (NCBI): domain Bacteria; kingdom Pseudomonadati; phylum Bacteroidota; class Sphingobacteriia; order Sphingobacteriales; family Sphingobacteriaceae; genus Parapedobacter; species Parapedobacter sp. ISTM3. The sequence continues at coordinate 42,521 of NZ_JAENGN010000019.1, read as the reverse complement.
TGCCGCAGGTATTCTTTATCCGATTAACGGTTTCTTATTGAACCCGATGATTGCAGGAGCAGCAATGGCGTTAAGTAGTGTAAGTGTTGTAAGCAACAGTTTACGCTTAAAATGGAAAAAATAAATTATGGAAAAAGAGCAAGGAAACGACCATTCTCATAGTACGAATAAGAAGACCTTAACGGTTAGTTTGGTCATTATTACGGTCTATATGGCAGTAGAGGTTATAGGTGGGTTAGTAACTAACAGCCTTGCCCTATTAGCCGATGCTGGACATATGTTGAGTGATGCAGTATCACTCTTCATCGCATTGATGGCATTTAAGTTCAGTAGTAAGGTAGCTGACTACGGAAAGACTTATGGTTACAAAAGATTTGAAATACTGGCAGCAGTCATTAACGGCGCAACGCTGATACTGATTTCAGGTTATATCATTTACGAGGCAATAGAACGCTTCCAGAACCCACCGGAAATTCAATCAAGCGGTATGCTGATTGTTGCATTCATTGGACTACTGGTCAATGTGCTTGTAGCTTGGATAATGATGCGGGGGTCTGATGTAAAAGAAAACCTCAATATGCGTGGAGCATACCTGCACGTCCTCAGTGATATGTTAGGGTCGGTTGGTGCTATCATCGCAGCCTTGCTGATTATGTTCTTTGGTTGGGGGTGGGCAGACCCGTTGGCAAGTATCATCGTTTCCATACTGGTTTTACGGAGCGGTTATTTAGTAACTAAATCATCGGTACACGTACTGATGGAGGGTACGCCGGAGAATGTAGAGGTGGAAAAGATGACAGAAAAAATTCTGAAAACAGAGGGTGTCAAAGGGATGCACGACCTTCATATATGGACAATAACAAGTGGTTTGAACGCCCTTACCTGCCATTTGGTCGTAGATGAAAAAATGAAGATTGAAGAAAGTGAAAAATTGCTCCGCAACATCGAGTATACTTTGGAAGATCTGAACATTCACCATGTCACTATCCAGTTGGAAACACCTGCTCACATGCACGATAATTCAATATTATGTAGTGTAAAAGCTGACCCATCAAGTCACGACAACCATAATCATTAATCAAATTCAATAAAATCAAGTTTTAATCTCTAAAAATAAATAAAAATGAAAGTGAACAAATTACTGATAGGTACATTCACCTCTTTAGCCATCTTTCTTACATCTTGTGGTGGCGATACCAAAACAGCAAAGGACGCTCATGTACACACCGATGGTGACGGACATAACCATGCTACAGAACAGGTTGATAAACCCGTTGAAAAAGTAGCACTCAAAGACAGAAATGAAAAAGGCGAACTAATTGATGCAGCAGGACACCTAATTACCGGCTGTCCTGGACATAAAGAAATGGTAGGTTCTCAGGGTGATATGTGTCCTAAGTGTGATTACATGACAATGATACCGATTACTTGGGATATTACTGGGGTTGATACCGTAAGAGTAACGACTTTAGCTGATTATAACCCACCTGCTGACAAGCTAAAAAAATAATGTAGAACTTAGCTTTATTGCGTTTGCTAAGCGGTAGTTTCTGAAAAAGGAGCTGCCGTTTTTTTATGACTTATCCGTAAAAATTACAAATCTTACAAGAAAAATCACACTTTCAAGCTCTTATCCTATAAGTAGATTTGTATATGGTCTAACTTTTATGGAGGGAATTTCCTAATGACAAACAACGATACACAGAATGCGAACCTTGTCCGCAGATCCATTGAAAACATAAGGGCGGTTTTAACGGAGAAGAACATACAGGACGTGAAAATATCCGACATTACATCGGTTGCTAAAATCTCCAGAAGCAAATTTTTCAGCTTCTTTGGTGGAATGAATACGCTGTTGGAACTGGTGTTGACCGAGGAACTGGTCAGGAGCTACGAACAGATTGCTTTGAGCATCAAAAATCAGGAGGAGAAAAAGAACTTAGAGGTAGAATTGAGCCTGCTCCGGATTATCTACATCAGGAAGAACCACATACTCTATAATTACTACAAAGTTTCGGAACTTTTACCGAGCCGATACGACGAATTGAAAGAAGCCCTAACCATTAAGGAACAAAATTTGCAGTCAGATATACTAAAAGAGCACGGCGTGGAACCCAACGGATTAAAATGGAAAAATGCTTTTAGCGTTTACTAAAGTTAACTTAAAAAGAACTAAACCGGGCTTCAAATGTTATAATTTAGTAATCACAAAAATTAAGAGATATGATACAGACAAAATTCCAATCGTGTATAGAAGCCTGCCTTAAATGTGTGGCTATCTGTAACCAATGTGCCATCGCTTGTTTAAACGAAGATGATGTTGCACACGTAAAAAAATGTATCCAGTTAGACCTGGAATGTGCAGCTATTTGCCAGGCGTCAGCAAACGTATTAAGTCTTGACGGTAAATTTAGCAAAGACATTTGCAAACTTTGTGCTGACATTTGCAACGCTTGTGCTGAAGAATGTGAAAAACACGCTGCAATGGGTATGGAGCATTGTAAAGAATGTGCAGAAGCGTGCAGAGCTTGTGCAAAGGCGTGTGAGGAAATGGCAGCGTAATACTGGCATTTTTTTTGTTTAAAATTCAGAGGGTTCTTGCAACCCTCTTTTTTTGTGCCCTGTCCAATCAGTAAATATCACAAATCAAACACGGAAAAGCGTAATAAGGAAGTGGCCTTATGTGCTGAAATTTGCGCTATCAGATAACATATAAAATCTCAAATAGAAATGAAAAAGTTAGTGTTAGCATTGTCGGTAATCGCATTTACCGCCTGTAACAACAATCAGCAAAAAGAACAGACCACACAGGAGAGCAATCAGCCAGTAACAGAAGAAGCGGTTGCCCCAGCAGAAACAGGGAACGAAAATATAATTACCATTAGCGGTGGCGATGATATGAAGTTCGACAAAACCGAACTGAAAGCCAAAGCAGGCGAAACAGTAAGGCTTATCCTGAAGCATATCGGTAAAGCACCAATTGAGGCAATGGGACACAATGTTGTCATTCTTGCACAGGGTACGGATTTCAACGCCTTTGCCAATGCTGCGATAGATGCTAAGGACAACGGCTACATACCTAAAGGAATGGAAAAAGCCGTTATTGCTAAAACGGATATGATTGGCGGTGGGCAAACCACGGAAATTACCTTTACGGCTCCGGCTAAGGGTTCATATGATTTTCTGTGTTCGTTTCCCGGCCATTACATCTATATGAAAGGCAAATTAATCGTAGAGTAATCCGGCGATTTCAAAATCAGTAAAAATCACAAATCTTACAAGGAATAGCGTAATAGTAACCATCCGTTTAATACGGAAATTTGTATAACAATAAAAATAAGTTCAAAATGAAAAATGTAGAATTAAGCATACCAGATATGCAAAGCGCACACTGCCAGTCAAGAGTAAACGGAGCAATCAAAGATATTGACGGCATTAAAGTTGAAAAATTGGAAGCAGGAAAATTATCTGTTTCGGTTGAAAACGACGAAGTAAAAGAAGAGTTGGTTGAGGCGATTGAAAAAGCAGGCTACAAAGTTGGCGGCGACGGCGATAAGGCTTCAAGTTGTTCAACAGGATGCTGCGGATAAGATTTGGGCAGTCCCGGAGCAAGTACGCCAGTGCTTCTCCGGGATTTTTTACCAAAGCCACTCCAGCGTATGAAACAGTTAATAACCTCGTTCCATAAATAAAAAGCAATGTTACAGAAACAAAATTCAAGCGACTGTTCGGAGATAATGACGAAAGTTTGCAATGTAGCAGACCGGATTATACAGAACCGATTGGACACAGGTACATCTGCACCGTTTGCCGTGCAGCTTACAAAAGAACTGAAAACGGATTATCAGCAGTTGAATAATCTGTTTCTCGTTGAATGCGATATGAGCCTTGAAATTATCTATATCAAGCGCATTATCGAAAAGGTAAAAGAGTTATTGGTGTACACCGAGCAATCGCTATCACAAATCGCAAAATCGTTAGGCTATCAGAAGCCTGCGGAACTATCAGAGCAATTAGCAACTTACACGGGATTAACGTCTGCCCATTTTAAGCAGATACGAAAAAACAAGCTCGAAATCATCAGAAGACAGCAGGAAAAGCAAAACGAACTATAATTGTCAGAACAGCAAACTTTTAAATAGAAGTCTTGATGAAACCTCGCTTTGTGTACAGAAGCAGAGGTTTTCTTTTTATCAGCAATGCAAGACAAGAAACTACCGAGGGATGAAGAAATACACGTGGCGAACACATAAAATTATACAGGAAACCGAAGATACCATTAGTATATACTTTGACACGGAGCAGCAGGCATTTAGCTACCTGCCCGGTCAATACCTTAACATCAGGCTTGCCATAAACGGCGAACAGCTCATACGTTCGTATTCGTTCAGTTCTGTGCCATCTGACGAATTTCCCGCCATTACCATTAAAAGGGTTACGGGCGGAAAGATGAGCAATTACATTTTAGATAATGCCGGACTAATAGAAGCCTGGGAAATAGAAGCCCCCTTTGGCAGCTTTGTTTTGGAAAAGCCCATAGCCGAGCATTCCCAAATTGTTTTGTTGGCGGGTGGTAGCGGTATTTCCCCGTTATACGCAATGCTGAAAAGCGTTGAGAACAGTAACCAAATTCCCTTACTGGTGTACAGCAACAAAACGCCGGAAGAAACCATATTTTGGAATGAACTGGAAACGATGCAGGCAGCACAAAAGCTGAATATTTGTTATTCCTTTACCGCCCCCGATTTTATTTCCACCAAAATCAACCACGTTGCAGGCAGGTTCAATTTGCTTGTATTGCGTTCGGTCATTAAAAGACTGGTTGGCGAGGTTGCGGCAGCCCATTATTACATCTGCGGACCCAATGGGCTGATGGATTTATACCGGGATGCCTTAACGGGTTTGAACATTCCCGAAGACCATATCCATTTGGAATACTTCGACCCGGTTCCGGTGGATGCGGGCGATTTGGAAACGGACGGTACTGTTAAAGATGTGATTGTAAACTATTACGAGGACAATTACGAGAACGACGAAAAGCAAACGTATGAATGTACATCGCTCATTGAGGTACAGCCGAAGCAATCGCTTTTGGATGCGATGAAAGCGCATCATATCAAAGTGGCGAGTTCCTGTAAGTACGGAACCTGCGGGGCTTGTTGGGCGGTGAAAACAGATGGGGAAGTTCGGATGCTCCATAACGGCGCACTAACAGAACAGGATATTGCCGAGGGAATAATTTTGTTGTGCCAAAGCTACCCGATGAATGCGGATGTTTGTGTTACGGTACAGTAATATCCATATAGAAAAAGGGCAAAATTACAGCTTTATAGCTGCTGTTTTGCCCTTGTTGTTTTGTTAGTCTTTTTTAAGTGCCAGTTTGCGGAGCATTGCTGTACTCATACTATCCGTATAAGCCCCGTAAGCTGTAACCAAAATTCCTTTTAAACCGTCTTTCGAGGCAATTCCGTACACCGTTGCCTCATCGCTTGGGTTGCTTTCTCCCTCGTAGCGATAGACCTGTTCGATTTCAAATTCATCAACTGTATATTTGTTGCTGCCGCAGATTAAACAGTTCTCTTCGAGGTTGAAATCCACGTTATAGCCCTCGTTCCGTAGGTTCTGTATCGCTACCAAAACCGTAGCGTATTTGTACGTTACATTTGTCATAGTAATAGTCTTTTAAATTGCTGTTTATCACTCCCGGCTGTCCTGTCAGAAGTCCTCTTTTAGCAGGTCTTTGAGCTTCCGGTGCTGTATGCACAATTCGGCGTACATATTTTTTAGCCTGCTGTTTTCTGCGTTTAAATTTACTAATTCTGCAAGAATATCCATTCCTAAATCCTTGTATTTCTGTTTGAGTTCAAAAATGTTCGTGCCGTAAACGCCGTATTTCTCAAAAAGCTCCAGTCCGCTTTTGCCTGCGTTATAGTCTTTCAGCACCTTTAAAACTTGATGTTCGTTGCTTTTTTTATTCTTCATTTTTATACGGATGTTGTCTGTTACAAAATTCCGTAAGATGAACGGGTGTAGCTATGTACTTTTCCCTGTTTAGTTTATGATATTTAATGTTGCTGCACCGATTTTCATAAAATTTCACAAAACAAACCCGGAATATCATAATAGTATGTCGGTGGCAAATGCAGAATTTTGACCATTGAATAAAGGAACTTATACACTTTAGAACTATGACACTATTAATAAAAGGAATGGTGTGCAATAGATGTACGTATGTTCTTGAACAGGAATTGACAGCTTTGGGTTTTGAGGTCTTGGATATAAAACTGGGGCAAGCCATCATAAAAGATACGGCAGACTTTTCGCAAAAGTTGGGAGCCATAAAAACGATGCTGAAAAGCATCGGCTTAGAACTGATGTACGACAAGAACCAAAAGACGATAAACAGGATAAAAGAGTTGGTGGAGAAAGGTATCACGTTGCAACTGCAAAGCGGCACTCCTACCAAATTTACAACCTTAATCAGTGGCAAGCTGCACAAGAACTACGATACATTGAGTGCCTTATTTTCTTCGGTGGAGGGAATAACACTCGAAAAGTACATCATTAATCGGAAGATTGAAAAGGTAAAAGACCTTTTGGTACATACCGAAATGTCGCTGACCGAGATTGCCCACGTACTGGGTTACAGCAGTCAGGCATACCTTTCCAACCAGTTGAAAAAACACACCGGCTTTACATCAAGCTATTTCAAGCAGGTAAAGCAGCAACAAGGGCAAAACGTTACTATGCAGATGGACGAATAGCATACTCCGCATTGAGGCTTTTTCAATCCATTCGCAGGCATTTTGCTATTTTTTAATGCGAGCATCAGAGCTACTGAAACATCAGTAGCTCTGTTTGTTTCAGGCAGATACCCACCAATCAAAGAAGTAAATTTCACAACTTTTACGCGTCATTTCGTATAGCTGCGCCTTAGCTGTAACCCGACCTTTGCCCTGTATTTAAAAGTTTAATTAAACAAAGAAGCGTAACAAAATAAATGTAAGATGAGAACAAGTAAAATTGGTTTGTTATCCCTCTTCATAATCGGAGCAGGATTGATACAGAGTTGCAAACAAAAAGAAGAAAAACAGTTAAAAGATGAGCCTCCGGTAGTCACCGTAGCCACTATCAGCAGTTCGGAAACCGAGCAATCCGTTTCCTATTCGGGTTCTATTGTACCCGACAATATGACTACCATAAGTTTTGCCGTTCCCGGCACGATTAACAGTGTGGGTGTAAATGAGGGGCAGCGAGTGAGCAAAGGACAGTTTCTTGCAAGCATTGATGCCACCGAGTACGAAGCGGCATTGCAGATTGCCAATGCCAGTTTAGAGCAGAGCCAGGATGCGTTCAGAAGATTTGATGAACTGTACAAAAAAGGAAGTTTCCCTGAAAAGGATTACATCGACATCAAGACCAAAGTAGCGCAGGCAGAAGCCAACAAAAAAATCAACCGCAAGCGCATTGCCGACAGCCGTTTGCATTCACCGACCAATGGTATTATAACCGTTAAAACTGCCGAGGTTGGCGGTATGGCAGCACCGGGCGTTCCTGCCTTTACCATTGTAAAAACAGATATGGTATATGCACAGTTTGCCGTACCCGAAAGCGAAATCGGCAGCTTCAAACAAGGAATGCAGGTAGCCGTAAACATTCCTACACTGCAACGCAATTTCACGGGCAAAATCACTATAATCAATCCCGTAGCTGATGAAATTTCAAAAGCCTACACGCTGAAAGTTCGCTTGGACAATCCGGGCGGTGTGCTGATGCCGGGAATGATTACAGAAGTACTTGCAGGCATTCCGGTAAAGGTTAGGCAGGTGCGTGTACCGCTTACCGCCATCATCAACAATGTAGATAAAATCCCGCACGTATATGTTGTGGATAGGAACAACACCGCTAAGCTGACAAGGGTTACAGTAGGCAAAATCGTGGGCGATGAAGTTATTATTACCGATGGTCTTAACGAGAGCCAGACAATTATCCTCGCCGGACAAAACAACGTGAAAGACGGGCAGAAAGTAAAAGCGCAAACTACATCGGTAACAGCATCAGCCCCAAAATCTGAATAATTTATGAAAAGAAAGATAAACCTCATTGAAGCGGCAATGAAATTTCCGCAAGTACCGATAGCGATTACCGTTATTATGGTGTTTGCCGGGTTAATTTCATTAATGACGATGCCGAGAAGTGAAGACCCCCGTGTAACAGTTAGACAGGGGCTTGTTGTGACTTTCTACCCCGGAGCCGACGAAGAGCAGATAGAGAAAGAAGTAACCGACAAGCTGGAACAATACCTGTTCGGTTTCGAGGAAATCAAAAAAGAAAAAACCCATTCGGAAAGTAAGCCCGGACAGGTGGTTGTAACGGTAGAATTGCAGGACTATGTAAAGGACACCAAAAAATTCTGGAATACTTTACAGCACGGTTTGGATGCCAATATGCCTTTAGCATTGCCACGGGGCGTACAGGGACCGTATGTGAACAGCGATTTCGGCGATGTGGTTGTTCAGATGATTGCCGTATCAGCCCCCGGTCGTTCTTACGCCCAGTTGGAAAACTATTTGGATGAACTGGAAGACGGCATTAAGACGATACCGTCCGTTTCCAAAATCAAGCGTTACGGCGGACAGAAGCAGCAGGTATTTATTACCCTGCGAGAAGATGTATTGAAGCAATACGGTTTCGGTATCAACGAAATCACAAACACATTAAGCCAACAGAATGTAACTATTCCGAGTGGCGATATTGAAATTGACAAAAACCGTTTCCTTATTTTCACGGATGCGCAGTATCAGAATGAAAATGAAATCGGGAACCTGATTGTATATAGTTCCCCGCAGGGCGGCAATATCCGTTTGCGGGATATAGCCAACATCGAGAGAAGATATGAAGACCTGAAAAGCAAAATTACCGTTTCAGGAAACGATGTAATGATGCTGACCGTAGAAATGCAGCCCGGACAGAACATTGTCGATTTGGGTAATGCGCTGACACAGAAAGTTGCTGAAGTAAAAGAAATCCTGCCATCAGATGTGCAGGTCAGCACCATTGTTGACCAACCCGAAGTGGTTGATATGAATTTGGGGCATTTCTTTATCGAGTTCGGTATCGCCATTGCAGCCGTTATCTTGGTCGTAATGCTCCTGCTGCCGTTCAGGGTTGCCACCATTTCAGCCATTGCAGCACCCGTTACCATTGCCGTAACATTTGCTATCCTCAATTTGTTGGGTATCGAAATGCACCAGGTTAGTTTGGCGGCAATGATTATCGTACTGGGGATGGTGGTCGATGATGCCATTATCGTAGTGGATAATTACATCGAGAAAGTGGACGAAAAAATACCGTCGTGGACTGCCGCCTGGCAGAGTGCCACGCAGTTGATGGTTCCCATTTTCACGGCTACGCTTACCATTGTCCTATCGTTTCTGCCGTTGGCATTTACGCTTACCGGGCTTACGAGAGAGTTTGTGCAATGGATACCGATTACCGTAAGCATAGCTTTGGCGGTTTCGTTCCTTGTAGCCTTGTTCCTTACGCCGTATATGTGTTACCACTTCCTGAAAAAAGGATTGAAAAAGCACGATGATAAACCCAAAAAACGCAATTTCTTAGACCGGATGCAGGACGGTTTCGACCGGGCAATCGAGTTCTGTATGAAATGGCAGAAAACTACGTTGGTAGCAGGTTTGGTTATCTTCTTACTGTCTTTCGTGGTAGGTAGTCAGGTTAAAACCGAATTTTTCCCTATCGTGGAAAGAAACCAGTTCAACCTTGAATTGTGGATGGATAACGGTACGAATATCCACGAAACCGAAGCAGCCGTTAAGAAGATAGAAAAGGAAATTGCAGGCGATAAGCGCATTGTAAACACAGCAAGTTTTATCGGTACAAGCTCGCCACGTTTCTACTCTACCTATGCACCGGAGCACCCACGGGAAAACTTTGCGCAGGTATTCATCAATACCACAAGCAAAGATGCAACGGCAGAAATGATAGACGAGTATGTACAGAAATTCAACAACTACCTGCCGAACGGTTATGTGCGGGTTAGGCAGCTAAGCAAGAAGCAGCAGCCCGCACCGATTGAAATCCGTGTGATTGGCAAGGATATGACCGAGCAGAAAAAAGTAGCCAAGCAGGTTGCAGCATTACTGGAAAACACTAAAGGTTCTAACTGGGTGCGCACCGATTATCAGAATGATTATGTAGGGCTGAAAGCCGTGGTTAAAGAAGATGTAGCCTTGCGTTTGGGCGTTACCAAAGCGCAGATAGCACAGGCATTGGGTGCAAAGATAAAAGGATACCCGGTATCGCAGATGTGGGAGGGCAATAAAGCCATCGACATTGTATTGCGTACAGACGAAAGCGACAGGGAAAATCTGGATGCTTTGGGCAATATGTACATCAATTCAACATTCGGTGCTAAGGTTCCTCTAAAGCAGGTGGTAGATTTACAACCGTCGTGGCATACTGGGGCTATTGTACACCGTAACGGGTTAAGAACCTTAACCGTTTCTTCCGAAGCGCAGTTGGGCAGAAAACCCGCAGAAGTATTTGCAGAAGTACAGCCTAAAATTGACAGCCTGAAACTGCCTAAAGGCATTAAGATTGCCTACGGCGGCGAGTATGAGGATGGACTGGAAAGCGGTCCCAAAATGGGAAAGGCTTTTATGATAAGTTTCGTTCTCATCTTCCTTGTGCTGTTATTCCAGTTCAAGCGTGTGGGTAAAGTATTCATTGTACTGGCTTCGTTCCCGTTGAGTTTACTGGGCGCAATGTTGGGCTTGTTCCTTACAGGGTACGAGTTCGGGTTTATGGCAATCATCGGTATTACCGCCTTACTGGGTATCGTAGTCCGTAACGGGATTATCCTCGTGGACTATGCAGATGAACTGGTAAGGGAGCACGGTCATACGATTAGAGAAGCAGCCCTGTTTGCAGCTAAACGAAGAATGCGACCAATCTTCCTTACCTCAATGGCGGCAGCAATCGGTTTGATACCGTTAATGGCGAGTGGCTCGCCGGAATGGGGACCGATTTCAAGTACCATTTCAATCGGTATTCTGGTATCAATGATTACCACATTATTTATCGTTCCGGTACTGTATTACAGGTTCGTAAAACCACCTAAAAACAAACAATCGGATGAACAGCACGAGCGCAATACCGATACCGATGTTCACCACCAAAAATATTTATCATAAAAAGGGATTATGTTACAGAAAAGATATAAAACAGTCATAAAGGTTTTTATATGCGGTTTCGTTCTTTTGCAGGGAACAAACAACCTCTTTGCACAACAGCAGCTAACCCTTGCGGAAAGCAAAGAACTGGCATTAAAAAACAATAACAGAATAGGCAAAGCTAAAGAAGACGTAATTGCCACCCAATCCGACAAGCTGATTGCGGATGTGGCAGGCAGACCAAAACTGGATGCTTCGGCAACCGCCTTTTACTTTGGCGAGCCATTGAACACAATGCTGCCCGAATACGGGTTTGCACCGATGGTCAGCGTTACACAGCCGATTTACACAGGCGGTAAGATTAAGTACGGCAAGCAGATGGCAGAAACCAATATACAGATGAGCAATGCGCAACAACGATTGGTGGAAGACGAAGTATTACTGGCTACCGAAACCGCTTACTGGCTTTTAGTGCAGGCTAAGGAAGAAATCAAACTGGAACAGCAGGTTAAAAAGCAACTGGCTTCGCATTATACATTCCTGAACAACCAGTTTGGGGCAGGATTGATTTACAAAAACGATGTATTGCGGGCAAAGGTGCTCCAGAATGAAAACGAAGCCCGTTTGCAGGCTGCGGAGAATAAGCTCATCCTGGCAAAAAGAAGATTGAGCCAGTTAATCGGGATGGAAGCCCCAACAGGTATAGACGTAGCCGATACATTGAGTACGGGCGACTTTTCTAAGCAGGGTGTTTTGGATGCTGTCGATGCGAACCGACCGGAAATTGAGTTGGCAACCAATGGCATTAAAATGAGCCAGCTTACCAAAAGTATGCTCAAAGCCGACCTGAAACCATCGGTAGGCTTATCGCTCAATGGAATGGCTGCCTTTGGAAAAGAGGGTATTAACTTTGGCGACCCGACCAAAAACCATATGCTAACCTACTTTGGTATGCTAAGCGTGAAAATCCCGGTTTTTGACTGGGGTAGCAGAAAAGAAAAAGTAAAACAGCAGGAAGCTAATATACGTTCGGCTGAATACGGTTTGAAAGAACTGAAAAGCCAAATCACGGTGGAGATTGAGCACGCAATGCTTAATCTGCAATTGCAGGCGAATAACATTGATTTGATGCAGGCGTCATTAATTGAAGCCGACGAAAATTTGAAGTTGAGCAATGACCGCTTTAAAGCCGGAACCATTACCGGAGAAGATGTGCTGATAGCTGAAACGCTTTGGCAAAGAGCATACAGCAATATGTTGGATGCAAAAATACGGTACAAAATAGCCGAAGCTGTGTACCACAAAGCTACCGGGCAGATAAAATAGTTTTTGTTGGAGTGAGATACACTCAATTTGCGGGGGACGGTAACAAGCCCCTGCATTTTTAATGGTTAATACGATGATATAAATGCAACACGATACTGCCAATAAAAACGGTATGATAATGATACCCGACATTTCAGGCTTTACGGATTTCGTTATCAAATCAAATATGTTTGTTGGAAAATACATAACAGAAAGCCTGCTCAAATCAGTAATGGATAGCAATATCCTTTGCCTTGAAATTTCCGAGGTTGAGGGCGATGCGATACTTTTTTACAAGTACCACAACCTGCCCACCTTTGAAGAAACATTGATGCAGATAGAACAGATGTACAACGATTTTCAAAAGGAACTCAAACGCCTCGCATTACAACTGGCAATAGAAATTCCTTTATCATTAAAGATAATTGTACACTACGGGGAATTTACCAAATACAAAATCGGGAAATTCGAGAAGCTCTACGGCGCACCTGTGGTAGAAGCACACAAGATGCTGAAAAATCATATTGCCGAACATCCGCCTTATGCCTTGTTTTCTGATGCTTTTTTACAAGCCAATTTCGACCAACCCGAAAAAGCAACCGTAGAATACGACAATTGCGATGACTGTATGTATTTGCCCGAAATCGGCTACATACATTACCTGTAAAAACCTAAACAGTAAATATCATAAATCAAACAAAGAATATCGTAAAATTGTCGGCAGCAAGGTTGTCTATTTTTGTGTAATCACCTTAGCTACGGACAGCATATAAAATACTAAAAATGGAACGCTTGGAACAAAAATTATTGAACAGGAGTATAAAACCAACATCAGTTAGGCTGTTAATTTTTAAAACAATGTCTGACTTTAAAAAAGCGTTCAGCCTTACCGATTTGGAAACCGAATTGGAAACTGTCAATAAATCGACCATTTTCAGAACGTTGAGCCTTTTTCACGACAACCTGCTCATCCATACGATTGATGACGGTTCCGGCTCAATGAAGTATTCCATTTGCAGTGATACCTGTATGTGTACCGTTGGCGAGCTGCACGTACATTTTAACTGTAACCGTTGTAAAAATACCTTTTGCCTTGAAAGCATTTCCATACCGCCCATTCAGCTTCCCGATAAATTTCTGTTGGAAAGTGTCAATTTCGTGATGAAAGGAATGTGTAACGAATGTTCGAGGTTCGTTAAGAAAAAATAATTTTTATCCCAATCGGTTAATCAAAAGCAGTCATATTTCAGGATATGGCTGCTTTTCATTTGCAACCAAGTTCCCAAAACCAACGGGTAGTTTTGCTGTGTAATTAAATCAAATATTACTATGGCAGATAAATATATCCCTACCCAAGATACAGATGTAGGCTACAACAATAATTTTAAAGTCATCAGGTTTGAATGTGCCGTTCCCGAAAAAGACACGATGATGGCATACACGGCAGCACTGCAATCCAAAGCAGAGCATCCCATAGCAAAAGCTATTCTCAAAGCACTTCCGCCAATCACTTTATCAGATTATACGGTTGATAAATTTGAAAAGATACCCGGCTGCGGCATTAAAGGTTTTGTGGACGGACACGAAGTCATCATCGGCAATATAGCCTGGATGAAATCTTATGACTTCTATTACGATGAAAGTTTAGACCACGTAAACGAAAAGGTGGTTATTGTAATGATTGACGACAGGTACACAGGCTGTTTTTTCATTACCGAAACCACAGCATAGCAACCGCTCCTTTCCAAAAGGCAAATTTTATATACTCCAAAATAGCCGTGTTGCTTTTGCAACTAAGTTCCCAAAACCCCATAGTAATTTTGCCTTATAAATGGAAATTAAAAACAATTAATAGATATGTCAAAACTATGTTGCAGTACAGATAACAATCTGAACCTTGTAAAAAAAAAGGAACACAAACACAAATATGATACGCAGGGTAATCAGTTGTGCTGTGTAAGAACAGAGAAAATTTATGAAAAAGCAGGAGCAGCAGATTTGCTAAAAGATGCCAATCATAAAGATGACGGACACGGACACACTGACGGCAGCAGTTGCAGTGAAGACGATGCCGGACATTGTGATGATGAGGAAGACCATCACGACCACAGCCACCACCATCACGACCACGGTCATAAACACAGCCATAACAAAAAAGGTGGTCATAACCACGACCACGGACACGACCATAGTCACGGACACGGGCACAGCCACGGGGATGACCACGACCACAGCCACGACATAGAGGGCAAAACAGCGTTTCAGCTTTTTATGCCTGCGGGTATCTCATTAATTTTATTGCTTATCGCCATCGGGTTAGATAATTACTTTCCACAGGATTGGTTTACCGGATGGGTACGAATTGCTTGGTATGTAATTGCCTATATCCCTGTCGGACTACCCGTAATTAAAGAAGCAATAGAAAGTATCCGGTATAAAGATTTCTTTTCAGAGTTCTTCTTAATGGGTATTGCTACAATAGGAGCATTTGCCATAGGCGAATATCCCGAAGCAGTAGCCGTTATGTTGTTTTATTCCGTAGGAGAAGTTTTTCAGACCATTGCAGTATCAAGAGCCAAAGGAAATATTAAAGCCCTGTTAGACCAACGTCCTGATGAAGTTACGGTTCTTAGGGCAGGCAAAGCGGTTGTGATAAAAGCCGAAGATGCTAACATTGGCGATATTATCCAATTGAAACCGGGCGAAAAATTAGGCTTGGACGGCGAATTAGTTTCGGATAGTGCTTCATTCAATACAGCAGCACTCACAGGAGAAAGTAAACCCGACACCAAAGGTAAAGGCGACACTGTACTGGCAGGTATGATTAACCTGAATACCGTAAGTCAGATAAAAGTTACTACCGACTACGCTGATAGTAAATTGAGCAAAATTCTGGAATTGGTACAGGATGCAACTTCTCAAAAAGCACCCACCGAATTATTTATCCGTAAATTCTCCAAAGTTTATACGCCAATCGTAGTGTACCTGTCAATAGCCATTACTTTGCTGCCTGCACTCTTTGTAGATAACTATGTATTCAGCGAATGGCTGTACAGAGCATTGGTATTTTTGGTTATCTCTTGTCCTTGTGCGTTGGTAATTTCCATTCCGTTAGGTTACTTCGGTGGTATTGGAGCAGCGAGCCGGAACGGTATCTTGTTCAAAGGTTCCAACTTCCTTGATATTCTTGCCAAAGTTGAAAACGTAGTAATGGACAAAACAGGAACGATGACCGAGGGCGTTTTCAAAGTACAGGAAGTATTCATAAAACCGGAGTTCAACAAAGATGAAATCCTGAACCTTGTCAATGTTTTAGAAAGCCAAAGTACGCACCCTGTGGCAACCGCAATCCACAATTACTGGGGAGAAGTAGATACCACAGTGAAACTTGAAAATACGGAAGAAATTGCCGGACACGGGCTAAAAACCACTGTCAACGGTAAAGAGCTGTTGGTAGGTAATTTCAAATTGCTTGACAAGTTCAATATCAGCCACGATGCAGACACGGCAAACATTGTTTATACCGTGATAGCAATCGCTTATGGTGGTAAGTTTGCCGGATATATAACCATTTCTGACAGCATTAAAGTAGATGCGAAAGCCGCCGTTGACAAACTGCGTAAAATGGGTGTTAGAACCACAATGTTAAGCGGGGACAAAAATACCGTGGTACAATACGTTTCAAATCAGTTAGGAATTGACAGTGCATACGGAGATTTATTGCCCGAAGACAAAGTAAATAAAGTAAAAGAAATCAAATCCCGTAATGGAAGCGTAGCCTTTATCGGGGACGGTGTAAACGATGCTCCTGTAATTGCATTGAGTGATGCGGGTATCGCAATGGGTGGTTTAGGAAGTGATGCCGCCATTGAAACTGCCGATGTGGTTATACAGGACGATATGCCGTCTAAAATCCCGATGGCTATCAATATCGGGAAACAGACGAAGAAAATTGTTTATCAGAATATTGTTTTGGCGTTCGGTGTGAAAGCAATTGTACTGATACTCGGAGCAGGCGGACTGGCTACAATGTGGGAAGCCGTATTTGCCGATGTAGGTGTGGCATTATTAGCAATTCTAAACGCGGTGCGAATACAGAAAATGAAGTTTTAATTGTTGGATTTGACTGCCGCCGAAAATATTCTGCGGCAGTTTTTTTTGACCTAAACCAAAAAGGAAGATGGCAAAACATCAATCACAGGCATCGCTTATTAATTGTCAAAAACAACATTGAACACAAACATTAACCAAATTGTAAACTATACCAAAAATAAATGCACACAAAAAGAGGCTGTTTCAATATTGGAAACAGCCTCTTCGCATTAAAAGAAAATTATAGAATTATAACGTACCTCTGCGTTCCTGCTCTCTTTCGATAGACTGGAACAAAGCCTTAAAATTTCCTGCGCCAAAACCTCTTGCACCCATTCTTTGGATAACCTCAAAGAAGAATGTAGGGCGGTCTTCCACAGGTCTTGTAAAGATTTGCAATAAATAGCCCTCTTCGTCTGCATCAATCAAAATACCCAATTCCTGTAATTCCTTTATATCCTCTTTAAATCGGTGCATATGCGCTTTTAAACGGTCTGGAATAGCATCATAATACGCTTGTGGCGGTCTTGATAGAAATTCAACACCTCTTGATTTAAGGTCGTTTACCGTCTTTACAATATCGTCCGTAGTTACCGCAATATGCTGAACACCCTCGCCCTCATAAAATTCAAGGTACTCTTCAATCTGCGATTTCTTTTTGCCCTCTGCGGGTTCGTTAATCGGGAACTTAATTCTGCCGTTACCATTTGCCATTACTTTTGACATCAGGGCAGAATATTCGGTTGAAACCTGCTTATCATCAAAAGACAGAAAGTTTTCAAATCCCATTACATCCTCAAACCATTTTACCCAGGTGTCCATTTGGTTCCAGTCCACATTGCCCACCATATGGTCAATATATTTCAGTCCGGCAGGAGCAGGATTATATTCGGTTTCCCATTTTTCATAACCTGGCATAAAAATACCGTTGTAGTTTTTGCGTTCGGTAAACATAAAAATGGTTTCGCCATACGCATAGATACCCGATTGTACCACTTCGCCGTTTTTATCTGTGGTTACGGTAGGTTCCATATAGGCTTTTGCACCTCTCGATGTGGTTTCTTCAAAGACTTTGCGGGCATCTTCCACCCAAAGACCAACCACTTTGATGCCATCGCCGTGTTTTTTAACGTGTTCGTTGATTTCAGAATTAGACCGCATTCCGGTAGTTAAGACCAACCGTACTTTATCCTGTTTTACCACGTAAGATGCCCTGTCTTTCATTCCCGTTTCCAGTCCGGCATAAGCCTCTGACCGAAATCCGAAAGCGGACTTATAATAATGGGCAGCCTGCTTCGCATTGCCTACATAAAACTCTACATAGTCGGTTCCTAAAATCGGTAAAAAGTCCTGTGCACCTTCGAATATTTTATCCAAGCCGTATTCAACGTTTTTCAAATCGTTTGTCATTATAATGATTTTTAAAAATTATGTTATGTGTGATTTTGCAATAAAGGTTTTTGCACAAGTGGGATTGTGCAATAGTGTTTTAGTTCCTGAACCCGAGCTACAACATCGCCCGATGCAAAACCGAGAGAAAGGTTTTGATAGACATTTTATAATCAGTTAGCGTTATTAAGCGGTAAATGTATTCCGCTTATTCAGAACCAACACCATAATCAGTAAAAGTCACAAAACAAAACCGAAATATTACAAGCGGAACCGTTTTTGAGGTATAATCAGTAAATATCATAAATCAAACAAGGAATATCGCAAACAGCATAGCGCATTATGTTCCGAATTTTGTACCAACAAAAACAATTAAAAGTTCAATACAATGGAAAGTAAAAATCTTCAATTCAAGACAAACCTTAACTGTGGTAACTGTGTATCAAAAGTGCAGGCAGATTTAGATAACGCAGACGGTATCTGCGAATGGAACGTTGACACCACAAACAGCGATAAAATACTGACTGTAAAAGCAGAGGGCATTACCGAAGACGAGGTTGTCGCAATCATCAGGAAAAAAGGTTTTAAAGCTGAACCTGTTTCAGCATAATACCATCAGCAATTCACTAATCTTTAAAAGGAACAAAAAATGAAAAAGTTAATAGTTGCAATAACCGTAATGATGTTTGGATTTTCTGCTTTTGCACAAAATACAGGCAACCTGCTGAACAATTATATCAGCGTAAAAAATGCTTTGGTAAGCAGTGACAGCAAGGCGGCAAACACCGCTATTTCCGCACTGAACGAAGCCGTAAAGAGCGAAGACAATTTTGCACAGAAAGCAGAATTGCAGAAAGCCACCGAGAAATTAAGCAAGGCAGGCAACAACATTGAAAAGCAAAGAGCCGCTTTCAATGATGTATCTACCATAATGTGGAAACTGGTAAAACCATCCGACAAAGTAAACCAACCAGTTTACTACCAGTATTGCCCGATGAAAAAAGCATATTGGTTGAGCAAAGAAAAGGACATCAAAAATCCTTACTACGGTTCATCTATGCTTACGTGTGGTAAAGTTGCAGAAACTAAATAATACCCATTAAGGCATTGCTCATTAGGCAATGCCTTTTAATCTTTATAACCAATGCTATTTTTAAAATGGATAATCAAAAATTTCTTCACAAAAAGCTGTTGCCGCTAACCCTGTTGGCACTCTTTATATCACAAGTCAGCATTGCCCAAAAAGTAGTCCATTACGACCTGTATGTAAGAGATACGGTTGTAAACTACGCAGGCAAAGAAAAAAGGGCAATCGCTGTAAACGGGCAAATCCCAATGCCCACGCTTGAATTTACAGAGGGCGACACGGCAGAAATTGTTGTCCATAACCAGTTGAAAGAAAGTACATCCCTGCATTGGCACGGGCTATTCCTGCCCAATAAAGAAGACGGTGTACCTTTCTTAACGCAAATGCCCATAGAACCCGGCACAACCTATACTTACCGTTTCCCGATTATTCAGACCGGAACGCACTGGTATCATTCACATTCGGGCTTGCAGGAGCAGATTGGTATGTACGGCAGCTTTATAATGCACAAAAGGGCTGATGACAAAACATTCAGGAAAGGCATTGACGATTTGCCGGAAATTCCCATAATGCTAAGCGAATGGACGAACCTCAATCCCAACAATGTACACCGTATGCTGCACAATGCAAGCGATTGGTTTGCCATAAGAAAAGGCGCAACACAAAGCTATGCCGAAGCCATCCAAAGCGGTAAATTCAAAACCAAGCTGACCAACGAATGGAAACGTATGTTGGCTATGGACGTGAGCGATGTATATTACGAACGTGTGCTGATGAACGGCAATCATCATACAGACCTGAAAAGCATTGACGGCAAGCCGTTAAAAGCAGGCGACAAAGTGCGTTTGCGGATTTCTAATGGCGGTGCATCCTCTTACTTTTGGCTTCGCTACGCAGGCGGTAAAATGTCCGTAGTGGCAAGCGACGGCAACGATGTGCAACCTGTGGATGTGGACAGGCTGATTATCGCTGTATCTGAAACTTACGATGTAGTCGTTACCATTCCCGAAGACGGTAAAGCCTTTGAATTTATGGCAACTACCGAAGACCGTACCCAATCCACAAGCTATTTTATTGGCAGCGGTACAAAACAATATGTTGGGGAAATGCCACGCCTGAAATATTTTGAGGGTATGAAGATGATGAATGATATGATGAAGATGAACGGCGACCTTGACGATATGGGAATGAATATGAGCCTTAACCAAATGGATATGAACGTAGTAATGTATCCTGAAATTACAGGCGAAGAAAAGGGCAAGAAAGCTAAGGACAAT
Organism: Parapedobacter sp. ISTM3; assembly: GCF_016533505.1. NCBI lineage: Bacteria > Pseudomonadati > Bacteroidota > Sphingobacteriia > Sphingobacteriales > Sphingobacteriaceae > Parapedobacter > Parapedobacter sp. ISTM3. Next base: position 22,179 of record NZ_JAENGN010000019.1, on the reverse strand, counting down.
GGGCAGCCAATGGAGCATCACGGGGAAAACCATAAAATGAATACGGACGAAGACCCCAACCGTTATAATGCCAATGCGTTGAGCAATATAGTAACGCTCAATTACGCAATGCTGAAATCGCCACACAATACCACATTGCCAAAAGATGCTCCGGTAAAAGAACTGAAATTTACCCTTACCGGAAATATGAACCGTTACGTTTGGAGTATGGATAATAAGGTCTTGGCAGAAAGCGACAAAATACCTGTAAAGAAAGGCGAGATTTTGAGGATTACCATTCACAACAACTCAATGATGCGCCACCCGATACACCTGCACGGTTTTGATTTCAGGGTGCTGAATGAGCACGGCGAAAATGCACCGATGAAAAATATAATCGACATTATGCCGATGGAAACCGATACCATCGAGTTTCTTGCCAATACCGAGGGCGATTGGTTTTTCCATTGCCATATCCTGTACCATATGATGGCAGGAATGAACAGGGTTTTTGCAGTGGACGATTATAAAAATCCCGAATTGCCCAACAAGGAAAAAGCCTATAAAATGTTACAGCGGGAAAGCAATATGCCACACTTAATGGCACAGAGCGACTTTGCCATCAACGGTATAGACGGGGAAGCTATGCTGATGAACGCCCGTTACAGTTTGGGTACAGAATGGCGTTTAGGCTACAACGATATGCACGGCTACGAAGTAGAAACCCATTTAGGACGTTACATCGGTAAAATGCAATGGCTGATGCCGTTTATCGGTTTCGATTGGCGATACCGCAAAATGGGAATGGACGAACACGAGCAAAACCTGTTCGGACAGGTCAATAAAAAGGACAACCGGGCAGCAGTCAGCTTGGGTGTAATGTACACCCTGCCAATGCTCGTTAATGTACAGGCAGAAGTATATCACGATGGGATTTTTCGTGTATCGTTAATGCGTGAGGATATACCTATCTCCCGAAGACTAAGAGCCGGATTTATGGTCAATACCGATTTGGAATATATGGCAGACCTGCGGTATATCCTGACAAGGCATATCGGTATCAGAACACACTATGATAGTGATATGGGCTTTGGTGTAGGGCTTTCGCTCATCTACTAAAGCATTTCAATACAAGATTGGGAAAGGTTGTAGCGTTGCTATGACCTTTTTGCTTTTTATAATACGGGCTAAATCAGTAAAAGTCACAAATCAAACAAGAAATATCACAATAGCAGGCTTTGGAATTATGCTGAATTTTGCAACAGTACAAAACATTATAAATAAATTTCAAAAAAATGGAAAATAGAGAATTTCAATTCAAAACCAACCTTAATTGTGGTGGATGCGTATCAAAAGTAAAAGCTGATTTGGACGGAGCGGACGGTATCTGCGAATGGAATGTAGATACAGCTAACAATGACAAAATTCTAACCGTAAAATCAGAGGGAATTACAGAAGATGAAATAGTTGCCATCGTTAAGAAAAAAGGCTTTAAAGCAGAACCTTTAATGGTTTAATACACAAGCCCTATTCAGTTTCAAAAGTGAAAGCGGATATGGCTTTCCTATAAGCATACTATAACAAACATATTGAAATGAGGTAATTTATTGTAGGATACCTGCAATTACTGCCTCATTTTATCCTTTTTATTGGTATCATACTTAAAATTCCGCTTTCAATGACAGATTATTGCCATACTATAATAAACGAATTAGACGATAGAATAAGTGAATTGACCTACGAGCAGAATAATTCATTGGTATCGTATGAAAATGCTATTGTGCTGGTATTGCAGAAGATTGAAGAGGTAAAGAAGCACATTCAAGAAAAGGGATTTAAAGATGCGGAAGAAGAAATATTGTTTTTCAAGCAGCTAAAGCCGCAGTTAGTTTCAAAACTTATCTTCTTCAATTCGATTTATAAAATTGAAACAAAAAGACCACGTGGAGGGGATAAAATTATCAGGAAATACCTCAATATTGAGCTTTCCAAAATCAAGCGGTACTTCGATGCCAATCTGGAATTTTACAAGTATTACAGAACCAACAGCACCCATCTTGATAACAAATACTTTGTACGTGGCAAACACGATATTAAGCTAAGTTTAGACACCTATTATTTTGAGGCAGACCACAATTTTACAACCTCACACGATTACAAAGTAGCCAAGATTATTGCCAATGATTTGATACAGGTTTATCTCGAAGACCAGTTGAATAACAACAGTCAGAAAAGAATTTGGGAAAACCCGCCTTTAAACTGGACGGGCAGCAAGACCTCACTCATCGAGTTGATATATTCGCTGCATTCGCAAGGTTCGATTGACAACGGTAATGCAGACATTAAAATCATAGCCAAAACCTTTGAAAATATGTTTAATATTGACTTAGGGGATTTCTATCATTCCTATTTGGAACTGAAAGGCAGGAAGATAAACCGAACGAAGTTCCTTGATAGTCTTCGGGATGCACTTATCAAAAGAATGGACGAGCAAGACGAAAAATAAAGGTAAAGTTTCAATGCTTTACCTTTATTTTTTATAAATTTGCAATAATGATTTACAAGGTAATTGAATGAAAGCAAGTGCAGTAAGCACCATTACTAAATCGTTACCGATAACTCTTTCGGTTCTTGTAAACTACTCTTTATTAGTCAGTTTTGACTAAATTAATCTTTTTTCTTAAAAAAAACAATCACTATGTTCAGATTCTGTTTAAACTTAAGCATTGCATTCTTATGTCTTCTCGGGGCCACTTCTTGCAGTTTCTATAAAAAAACCATTTATTTCCAGGATATCAGTAGGCGACAGCAAACTGAAGAAGCCATTAAGAATTTTACACCTGTAACGGTGCAGCCTAACGATATTTTATCTATTTCGGTTACCAGTCTAAACCCCATAGCGTGGCCAGATACTGCGAATACCGACAAAGGGTATTTAGTTGATCAAAATGGGACCATCTCGTTGCCGATGGTCGGTACACTTGCCGTTGCCGGAAAAACAACTGCAGCAATAGCCGAGGAGGTAAAAGAGAAGCTGCTTCCCTATTTAAAGGAACCTTCCGTGGTTGTAAGGATGCTGAATTTCAAGATAACGGTAATGGGCGATGTCTTAAAGCCCGATGTATATCCCGTGTTGAGCGAACGGATAACCATCAATGAAGCGTTGGGGATGGCCGGTGATCTGAATATAACGGCAAAAAGGAGCAATATCTTATTGATCCGAGAGGTGGACGGAAGACGGATCTTCGTGCCCATCGATTTATTAGCCGGGCGAAAAACCTTTAATTCAGAGTATTATTACCTCAAAAACAATGATATTATTTATGTGGAAGCGGGCAGGAATAAGTACGCCTCAGTTGATGGAAACTACCGAATCTTAAGTCTCCTGCTGTCTGCTGCTTCCATCGTTGCCATTATTGTTACACGTTGATTAAATAACTATTTCCCATGGACGCGAAACTTTTGAATCTACCGCCGCAATTTGCCGATTTAATAGAGCAGGACAAGCCGAAAGATTTTAGATTATTGCTATCGAAGTACCTCTATCATTGGCCGTTGTTTTTGCTATGCCTGTTCTTTACGCTTGCAGGGGCATTTTTATACATTTCCTACCGCCAGCCTGCGTACACGGTAAGAGCCAAACTGACGCTCTCGGACGAAGCAAAATCGACTGCAGATAAACTGGCTGTGCAACAGTTGGGCTTCAATGTGCAAAAGAAAGAAGTAAAAAGCCAAGTAGAGGTTCTTAAGTCGAGAAAATTGATTCTCTCGGTCGTCTCCAGGCTTCAGTTGTGGACCAACTACTTCCATACCGACTATCGAAAACGCGACTTATGGAAAAATACGCCGTTAAAGTTAACAATGGTGCAGCCATCCGGGCTATTTAAGAAAGATCACACATACTTAATCACCATTGACGATTCGACTCACTTCACATTGAAGAAAAAAGATGGAACGGAGCTTTCAGCTACGTTTAATGATACGTTGTCCGATGACTTCGGCCGTTGGAAACTGACCAAGACTGATCGGTTTGATTCCTTCATCGGAAAAACTATCCGAATCGAAGTCAGCGATCCGAATAAAGTTGTGACGAGATACCAAAAAGAGATTATGGTAACCCTGGATAAGGTAGATCCGATTGTGGATCTTTCCCTTACCGATGTGATTCCTGAAAGGGGGAGCGCGATTTTAGACATGCTGATTGAAGCGTATGAAGATTACAATGTCACAGATAAGAGATTGGAGACCAAAAATACACTTAAATTTTTAGACGAGCGGCTGACTTCCTTGACAGGTGAACTTAATGCTGCGGAGCAAAACGTCGCAGGCTTTAAGAGCAGTGTCGGGCTGACTGATATATCGTCAAAATCGCAGTTTTTTTTAGACAATGTCCAGCAAAATGATGCGCTTCTGAACGAAGTAAACGTTCAATTAAACGTGATAGAGGATATTGAGCGGTTTACTACGGCGGGTGGGAGCAGCACGCCTCCGGCTACCATCGGTATTAAAGACCCCGGGCTGATCAGTTTAGTGGATCAGCTAACAAAACTACAGTTGCAGAAAGAGCGGTTACTTGCTACGACACCCGAGGGCAATCCGATTTTTATTCCGTTGAATAAACAAATCAACAGCACAAAGGTCGCCTTGAATGATTACATCAAGAGCATAAAGAACTCGTTGGTCGTGACACAGCGCCAGTTGCAGCGCAACAATGAACAAATCGAAAGTTCAATAAGGAGCATGCCCATTCAGGAACAGAAATACATGAGCATCAAGCGGCAGCAAAGTATCAAAGAGGGACTGTATGTGTACTTGTTGCAGAAACGCGAGGAGACCGCATTAAGCTATGCCTCTACGCTTGCAGGGATGAAAATCATCGAGCAGCCCTATTATGACGAGCCTAATGGCGGAAAAAGCTTCCCGGTTGCTGTTGCGCTTCTTTTCGGCTTCCTGATGCCTATCGGCATTATCCATATCCGGGAGTCCTTACGCAATAAGGTCATGACACGAGAAGATATTACCTCGGCTACCAGCGCGCCGATTATTTGTGAATTAAGCCATTCAAACGACAAACAGAATGCCATAGTCGTATTCGACAATAGTAGGCTCATTATCGCCGAACAAATGCGTATATTACGAACAAACTTAATGCGGCTGTACGGCAGGCAAGAGAAAGGTAAAGTGACGCTGCTGACTTCCAGCATTGCTAGTGAAGGTAAAAGTTTTGTCACCGCTAATATCGGCGCATCCTTGGCAGCTTCCGGTAGAAAAACCATCGTACTCGAACTCGATCTCCGAAAACCAGAACTGACCAGATTGCTCAACTTAAAGATAGAGACCGTTGGATTGACCAGCTTATTGAAAGGGGAAGTCAGCAAAAACGAAGTCATCAAGCCATCCGGCGTGCATCCTTTGCTTTACGTCATGAAATCTGGGCCGGTGCCGGACAACCCTTCGGAATTGCTGGACAATGTCGCTATGGAACAGCTTATCAATGAGCTCAGGGAAGAGTATGATAACATACTAATTGACTCTCCGCCCGTGCATTTAGTGACAGACGGAATGATTCTGGCGGCTTACTGCGATGTGTGCCTTTACGTGGTCAGGCATAACTACACACCGAAATCAGAATTGAAATTTATCGATGAGATTTATCGGAATCACAAATTGCCCAATATGAATATCGTTTTCAACGGCGTCATGATGACCAATCACTTCGGATACCATATCGATTATGGGTATTACGATTCGACTAAACAAAAATTTGGTCATACGGTCTTCGGAGACTTTCTTAAACGTTTTTAGCGCTTATTAAAGCAAACACATCATAGCTTGTGCCTGCCGCAGAAATACCTGCCTGCGGTAGGCAGACAAGTTTCACCACCTAAAAACAATTCATGTAAATGAACAACGAAGCCAAAATCATTGTATTGACGCCCATAAAAAATGAGGATTGGATTCTCCATCAGTTTCTTACATTAACCAGTTTGTTTGCTGACTGCATTATTGTTGCCGACCAGCAATCCAGTGATCGCAGCGCCGAAATCTGCAGGGCATTTCCGAAAGTAATACGCATTGAAAACAATTCCAAAGAGTTTAATGAAGACCATCGGCAGTTATTATTAATAGAAACCGCGAGGAGGCACTTCCCAAAAGACACCAGGCTGCTGCTCGGACTCGACGCCGATGAGCTTGTCAGCGCCGACAGCTTGGAAATGACCCAAGTATGGGCCAGATTAAAGCGGTTGCCAAAAGGCACGTCCTTGCACTTCGAGCGGCCGGATATATTATATGGCAATAAAGCATGTATCCGGGGCAAAAAATACGCTCATTATTTCCCTTTGGGCTATATCGATGACGGCAGCCCGCATCAACCGGATTTGATCCACTCCCGTCGGGTGCCCAACAACCCGTCCGGAGAACATGTGTATGTTGAAGAACTTAAGTTTATGCACTTTTTCTGTGCACGGTTAAACTTGCGTCTTGCAAAGTTGCGTTATTACTCGGCGCTGGAAAATATAAAGCATACCAGTCGTTTTTACCTGCGTCGATACATTTATAGTCCGGATACGTATGAGCGAAACTACGCAGAACGGATAGAGCCACTACCTGAAAGCTGGATTAATTATCACCATACGATAGATGTTGATCTTAATAATTTTCCGGATCCTTCTTTCAACTGGCAAGATTTGGAGGTGTTAAAACTGTTCAAGACGCATGGTTGTAAACGGTTTCATTTGGATAACATATGGAGTTTTGACTGGGAACTGCTGCTTCAGCAGACTGGAAATTCAAACGGACTGTATCCGTCTGAGATACAACGCCCCGCTAAATTGCTAACCACGTTGTTAAGTTTCCTTGATAAGCTCTATCTAAAAAGCCGAAAAATCAGGAATCTCAACCTACTTTCATTATGTCAGCTTTTTCTCGACTTGTTTCCGGTACCACAGCTGCATGGTTAAAGATCATCATTACGTTGATCTCCCAATTGGCTATTGTCCCACTGTACTTATCGTTCTGGGATATTGAGACCTACGGGGTTTGGTTGGCTGTTTGGGCTTTTCAGGCGTTACTGACCATGCTGGATATTGGCCACCAAAATTATCTGGGCTATAAATTCCTGAAGTTGGGGCTACAGCCTCAAAGGGAACAACTGGGTCTTCATTTATGTTCGGGCATGATCATCGGATTTTTTTTAGGTGCATTTCAATTAGTCGTTGTTGTCTTTATCTGCCTATCCAATCGTTTAGGACAGCTATTGTCTACGGCTATCGATCTCGACGATCAGCTGCTCCGCGACGCTGGTATAGTTCTGATGCTGCAAAGCGCAACGTGGATGCTTACGGGTAGCGCCGGCGGGATCTGCGGACGTGCGTTGTATGCGTTTGACTATTATCCTCGTATGGCTTGGTGGGGTGTGCTCATGGCATTTGCCAACGCCCTGATACCAGCAATAGGTGTAGTGCTCGGAGCTGGGCTACTTCAAACGGGCATTAATCTGGTCCTGTCTACCTGGCTGGTCAACTTTTTCCTTTACGTGGATATGTTTTCCTTGTTCAAGAAGGAAGGAATACCATTTAATCGATGGAATTTAAGGCTCGGCTTTCAAAACTGGGTAAATTCGCTGGCTCTCTCTTGGAAAAGCCTGCTTGAAAATTGGCAGGTAGGGGGGGTGCGATTGATGGTCAGCTCCTTGGCCGGCACGCAGGCGTTGGTTACCTTCACTACCATACGCACCGGTGCGAATTTTGCCATGCAGGGGCTGCATAGTATTACCGACCCATTGATGCCGGAGCTGATGCGTTTTTTACATCAACGTGATCAGGCAAGAAGTGAGATCGCTTTCTCCACGGTATGGATGATCCTCGTGGGGGTGATGGCTCCTATGGTGGTGCTTTTACAGGCGTTTATTACACCGCTATACGCCATCTGGACACGGCGTAAATTGGATTTTGACCCGGCTTTGTTTGCATATCTCTCGATAGGGGTTTTGGTTTATGCCCTGGCCCAGCCCGCAATAGCCATCGTTTTGGGCAATAACTTATTGAGGCAGCAATTGATTATCAATACAGGCGCTGCACTCATCTTGGTTATTGGTGTATTTTTATTGGTGCCTTGGATTGGAATTAAGGGTGCGGGACTGGCTTTATTGATTTCAGAATTGATCATGACAGCAGCTTATTTCAAGGTGGCTATCAAATGGCTTGAAACGAACCAACTGATGTGGCCCAAACGAATAGCTACCTTGGCATTGTTGGCGGTCATTATTGCAGGTACCATCTCCCTTGCCATGGTTTACTGGCCCGGATCACGATGGGTGTTGGTCACCATCGGGTTGGTTGCATTGGTTGCCAACACGGTCAGCTTTTGGAAAGAACTTCCCCTGTTGGCCAGGGACCGGGCCAAGACGTTAATGAATAAGATTCCGTTAATCTGTAATTTCCGAGCATTTTGACACTAAATACTTCCTTTTCTTTGTGGAGACCGCCGTATTATTATTTGTTGAAAGGCGACGTGTTTTTACACCAACTTACCGCTTGGTCATGGGGTGTATTGGCGTTATTTGTTTTTTTACAACTATCATTTTATCCAAGCTTCGAAAACTTAAGCGCGTTGTCCGCCTCCGTTTTAGCGTGGATATTGATTACAACAATTTATTTCAAACCCGCTATATTGCGGGGATATCCGCTCACGTCCTTTTTGGTCATTGCCTTCGCCCTTACCCAGTTTTATTTTCCTGTTGTTTTTACATTTATCGAAGGGAAGTCCTTGATTTTTAATTTGCTTCTTCCTTACGAGGTGTTTTTCCATAGCTTGGCGGAGCTATGTGTCCTTATCCTGACGCACGCGATTTACCGGACATTTACCTACCGAAAGGTCTCGGCGATTTCCAAGGGTGTAAAACTACTGGCAAAGGGCGGATGGTTTACACCGCCTTCTAATCTGCAAATCTGGCTTATGGGATGTGTCGGTTTAGGGGCAATGGCGTACAGCGTATTTTTTATTTCTTCGCAGGAAGGTGCTGATGTGAGTGTTGCCGACAGGGTTATTCAGGGTTTAATGCCCTTCAGCTATGCGCCATATGCCATTCCATTTGGAAGGCTTTATGGAAAGACAAAAAACAACCCGCCCTATTTTATACTCATGCTGGCAATCTTCACCCTCTTGCTTTTCCTGGTAAGTATGGGAAGAAATAGCCGTGGTGCTTTTATGATGGGATTCACGGCGATAGGCTTTACTTACGCATTGGGGTTGCTTCTCGGTATTTATAAATTTAAAATATTGACATTCAAGAATGTGTTGATTGTTGTGTTAGGCGTTTGGCTGATTACCGGCCCGATATCTGATTTGGGGGTCGCTATGGTGCTGGTTCGCGGTGAAAGGAATGACATACCCCGTCATGAGCTTATCATGAAAACTATGGAGGCCGTACAGGACTATAAGGCCATAGCAGCGTTCCGCGACGAAGCCCAAGACTTCAATGAACTGGAGGAATGGGATGAGTATTACTTGGACAATATTTTTCTCGCCCGCTTCTGTAACTTAAAATTCAACGACATGAGCCTTGTACTCGCATCTCGGGTCAAGCAGGAAGAAAACAACATGCTGGAGTTTTCGCTCGATAAAATATGGGCGGAGCTTCCGCAGCCTTTTCTAAACCTACTACGTATCAACGTCGACAAAACGGAAGTAAGCGGCATGTCGTACGGTGACTACCTGCGCTACCTGGTTCTCAAGAATCCAATATATTTGGGTTCCTTTTTAGCCGGCCACATGTCAGGTACAGGTATTGCGGCCTTCGGTTGGTTTTATCTTTTGGTATTCGGCGTTTTACTTGTTCCTGTTTTTTTCTTGCTCGATATCTTGTATGTAAAGAACTACTTGGCAGGGTATCATCCAACGGACTATGTTTACATCGAACATCGATTTAGCCTTTGTGCGTTATTGAATATCACTTCTGTTTTCCTATTTCTTCCTTCAGAAAGTGTCATCTCCCTCGCTACTTTTCTGGTTAGGGGCTGGTTCCAACTGATGGTTCTTTATTTTATGCTTTTTCATCTCACAAACATGGTACACAAGCTATTTATGTCGAAATAAATTCCATATGATACAGATACTATACTTAGGTGACAATGATCCCTTTTCTACTTCAGCCCATCGCGCAACCGCACTTCGTCGTTTGGGGTATCATGTTCGGATTGTCAATCCGTTCGATGCTGTGAAACGGTCGCTACAATCGAATGTCCTCAACTACATTCATTACCGGACGGGATATCGTGCCTTGCAGGCGCAGCTCAAAAAATGGATTCGCCGTCTGCTGGAAGATACAACAAGGTATGATATCGTCTGGGTAGACAGCGGCGAACTTTTTGGCGTTTCTTGTCTCTCATTACTAAAATCGTTTAAGTGCCCAGTCATCCTTTACAATATTGACGACCCTACGGGACGCCGGGACAAAGGCCGGTTTAAGACGCTATTGAAAGCAATACGCCATTACGATTTGGTGGTGGTTGTACGGAAAGAGACCGAACGGGAATGCAAGCTTTTAGGAGCAAAGAAGGTGATTCGCGTGTATAGAAGTTATGACGAAATCGAACACAGGCCTTTCGACAATCCTGCGGATATTCCCGCAAAATACCGCTCGGATGTGACCTTTATAGGCACATGGATGAAAAATGAAAACCGTGACCGATTTTTATGTACGCTGATCGAACAAGATATCTCCGTCAGCATTTGGGGGAATCGATGGCCGAAATCGCCCTATTGGGAACGGCTAAAACCGTATTACCGAGGAGCCGCGCTTGGCGGTAGGGATTATGTGGCTGCGATTCAGGGTGCAAAGATCTGCCTGGGCTTTGTTTCCAAAGGCAATCGCGACCAACATACCACTCGCTCGGCTGAAATACCTTATGCGGGAGGGTTATTATGTGCCGAGCGAACGCCCGAACATGTCGCAATGTATTTTCCGGGGAAAGAAGCTGTATTTTGGTCTGACGCACAGGACTGTGCCTTAATCTGTAAACACCTTTTGCGAAACGATACCTTAAGGGAGCGGATTAAGCAGGCCGGCGCGGAGAAAGTTCGAAAACTGGGGCTTGGCAACGAGATGATTTGCAAAGAAATCCTGTCCCACGTCGATTTACAACCTGTCTTACTATAGGCATATTCTTTATCTTCTGCGTGAGGCACGGACACGGCGGGTTTCGATGTATTGAGTCGCTAATCTATCAACTTAACGATATGGACATTGTACTGGTAGCGCATCCCACTTTTTTGGGCTATCGAAGTATAGCGCAGTACACTAAATTACTTAAAGACGGTATGGAAATAAGAGGCCACGATGTGGAAGTTTGGACTGCTGATGATTTCTTCTTCAGGCAAACCAGGCACCCTTTACTGAAAAAATGGTTGGGATACATTGATCAATACCTCGTCTTTCCGATAACGATTAAAAGGCGCCTAAAGACATGCCCTAAGCATACCCTATTTGTTTTTACAGATCAGGCCCTTGGACCTTATGTGCCCTTGCTCCGTAAACGTCCCCACGTCATCCATTGCCACGATTTCCTAGCGCAACAGTCGGCGCTTGGAGAAATCAAGGAAAATCCCACGGGTATTACCGGGAAAGTCTTGCAAGCTTACATTAGGCGTGGCTTCCGGATGGGCAAGAACTTTATTTCCGTATCGGAGAAGACACGTAATGACCTTCACCGGTTTTTGAGGAAAGATCCGATTATTTCAAAAGTTGTCTACAATGGGCTCAACGAGGACTATCAGCCTTTTGATAAAGAACTCGCCCGGCTTATTTTGGGAAGGCGACTGGGGCGTAACTTGAGAAGCGGTTACCTGCTGCACGTTGGCTCCAATCACTGGTACAAAAACCGGCAAGGGGTATTGGAGATATACGATTCTTGGCGCGCTTTTACCAAACGTAAATTGCCTTTGGTGATGGTCGGTGCCACACCTGACAGTCGATTAGCTGATGCCTATAACCGGTCGCCATATAAACGGGATATTTACTTTATGTCCGACGTAGATAACGAGCTATTGGTCTTTGTGTATGCCGGCGCCCAGATTTTTCTATTCCCTTCATTGGCCGAAGGTTTTGGTTGGCCCATTGCCGAAGCCATGGCTTGTGGTAGTCCGGTCATAACAACCAATCAGGCACCTATGACAGAAGTTGCCGCTCAAGCAGGTATCTACATTCCCAGGCGGCCATCCCATCCTGAAGAAGCTGAAATTTGGGCCTTTGAAGCAGGTAGGCTAATCGAACGCGTACTGGAATTGAACGAGGAGGACTACCAGAAAATCGTGGCTGATTGTGTTGAAAACGCACAGCGATTCAATACAAATGCTGCGCTCAACTGTATAGAGACCATTTATCGCCACATTGTATAGATCTTTCTACTGACGTTGAACGCTATTTATTAAATCTCATATGCACAAGCAGAAACGCTCTCCGACTATTTCTATCATTACACCCGTATGGAATGGGCTCCCTTATATAAGGGAGTGTGTGGATTCCGTGCTGATGCAAGAATTCGATTCCTGGGAGCTATTGATCAGTGACAACGGGTCTACTGACGGAACAAGAGCGTACTTGGATACATTGGATGACGAGCGTATCAGGGTATTCAAACAGCCGACAAATCTCGGAATCATGGGAAACTTAAATTTCCTGTTCGAACAGGCGCAGGCCCCGATTAGTCAGATTTTATGTGCTGACGATTACTTTATACATTCGAAATCGCTCGGGCAAATCGTCCAATTTTGGGATGGGCGGCCGGCAGTGGGCTTTGCGTGCTTTACGGACGAGCTCCCGTCCGATTCGCGGATCACCAAACTAAAAAACAAGTTTCTTCCCGAAGTCATCACCCCGGAAATGGCCAACTTATGGTTTTTCGTCTTTGGCAATTTTGTTGGCAACTTGTCTAATATTTCCGTGCGTACCCGATTGATCGCGGATAAGGGGTATTTCGACCAAGGACTTCCTACAGTAGGGGACTTTGAGTTTTGGTTGAGGGCTTCGGAAAGCGTTGCGATAGGTTTTCAGAAAGTACCCATCGTTTATGTACGGCAGCATAACGGGACGGCCACGCATTACATGAATCGGAAATGTGAAGCATTGAGAGAAAAAATAACGGTATACGAGCTGTTAATCGACCGGTTGACGCCTTCTATCGAGAAACGGAGTTTGGTAAATTATTTTAATCAGGAGGTCTGTGCCAGCTTCTATAGGACGGGGATTCGAAGCATGTTACATGGACAGTTTGCCTTTATCCGCACATTCATAAACACACGCGGTTCAATTGTCTGGCCCAAGTGGCGGATGCTGTTCGAAGGGCTCATCTACGTATTCTTCAACAGGAAACAGGAACTGACCTACCGAAGCGCGCTCCGTATTTTGCGGGTACAGAGCAGGACACCTCTTGAAAAATAGCGTCGCAAAACCGCCGTGTAACAGTGCACACGCGGAAAGAACCAATAAATATAGGTGATTAATTAAATCCAGTACTAATGAAAGCAGTTATTCTAGCGGGTGGTTTTGGTACCCGTATCAGCGAAGAAAGTGGTATACGCCCCAAACCGATGGTAGAGATCGGTGGCAAACCGATCCTGTGGCATATTATGAAAATCTACTCGACCTACGGTATTCATGATTTTATTATTTGCTGTGGGCATAAGGGGCACGTTATCAAAGAGTATTTTTCGCATTATTATATTGATAATGCTGATATAACGTTTGATCTGGCGAAAAATAGCCTCGAAGTGCATAAAAAGGACACCGAACCCTGGCGCGTCACCTTGGTGCATACCGGCTACCACAGTATGACGGGAGGGAGGCTTAAACGGGTACGGGAATATATCGGTGATGAGACCTTTTGTATGACCTATGGTGATGGGCTTAGCGATGTCGATATCGATGAACTGATAAAATTCCATAAAGCTTGCGGTACAGAAGCCACGCTGACGGCAGTCCAACAGCCAGGAAGATTCGGTGCATTTAATTTAGGAGCCGAAGACATTCAGATCTCCTCATTTCATGAAAAGCCAGCAGGGCATGAGATGCCTTGGATCAATGGCGGATTTTTTGTGCTCGAACCTTCGGTCATTGATTATATAGAAGGAGACCACACCGTCTGGGAGCGTGAACCGCTTGAGTATTTGGCCAACAAAGGACAATTATCTGCCTATCGGCATACTGGTTTTTGGCAACCCATGGATACCCTCCGCGATAAGAACGTGCTTGAGGAACTGTGGGAAAAAGGCGTAGCGCCATGGCATGTAGAATCGCTGGAAAAGAACATCGCCAAGAAACTCCTGTACGCAGCTGTTGATAACATTAAATCCTAAAAATATGAACATTTTAATTACAGGAAACATGGGCTATGTCGGCCCGGGTGTGATTTATCGGCTCAGAAATGCATTTCCGACAGCGACGTTGATTGGCTATGACATGGGTTACTTCGCCTCATGCATAACCAATGCCGACGTATTGCCTGAATGCAAGCTCAACCAGCAAATCTTCGGAGATGTCCGATCGCTGTCGCCGGATGTGCTAACGGCGATTGACGCCGTTGTACACCTGGCAGCCATCTCTAACGACCCCATGGGATTAGCCTACCACGATGTCACACTTGATGTCAATTATCGCGCGACCATTGCCATTGCGACGTTGGCGAAACAAGCAGGGGTGCGTCATTTTGTTTTTGCTTCCAGTTGCAGCATCTATGGTTTTGCCGATGGTGCAGATAAAGTGGAAACGGACGACCTTAATCCGCTCACAACTTACGCGCAATCTAAAGTACAAAGTGAGCAAGCCTTAGCGTCTCTGGCGGATGAACAGTTTACGGTCACCTCCCTTCGTTTTGCAACTGCTTGTGGAATGAGTGACCGTCTTAGGTTAGACCTTGTCTTGAATGATTTTGTAGCCAACGCCGTGCTAAAAAGGCACATTAAAATCATGAGCGATGGAAGCCCCTGGCGTCCGCTTATCCATGTCAGTGATATGGCCAGGGCAATCGAATGGGCAGTCTGTAGGCCTGCGACAAATGGAGGGGATTTCCTTGCCATCAACGTAGGGAGCAATGCCTGGAACTATCAGGTAAAGGCGCTGGCCCAAGCTGTCGCCAACATCATCCCCGACACGACTATCAGTATCAATTCGGACGCTGTGCCCGACAAACGATCGTATCGGGTTAATTTCGATAAATTTGCCGAGCTTGCTCCTGATCATCAACCTGTTTTCACCTTGAAAGAAACGATTATTGAACTCGTGGAAGGACTTGTTTCATTGGATTTCAAAAGCTATGATATTTATCAATCGCCCCTTATCCGTTTGCGCGTGTTGAACAAGTTACAGATTGAAGAAAGGTTAAACGCCGACTTAACATGGACAAATCATAACCCACCCAGATTTGAAACCAATTTAGTATATCATGATTTTCAAAGAAACCAAGCTTAAAGGTGCCTACATTGTCGATATAAACCCCATTGAAGACGAGCGTGGATTTTTTGCCCGGGGCTATTGTCAAAAGGAATTTGCCGCACACCAACTCATCAGCACGGTTGTACAGACGAACTTCAGTTTTAACAAAAAAAAAGGCACACTCCGCGGCTTGCATTTGCAGGCAGCTCCCTATGCAGAAGCCAAGTTGGTGCGTTGCACGCGGGGTGCTATCTATGACGTTATTGTCGATATGCGAGAAGATTCGGAAACCTTTACCCATTGGATTGGCGTCGAATTAACAGCCGAAAATTACCGGATGTTATATGTTCCGGAAGGTTTTGCTCATGGTTTTATTTCGTTGGAAGACCATACCGATGTCTGTTATCAAGTGAGCCAATTTTATACGCCAGGCCATGAGCGGGGCTACCGTTGGGATGACCCCGTCTTTGGAATTCAATGGCCCATAAATCCAGTTGTTATCTCTGAAAAAGATCAGGCGCATGCCCTTTTTCAATGGAATAAAAATCTTTAACTGAATAAAGTTTATAACGATGATTATTATAGATACTGCTTTAGCAAAATGTCAAAGCGAGGGTAAGCCCATTCGAGTAGCGATGATAGGCGCCGGTTTTATGGGCCGGGGCATAGCTCTTCAGATTTGCCGCTATACACCTGGAATGGAGCTGGTAGCAATTGCCAACCGAAACCTTGAAAAGGCCAGGAATGCGTATACATTGGCGGGAGTTCCAGCTGTGTATGAGGCCGGTACGGTGCGGCAGGTAGAAGAACTAATTGCACAGCAAAAACCTGCGGTTACTGATAATGCGTTACTGTTATGCGAGGCCGAAGGAATCGATGCAATCATTGAAGTAACAGGAACCGTTGAATTTGCGGCAACGGTAATCTTCACGGCCATCAAGCACAAAAAACACGTCGTCTCCATGAATGCTGAAGTTGATGGTACCGTGGGCCCTATTTTAAGTGTGTTTGCCCAACGTACTGGCGTCGTATACACCAATGCGGATGGCGATCAACCGGGAGTAACCATGAACCTATATCGTTTTGTCAAAGGAATCGGAGTCAAACCCGTACTCTGTGGCAATATCAAGGGGCTCCATGATCCATATCGCAATCCAACGACCCAACAAGGGTTTGCTAAAAAATGGGGACAGAAGCCGGCCATGGTCACCTCTTTTGCAGACGGCAGCAAGATTTCCTTCGAACAAGCCGTCATTGCCAATGGTACAGGTATGCGTGTAGCAAAACTGGGGATGCTTGGCCCTACGGTGCCCGCCGGCACCTCGCTAAAAGAAGCAGTCGGCCTATTTCCGTTAGACGAATTATTGGCCGGAGAAGGGATAGTGGACTACGTGGTGGGTGCAGAACCAGGTCCTGGCGTGTTCGTATTAGGCACGCACGACCATCCCATGCAGCAACATTATCTGCATCTTTATAAGCTTGGGGAAGGGCCACTGTACTTGTTTTATACGCCCTATCACCTTTGCCATTTCGAGGTTCCGAACACGGTGGCAAGGGCGGTGCTGTTCAACGACGCTACCCTGAAACCGATGAACAAACCTCATGTAGAAGTCGTGGCGGCGGCGAAAATCGATTTGACAGCCGGATCCATCTTGGATGGTATCGGGCACTACATGACGTATGGCCTTTGTGAGAACACCCCAGTCCGGGCTGCAAAAGGTTATCTTCCTATCGGCGCAGCTGAAGGCTGCATACTTAGGAAGGATGTGCCAAAAGACCGAGTACTTACCTATGATGATGTTTTGTTGCCAGAGGGCCGATTCATCGACCAACTAATCCGGCAACAGGACGCGTTCTTTGGATTGATGCCCGAATCAGCTCGGTCAGTAGTTTAAATAAATCGTCAAATTGTGTTGGGTTATGTTATATTTATTAATCGAAACATTATTTTTTCAACGTAATGTGTATTTTTAAAGAGATAAATTTGCCTTACAATCAATAAATAAAGGGTATTTCTGACGAATTCTGCAACACATTTCTAATTGTTATACGACATGGAAAAGCATTATGGTCAAATCTTGGAACACGTTATTCGCAGCAATGGTTTTAATATAAGCGAGTTATCCAGGCTTTTGAATGTTAACAGAAGGTCTATTTATAATTGGTTTAACATGCCAAGGATTCGACCGGAAATAATTTTTAAGATTGGATGTGCGCTTAGGTATGATTTTTCAAAGGAATTTCCTGAACTTTTTCGTCCCGAGGAGTTCAGTAAAAAGATATGCCTTCGGAACCCCGAAAAAACCGCGGCCTTAGACCGGAGCGGAGATCGCTGGGAACATAAATACATCGCATTATTGGAAAAATATAATGAGATGCTGCTGAACCAAGTCGAGCAATTATACAGTTCCGGTGTTTGCAGATCACTATTCAATTTTGGCGTACCACTGATTGCTGAATTCGCCATTCACTTTTAACGCCGATCGTCCAAGCTAAATTTTACTAATGGTAACTGTTCTTTTTTTATCATAGTAAAGTACCTATTACAATTAAAACCAACGTTTATGAAGACCGGAAAACACCATGGTAAAACGATAGAACGTGTTATAAGGGTTCATCAAATTAGCATTAGTGAGCTAGCCCGTTTGTTAAATGTAGACAGGCGCTCGATTTATAACTGGTTTGATAAGCCCAATTTGCGCTCTGAAATCATCTTCAAGATTGGCTATGCGATTAAATATGACTTTTCGAAAGAGTTTCCTGAACTTTTTTCTGATGATGAGTTCCGCAGCGTTTTCGAAAAGAATCGTTTGAACCCTCAGACAGCGTTGAAAGCAACGGAAAAGTTCAACGAACAATATTGGAAAAGCAAGTACCACGAATTACTTCAGAAGGTACATAAATTCGCTGTTCACCCTCCTAAAAAATAGCACATAACGCCTGATAAGCAAGATCTGGCCAGGCTTGCTTTCATACAACATTCCTACAACTAAACCAAAACCGCGTTTCGCTATGAAACCTGCATGAGCTGCCGAAAGTCCAGCTTACGTAAGCTTCTTTGCCATTTGAAACATAACGTAGTGGCCAATTGATACAGTTAAAACAAACAATCATCCACAAGCAATTTATTCTAATGAAGATTTTATTTTTTACAAGTGCCGTCGAAGATTATTTAGGTGATGGCATCTTAATCGGCCTGCGTGCACTTTTTGGTGACGATTGTATTGATTATCCAAAATGCGAAATACTTTACCAAAATTGCCCGGACAATGTGCTGTCACAAGTGCGGGGAAAGGGGTTCACGTTGTATACGGGTTTGCTGGATGACATTCCTATCGATCGGTTTAATATTGAGTACAAACTCCAAAACGGGTACTATGATCTCATTATATTCGGGGATATACAACGTCAGTTTGGCTTGTTCGTGCACTTCCGACCATGGTTGACGAAGCGGAATACGATTATCATGGATGGGTTAGATACTTCGCAGCCCTACCCGGCCCGCGGGCGCTGGTGGCGGAGACCTTATTATTGGTTTCTTCCGAAGGCCCATAAGCCTTTTCTTTATTTTAAACGAGAGTGGACGGATGATACTTATTTCAATGCGGCGGCACGTTTGTTACCGGCTCCGGTACGAAGAAGGTTGCCTTCAGCTAAAAACCTTCGGTCGATTTCCTTTAGTGTGCCGGAAGAAAAAATTGTCGGCCAGCTCCCCGAAAAGAAAAAGGACTTCCCGAAACACATAGTCGACAATGAACTGGCGGATAAGATACCAGGGTCCACCACCACCTATGCTTTCCAAAGCGAAATCGAATATTATCAGGATTTACAAGACGCCCGTTTCGGAATCACGACCATGCGCGCAGGATGGGACTGCCTGCGGCACTATGAAGTGGCTGCAAACGGTGCCGTGATTTGTTTTAAAGACCTAGACCGAAAGCCCCATACCTGTGCACCTCATGGGCTGAAAGCAGGAGTTAACTGTATTGTATATCACGATTATGATGACTTGATGGGACAAATCAATCGACTGGATAAGGAAAAATACGCATCACTTCAGCGAAAATGCTGGGAGTGGGCGCACCAGAACAGCTCGGAGAACAAAGCAAAGGAGCTGCTCAGCGTATTTACGGCGGAAAACCCACAGCTGGCTCGTGAAATTTCGAGGTATTCCATTGAAAATCAAACGAGAAATGCCGTGGCGTCGATTACGGATTTTTTATAGGTAGACAACGCGAACCAAAATAAACCTTTAAAAATTTAGCAGCAGTGAACATTCTCCATTTAGTTTCCACGCTCGACCCGCAAAGTGGCGGCGTGGCTACCGCAGTTCATAGTTTTATAATTGCAACCGAAAATGAGGGCGTAAAACAAGAGGTTTTATGTTTGGATAACCCTCTCGAGAGTTATATTAGAAACAAACCCTATGTTGTGCACGCGCTCAGTCCCGGCAAATCGGCTTGGAAATACCATAAAGATTTATTGAAATGGATAACGATTAATCTACAGAAATACGATGTCATCATCGTACATGGTTTGTGGCAATATCAAAGCTATGCCATTGTGAAGGCGATTAGTACCTCGCAAAAAACCCAGCCGCTGTTATTCACCATGCCACACGGTATGCTGGATCCCTATTTCCAGCAAGCAAGAGGGCGACGCCTTAAGGCAATCCGTAACATTTTCGTCTGGCATTTGGTTGAGAAAAACTTAATCAATAAATCCGACGGACTTTTTTTTACTTGTGAGCAGGAAAAGATCCTTGCGAAGGAAACCTTTTTAGGTTATAGGCCCAAAGCTACATTCAATGTGGGTTTGGGAATCCCTTTTCCACCCGTTTACTCATCAACCATGCCCTCCGCATTACCGGATAGACCTTATTGGCTTTTTCTTGGCCGGATAGTACCCAAGAAAGGGGTCGACTTGCTGATTTCCGCCTATAATAGGGTGTTGTCGGAATATGTAGATATTCCTAATTTGGTTATAGCTGGGCCGGGCCTTAATACGCCATACGGACGATATATTCTTCAACTGGCGAAAGATAATCCGCGCATTCATTTTACAGGAATGCTGACCGGCAAAGCCAAATGGGGCGCGATATACAACTGCGAGCTATTTGTATTGCCTAGCCATCAGGAGAATTTCGGCATTGCCATTGTCGAAGCTATGGCTTGTGGAAAACCGGTATTGATCAGCGATAAGGTAAACATCTGGCGGGAAGTCGTGGAAGGCGGCGGGGGGTTGGTCGACACGGACACAGGAGACGGGGTTTACAACATGCTGAAGCGTTGGCTTAACCTAAACCAAGGAGAAAAACAAGCTATTTCCGTCGCCACAACACACGTATTTGAGACTAATTTTACTATGGAGCGAGTTGCTTCGCGAATGGTCACATCCATAAAATCGTATAGTGAAAACGTTTATGCTATTAAATATTGACACATTAACACATCCTTAACGCACGACATGAAAGCAGCTTTTTTCTTTGATTCCGCACGGCTTGGCCGCCAATGGTCGCTCAATGTATCCGAACAGGCATTGTCTGGTACCGATGGTATATTGCTCCGGGTTTACACGAAGTTGGCCGGTGTACATAAAGGCGTACATCTCCTTTCGACCAGTAAACCCGTTAGCCAGAAAGAAAAAACCGCCATCGTTTTAGTCAAGGACCTGATTGATGCCTATCACTATTGCAACAATAATCAGATCAACTTTTTGGTATTTAATGCCGAAGAAGATTTGGTACAGTACCGATTGTTCCAAATCGCTCAACATAACCACACAAAAATTATCGCTTGGGCCCATTGCTCGCCATCGTTTGATTGGATGACTAAGGCCTATCATTGCCCCGCTTTCTATAAACTTATCAGCGTTTCCAATGTGCAACGTTATAATATGGCTCATCATCCGCTATTTAACCGAACCGTCACCATTCTGAATTTTGTAGACGCTATCGGATTGGGTTATCTGGTGAATCCTACCAAGCACAAGGAAACATTCATTACCTATATCGGTGCACTGAAAGCAAGCAAGGGATTTCACCATCTAGCGGATGTTTGGCCAGAGGTGCACCGGCGTTTTCCATCGTATATACTTAACGTATGCGGTTCGCCCGGCTTATACGGAAAAACACAGCAACTTGGGCCTCACGGGATTGCAGAAGAAGAATACGAACGCAGGATTTTAGCACCACTGGGCGGAAGCAGGGAATCTGCGAAGGAACTGAACGTAGCATTTCAAGGCAGCGTGCCTAAGACAGTGCTTTATGACATCATAAGCCGAAGTACCGTAGTAGTCGTCAACCCAAATGCGACGGCACATGGGTCAACCGAAACGTTTTGTGTGTCTGCCGCGGAAGCAATGAGTCTGAGGGTTCCAGTCATCGGAGGCAAAGCCGAAGGGCTTTTAGAAGTTGTTGGAAACAAACGCGGGGGACTTTTAGCAGCAAACGAAGAGGAGCTTTTATCGGCCATCACCTATATCTTGGAACATAAAGAGAAAGCCATTCAGTTTGGCAAGACCGGCCGGAAACGAATGATCACTTATTTTAACGAAGAAAAATCTATTCGGCGCTGGGCGGCGCTGTTAAATGGTGAAAATATCGACCCCAATGACTTTACTGAATTCGATCCCCGGAATGGTGTTTACTATTTCAAAAGGGCTATCGGCATCCTTTTTCCCTTGCATGTTATCAATAGGATAAAAAAGGTAAAAAAGTGGAGCCGACAGCTTGCCATTCACCGATGAAGCATACGTGATGCCTGCATGGG
>NZ_JAENGN010000018.1:0-103914 GCF_016533505.1 Parapedobacter sp. ISTM3 | reverse complement strand
GCGGCGAGGTCGCCACCAACGACGATGACGAGGCCGTTTACCGCATAACCTACACTGACGAAAATGGAGACGAACAGGAAATAGACATTACTGCCACCAACGGCCTCCACATCGATGAAATCTCGGGCGCAATTAAACTCGGTGGAACCTTAGTAGACGAAAAAACAGTCATTACCACAACTGCCACCAACACCCTCGCCATCGCTGGCCTACAACCCGGCGACGAAACCGAAGACCGCATCGTCGTCGTGGATGGCGACGGGGTACTGAAAACCATTCCAGCTATTATCCCCAGTGCCATCAGAGAGGAAAATTCAGATTACGCCGCTTTAGCAACCGACGAAACGATATTGGTAGACGCCGAACATCGTGCCGTCACCATCACCTTGCCCAACAATGTCGATACAGGCAAAAAATACACCATCAAGAAAATAGATATCTCCAGCAACGAGGTCATCCTTGATGGAAATGGCAGCAATATCGATGGGCAAAATACCATTACAGGAACACTCCCCTACCAAGGTTGGACGGTACAGTTTGATGGAACAAGGTGGTGGGTTATCAGTAGAATTTAAAAAGCTATCTATCACGATGAATGCAAATAGACATACAATGAAAGTAGCAATCAGGTTTTTTGGCACCTTTCTCTTCTTTATAGGGGCGCTTCATGCCGCCCACGCCCAACAAGGGTTTGGTACGGCAAACCCCAACCCTAACTCGGTCATCGACCTGACGGCTACTGATAAAGGGCTGCTCTTGCCGCGGCTTGCCCTGCAAGCTACCAATCAGGCCGCTCCTTTGGGCGCACACGTGGCAGGGATGCTGGTCTATAACACAGCCACAAACGGCACAGGTACTCCGACCGCAGTGAGACCGGGATATTACAGCAATGACGGTACGCAGTGGATACGCATAGACATCAACACCACCAACGTGACGCTGGCCGTAGACGGCGATGACCTCGTACTCACCGACAGCGAGGGAAATACTGTTCAAGTGCCACTCGCAGATATCAGTATTTCGGAAGCTTCCAATGGCTTGCATATCGAAAACGACGAAGACTATGAAGCCACCGAAGGGCATGTAAAGCTTGGCGGCCCACTTACCAAACCTACCGAAATCGAAACGGATGCCACCAACACCTTAGCCATTACTGGTCTGGAACCCGGAAATCCAGATGATGACCGCATCGTGACGGTCAATGAAGACGGCGTACTGAAAACTGTCTCATCCAACAAATTTGTGCGGTTCTTTTATATGCCATCGATAGCGTTTGATACGTCTACCCCAAACCCGACTGGGCCGCGATATACTAAAAATCTGTACGATGAATATATTAAGCAGTTCAGAAACCCTGTAACCCCAACTCCCAATCCAATCCCGGTGCGAAGTGACGGAGCCCCCAGAGAGATCCCCTATCTGCCCAACGCCACAGATCTTTATTATTATGTCACTTATTACGATACAGACGTGTTTGACGATTTGGAGATCTCTGCAGATGGAGAACTTCGCTACCGTGTAATTGGTCCCGGCACCCCTACATCATTCATGAACATCGTATTTGTCATTAAAGGTGAAGAAAACCAAGATTAACGAATTATTGGATAAGCTCAAGCATATGAAGGTACATACCAACAGGGTTAATTCAATGATTTGCTACCGCATCATCGCATTAGTGGCGGCCATCATCACAATTTGCCAAACCAGCAAGGCTCAATTTACCATCATCGATGACCTAAGGGGAAATAACTATCCCCATATCGTGGTCGGCGGGCCTGGTGGGCAAGGCGGAGAAGCCTACTTTACATCTGGCATTAATGACCCAATAGGCAGTGGTTGGCTCCGGCTCACTCGAGACCTAACCAATCAACGGGGTTTTGCTTACATCGATCGCTCTTTTCCATCCGGTATGGGTGTACTGGTTGACTTCGAATACAAAATGTGGAGAAGTCTCGACGATAACACTTACCAAGGTGCTGATGGCCTTAGTGTGTTTCTTTTTGATGCGACGGTACCATTCAGTTTAGGCGGATATGGCGGATCACTTGGCTATGCACCAAATACCCAAGGAGGTTCCGCAACCGGCTTAGCGGGCGGGTATGTCGGTGTAGGCTTCGATGCGTATGGTAATTTTTCAAACCCAACCGAAGGCCGTATCGATGGGCCTGGAGAGCGACCAAATTCGGTCGCCCTCCGAGGGCCGACGACCAATTCTCCCAGCACAACCAATAGATATCTCGCTGGCAGACAACTAAGTACGAGCCGAACATCCAATGAAGTCGATTACGATAACGTTACTACTACACGCCCCTCAAGCGATGATTTTTACCGGCGGGTCCAAATCACCATCATGTTTAATGAAGAGACCGAGCTATATGACATTACCGTGCGTTGGGCTAAAGAACCAGGTGAAGCGTTTATTGACTTGATAGCCTATTCAACCACAGATCCGCCGCCTCCAACCATGAAAGTAGGTTTTGCTGCGTCTACTGGAGGCGGCTTTAACTACCATGAAATTCGCAATATCCTCGTAACTACCTTGGGTAACCTGCGAACCGTCAAACAGCCGAATCGAGATTACCTAATTCCTGAAAATGCTACGGGGGGGGAAAACAACAAGGACATCACCTATACCATTGAGGTAGTTAATGATACTCCTGCGCCCATCGAAGACATCGAATTAAGGGATACTGTCAAAGACGCTTATGGCAACATATTGACTGCAGGGACTTTCGAGATTACGGACATTACTCCCATTGATGAGCCCGGCGTTTGGATAGGAACACCGACAATCGAAGAAAGTACAACAACACCCAATATAATTAGAGGTACCGTATCCGTTGCCGCCAATAGGACAGGGCGCATACGAGTGACGGGTATCTTAAAGCAAACCCCACCGGGCAATCACGTCGTCAATACTGTGAAATTGCATGTGCCGGAAGGGACAGACCAAGATACGCTCAACAACGTCTCCTCCGTGCGAACCCCCGTCTATGCTCAAGGGATAGATCTCATCTTGGGCGATATCATCCCCGACGGAAGATGCATTGATTATGTAAATGGCAATACATTCACCGTACAGGTATCCAATATGGGGACGGATGACCTATATGTTGATGACCCAAACAGAAGAATTACCGTCACGATCACCCATCCTGAAGGAATTAGACTTACACCATTGCATCCATCACTCATAAGATGGGAGTTAACGAACAATAGTCCTACGAGCCATACCTATCGGCTCACGAATCCCTCAGAAGACCTTTTACCACGAGGCTTCACCCATCCAGACGCCATTCGTTTCCGGTTGACACCAGAAATAACGGACATCCCCAACCGATCGGCCTATACAGTCAGCGCGACAGTGGCTCAATTTAATGACGAGGACGACCAAAACGACGAAAATAACATCAGCGAGGCATCATTACACAATTGCACCGTCACATCCAACCCGATGATTTACCAACGGGTGAGATGGTAAATACAGATAGATGAAGCGGATAACAGCAATATTACCCAGAAAGCGTGCCATAGCCTATATGCTATGCGCTTGGGGCGTATCGCTGGTTACTTCATATTCATCCCTCGCCCAAACCGGCGCCGGCAGCACCACGGCCGACAATTCTACCGTGGTCATTGACCCCGAGACCGTGGAACTGCGCTATGCCGAAACCAGCTACTTTGGCCCCAACTCCCATTGGATCATCAACGGTACACTTGAAATCTGGAGCAGCAACATCTGGATTGCTCCTACAGCGACCTTTAGCGGTACGGGCAAAATCATCATTCATGATCCTGGTACCAATCCTTTTTATGAAGACATGCCAACCGGCCCTACACGAATTGACGGGAACAATGGCAAGCCCATTATTGTACCCATAGAGCTACGCAACCCGAATGATCTTATCTTGGAGGACCTAGCGGATCCGGGCTACAACACCGACAACCCTGATGGCCCGTTAGCCGCCGCTTTGCATATCAACAGCCAACTCAACTTTGCTGTAGACGGTGGCAATGTGTTGCTCAACGGCAACGACCTCTTCATCGGTACTCAAGGTCTCTTAGCGGGCTACTCCCGGGAGCGCATGATCGTCACCGGCAATAGTGTGGCCGGGCATGTTGTCAAGACTTATGCTGCCGCCAACCCCTTCACGTTTCCTGTGGGCATAGCAGCAGGCGACTATACACCGGCGACCTTATCTCCGGCCAACGCCTCCATCACCTTGCACGTAAGCGTGCAAGACTATGGGGCGGGCAATAACCGTATTGCACAACCTGAAACTGGAATGGACCGCATGTGGCATATCTATGCCGACAAGGCGGTGTATATGGCTTATACCCTCCAGCACAACAGCGTCACCAACGGCAGCGCTTATGTGGATGCTCAGGCACAACTGATGCAATATGCTGGTAGCGGCAACTGGATAGGTGGCAATACGCAGCGACTTGCTCAAGGAATACATGCACGCGACTGGATAGCGGCAGCGCATCCATCCGCCGATGACAGTTGGCTCACCAAATTGGTGTCGAATAGCCGTGGGCCGCAAGCTGTCGATGATATGATGACCGGCCCCTCCGGTAGACGGCTGACCGTGGTCGTATTAGAAAACGATCGCCCTGGGGATAGTCCGCTGGATGTGGCCAGTGTCCGCGTGGTGATCCAGCCCCGTAACGGTACGGTAGCAGTCAATACCGATGGTAGCATCACCTATACATCCAACCTCCATTATCTTGGATCGGACGATTTCGTGTATGAAGTAACTGACGAAAACGGGCAGCGAGATATCGCCACTGTACGGATGACGATTACATACGCCGAACTACTTATACCAAATGCGGTAACGCCCAATGGAGATGGTAAAAACGACCTGTTTGCCATCCAGGGGCTGGAAAACTACGACGCGGCGGATCTTACGATTTTCAACCGTTGGGGCAACGAAGTTTACCGGAGCCGCAACTACCAACAAGATTGGGGCGCTGCGGGCGTGAGTGATGGTACATATTACTATCGGCTGGTATTGAGGAAGGATGGCATAGAAACCATTCATAAAGGATGGGTATTGGTAAAACGGCAATAAACGCGACAACAATAACGATGAGGACAGGATGGAAAATTTGGTTGCTATTGATTCCCTTGGGAATAACATGTGGCGTGCACGGCCAACAAAACATCCAGTTTACACAATATGTGTTTAATTCAATGAGTGTAAATCCCGCCTACGCCGGTTATAAGGAGGAACTCTTTGCTCAATTGGGTCTTCGGAGCCAATGGGTGGATTTAGATGGTGCTCCCCAGACAGGCCTGCTGTCATTCGACGGTCTGCTCGACCTGTATGGAAGGCGCCGCCACGGTGCCGGCGTACAAATTATTGCTGACGAACTCGGTCCGCAACTCGCTACGTCAGCATACCTCAACTATGCATTCCGCATCCAGCTAAACCGCGAGGATACCGAACGCCTGAGTTTCGGACTTGGTGCCGGAGTAACCCAATATAGCCTGGATGGCACCAAAATAGTCGTATTGGAGGATGGCGATGCCGTACTCCCGCCCGGTAAGGTGAGTAGTTTCGTGCCCGATATCCGCTTTGGCATTTACTACCACAACGCCAAATGGTATGCAGGCATTTCTGTCATGGACCTGCTTGCTGCAACGGGAGCTGACAACCTTTTCCGTTGGGATCAAACGACGATAGATCACATCAGACGCAGGACTCATCTTTACATAATTGGCGGGCTATTGTTCGATTTGGATGAAAATACCGTATTGCGACCCAGTTTGCTATACAAAGATGACCTATCTGGCCCACCGAGCTTAGATCTCAATGCCATGTTCATCTTCAACGACCGCCTCTGGCTGGGAGGTGGGATACGCACTGGCGTCTCAGCATTTCGGCGCGATTATAAACGGTTCACGGGAGACCGCTTGAATGGACTTAACTCGGTGTCGGTTGTGACGCAGGTTTTTGCTACCGAACGACTCCGCATCGGGTATTCCTATGATTACATGCTGAGTCGACTCAGTGGTTTGCAGAATGGTTCGCATGAAATCACACTCGGGCTTACGCTCGGTAGGCCACTAGACCGGGTTAGGTGTTACTTCTGACAGCGATGGCTGGCATGATTTGTATATCCCATCGATTTATGTAAGTTTGTGCTATGAAACACATCCTGTTGGTCGGTTCACTTATCTGCATAAGCTTCGTTGGCTCATCGTGTCTTGTACTGGCACAGGATCGGCATCCTGTACTTAACCACATGGCGCTGTCCGTTTACAACCTTGAAAAAAGCACGATATTTTACCGCGACGTGCTTCAACTGGACACTATACCCGAACCCTTCCGTGATGGCAAACATACCTGGTTGAAAATCGGCCCTCATAGTCAATTACATTTGATTGAAGGCGCCAAGGAAATTACCACACATGACATCGCTACGCATTTATGCTTCAGTGTACCGTCTATCACGGCATTTATTAACCGCCTGAATGATTACAACATACCATACATTAACTGGCAAGGTGAGAAACAGCAGGTGACAGTCCGGGTCGATGGCATCAAACAGCTCTACATCCAAGATCCGGACGGACATTGGATAGAAGTCAATGACGACTACTAACTAATCGCCCTCTATTTTTAAGCAAATCTTCCAATTACCCTACCGCCCGCATTCATGATAGCAAGCAGCATGTAGCGGCTGATCGCATGTTTTTTTTATAATAACCATTTTTCCATGCAACATTATGGAGCAATTGACGACTAACCATTGAATCACATAAGTTAGGTCACTTGCAACCAGTAGAAAAGAAAGATGAAATCGAATTGATTGCTTTATGCCGGGAGGGGCATGAGGTTGGCTTTACGGAATTGTATAATAAATATGCCAGGTCGGTATACAATTCTATTTGCCGCATCATATCGCATACCGGCGAAGCGGAAGATATCTTACAGGAATCTTTTTACCATGCCTTTGCGGATATCCATCGTTTGCATAATGCTGCAAGCTTTGGCGCCTGGGTGAATCGTATTGCACTCAATCGTTCGATTACCTATCTACGGAAACAGAAAGTCTTTTTTACTGATGCAGAAGAGATGGACATTGCTGACGAAGAAGGCTATGATGAAGAGGCAAATACGTTGTTTGACTGTAAAGTGGATGATGTGAAGAATGCCATTGAGCAATTGCCTCAAGGATATAAAACAATATTGAGCCTGTACCTTTTTGAAGATATTCCGCAGGAGGAAATCGGCAAAATGCTTGGTATTTCCCACACCACGGTGCGCTCGCAATATCATCGCGCGAAGAAAAGAATAATCCAATCGTTGAAAGACAAGACATTATCATGAATGACCCGATAAAAAAATTTATTCAAGAACATCGTGAAGCCTTCGATAACCTCGAGCCGTCAGCCGATGTATTGGAGCGCTTGAAAGCCCAACTCCGGCCTACGCCGGTTGTAAAGAAAAGTTTCTTCAAGCGGTACCAGCGGACGAATTGGCTGGCGGCAGCTTCTCTACTCGTTGGGATGATATGTATTTATCTGTTGACTGAACGGCAAGGGCAAGGGGAGACTCCTCCGGACAATTCATTAGCGGCCGCGAAACAGCCTATACCAGCCGCGACTGCTGAGCCCATCGTAGTGCTTCCGACCGCGGCGGATTCATTGGCAACGAGGACAAAAAGCCACCCTGCGGCCAATGAGGGCAGTGCCCTCCCTAAAAAAAGAGAAAACCTCCATGTAGCAGACATGAAACGCACTAAACCGGCACCGGTTTCATTGGCGGTACGGCTAGCTGATAGCAGTTCGGCAAGTATACGGCTGGCAGCAATTTTAGAAATCGAACAGTCGGGAAAGATGGACGACAAAATCAGAACAATGCTTTCGACAACCATGAACAAGGACGCCAACACGAATGTCCGGCTAGCTGCGCTAGATGTACTTAGCCGCTATCTACAAGACGCCGATGTGGCAGCTGTCTTCGCCTCGTCGCTGGCTACACAAGACGATCCACTGGTACAACTCGGCATCGTCAAGGTGGCTGCTCAGATAGACCATGTAGGCATTGAAGAGGCACTCTTTGCCTTGGCACGCAGTCCGTACACCTTTGCCGCCGTAAAAGACGAAGTCTATGCTGTATTATTGAATCAGAACAAACTATAACAAAATGAGTAACGAATAAGGAGAATAACATGAAAAAGCAAACAATCATCTTGGCAATCTTTCTTTCCCTGTGCTGTTCGGCATGGGCGCAGAAAACATACAAAATCGGAAAACCGGCGGGCAAACTTTATCTAAACCTGAATAGTGCTTTTGTAGAAGGCTACGATGGAAATGAAATTGTCTTTTCCGGCATGGAGACATCCGATGAGGAAGAAGACAATCGCGCAAAAGGCCTGCAAGTCATTAGTCCGTCAGGCTATCGAGACAATACCGGCCTGGGCATCAATGTATCCCAAGAGGGTTCGGATATCCATGTCAATATCGTCGGCAACCATGGCATTGAAAAGGAGTCTTTGACTGTTCGGGTCCCGAAGGAAGTCGCCATCGTGTTCAGCTACGGTAACACCTTTTTTGCTGATTCGGTTGTCATCAAAAATATCAAGGGCGAAATCGAATTATCGGCAACGTATAATAATATTCTGTTGGAAAACAACAGTGGCCCGATGAATATTAAGACCGTGCACGGGAACATTGACGCCTCCTTCGTTAACGACATTAAAGGTCCGGTATCGATTATTTCCGTATACGGCCACGTCGATGTTGCGTTGCCGGCAACGACTAAGGCCAACGTCACGTTAGGCACTGCATATGGCAAGCTTTATGCTGCGGACGACTTTAATATTGCCATTACGCCAAAAAACAATAACGATGAGGATAAGCAAGATGGCTCACGTTCCATCGCCGCTGTAACTTCGGGCTCGGGAGCTATAACGTTGTCACCCGCACGGGTAGTCAACGTATCGCAACCCCCCATGCCCCCGGCTGCGCCGGAAGCTATTTCTGCGACAGGATTTGTTTACCGCAGTGGGCAGCAGCAAAATGTTGAAGGCACGATCAATGGTGGTGGCATCGATATTATTCTCAAATCTACGTATAAAAACATTTACTTGCGGACAAAGTGAAACGAACGAAGGCGTCTTTGATTGAAAGGACGCCTTCTTTTTACCCAAAGGCTTTTTATCAGCGGGCGGCAACGGTAATCTTAATACTATCTACAGCCAGGTCATCCGCACGTTTAATGGATTGGGCAAGATAGTGCTCTACAGATTTGGCCTACCGCCGTGTCTGTGCCAGTGCATCACATTTCCACACCAAAACCAAAACAAACTGATTTTCAATAAAATAAAAACATCAACACATGACAGCACTGTTCGATAACGAACAATCGGTTGTTCGTGTGCGAACAAAAACGTATAAACTTTTCGAGCCTCGCGTTGTTCTTTTCTTAAACAATTAGGAGGTGACATGGACAATAACGAACAAAAGAAAACACCCGTAGACCAAGATAAGCAGGAACGTGGAATCGCAGAGAATGAGCGGGCAAATTACAGTGGCTTCCCTGCGGACGAAGAAAATCCGGACAAGGAAAAGGATGATCCAAGCATTCGTGAGACGGACGATGTAAAAAAAACCGACACCGGGGCAAGTGACCTCGCAGGCACGGCTTCCGGCAATTTAGAACCTGACGATCTCCCGGATACGGACAACGACGAGTAGTACCAATAAATATTTCCAGTTATAGCCGGAAAACATGAGATTTGCCAAAATTTTTAACCTTGTATCCGGCATATTTGAAATGGCTACTATTGGGAATCCTTACGTTAACGTGGGGTAGTTCCTTCATTTTAATTAAACAAAGCCTTGGTGTGTATACTCCCATCCAGGTTGGTGCGTTACGCCTGTGTGCAGCGGGAGTGGTTTTGGTTGTATTTGGTATCTTAAACTTTAAACATATTCCTAAAAAGTTGATGCCATGGGTGATTGCCGGCGGCGGAATGGGCAATTTTATTCCTATGTTTCTGTTTCCGCTCGCGCAGGAAAAAGTCAGCAGCTCGACGGCTGGTATCTTGGACTCATTGGTTCCTATCTTCATCTTGATATTTGGTTATCTATTTTTTGGAATAAAAAGCCGATTGACGCAAGTCATCGGTGCTGTGATTGGATTTGTGGGCGCGGCCATGCTCATGGGAGCAGAAGGCAATGAGGGCAGAAACGACATGTTCCACGCGTTTCTCATCGTGTTAGCTACCGCCTGCTATGGCCTGAATGGCCTCATAATTAGTCGGTATTTATCCGGCATTCCTTCCTTCAAGCTATCTGCTGTCGTCTTCACTATCTGGTTTGGTCCGTCATTGGTTATTTTGGGCTTTTCAGGGTTTTTCGGGCATTTCGAGGGCACATCGGCGCAATGGCAGGGATTGGGTTATGTAGCTGTTCTTGGATTGGTCGGTACGGCACTAGCGATGATGTTGTTCTATAAACTTTTGCAAATAACGTCTGCAATATTTGCTTCCATGGTCACTTACCTTATGCCTATTGTGGCGGTAATGTGGGGCGTGTTGGATGGTGAAGAACTGGTCTGGGGCCACGCGGCAGGCGGAGCAATGATCCTTTTAGGGGTATATCTTATCCAGCGAAAACCCAAGGAGAGATAGGTTTTGCATTTAAAAACCGTATGCGAGCATTAGCTTGTCAAGTTGCTTCCATGTTTTGCCTTTCGAAAAATCAGCGGCTATGGCCGGGTCCAACCCTTCATAGAACAATTGATAAATGCCTAGCCGTTTGATACGTTTGCCAAGCTTAGTATTGCGTTTATTTTCTTCTGCGATCATGCCATAGTATAAAACAGTAAACCACAGCTCAACTTCTTCGCTATCTTCGCCGTAACGTGCTGCTAATTTTTTAATCAACATCAAACAAACGGGATCAAGTTGATTCGACGTACGGTTATATATGGAAACGAAGTCGTTATATACTCGATCTGCGCCGTATTTACGTGCCCAAGCGAGCAATATCGAAAAGTACTCTCTATCTAATGGCGCATACCTATTGCCGTCAGCCCGTGTCAAAAACACACACCATTCATCAATTCTACCCTTGCCAAACTCCAACGTATACTTGTTTTTCAGCTGCATGTTCTTCGTTTAATCACAATGGTGCCAAGTCATCTTACGAATGTTATAAGTTCTCCCTAAAGCATGCAGAACAAACCGCTCGTCCGGGCTGAATACGAAACCTACTTTTTCATAACACCGTATTGCGGCCGTGTTTTCATCCCACACATTCAAATCTACACTATGGCAATAGTACAGTCGCCGGCATTCTTCCAGTAACGCCGCCACAAATTTGCTTCCTAACCCCAAACCACGCATTGAAATTTCGCCTACAAGTATACGACCAAGCCTTGGGTGTCCGCTTTCCTGAGGTATGATTTCGCCGAAGGCAAATGGGGTATCCTCCAACATCGCGACATAGAACCGCCTGGTGGGATACATGGACTGATACGCGGTAAGCTGGTTAAGTGTAAGCGGATATTCAAATTCGGTACCTGCAAATTGTACCAGCAATTCGGCCGAGGTCACCCATCTTTTCAACCAAGAAAAGTCTGCTTCGTCGAACAGCCTTAGGATCGGTGTTGATTTCATACCGGACGCTTGATTTAAAACACAAATCTAAAGAAACTTCGTGTAAGGATGTAAAATTTTAGAGGCATCGCCAAAGACAGGCGTATATACGGCCTTACCGATAGTACCGAAGCAAACGGGGCAGTGAACCGATTCCAACATAAAGAGAAACCAAACCTTTTTCACTATTTACCGTTCTAAAAAAAAGCATTTGTTCATCGAAATGAAAAAACAGGAAACAAACTCGGAGGAATATTTCTTCGCTCAGCCGTTACAAGTTCCGGCCAATTACGATCGGGATGACCGTATCGATCGGCAGGTCGTGTTTTCGCTGGCCGATCTGGGTGAAGGTACCGCAGAGGAAGTGGCCAAACACTGGGCGTCTTTGGATGGAAGTCTATCCACTGATTTTTGCTTGGAGCAAAGCAAACGTATACTCACGGCGCTTTATGAAAAGGGTTTGATCAATGGCATAGGTAGTGAGCGTTCCCGTCGTTTTAATCTCGCCAAGGTGACAAGGCCACACAGCGGGAGGGTGGACGACATCTAAAACAGATACCGTCCTACCAAATAGTATACACAAATTTGTAATACGTTAGCGTATCGAGCGCCGGGCTCATGGTTTGTGAAGTATGCCGGGCACGTTATTGCATTGACAGCTGCTAGCTGCCGTAACAGCCTTATTGCCCCTCTGCCCTGAATTGATAGTCTATCACCACGCCATCAGCAAGCAATTTACCATCCTTTTGCTGGATGGTCGCTCCAGCAGGAACGGCTACCAACACCGCCGCACCCTTCGGCGTAAGTGACAGGCCTGCAGTGCCCGACACTCCACGTGTGATAAACCGGCCTTGCACGGCATCATACAGGTCTACGTGGCCACCAGTAGACGGAATGTTTACCGTGACTTCCTTTACTTCGTCATAGGGGTTGTAATAAAGGTAACTGGGGTAAGCCTTGTCCCGGAAAAAATCGGTCGCCAGCAAATCAAGCTGTAAAATACCGGATACATCCGTAGGCCGGATAATGCTTCCAAATATCCCCACATGGGCACTTCCGTAAACGCTGAACTGCGACACTTCGGGATTTTCACCCGGCACCCAATTAGGGCCATCGCCTTGCGCAACAGGCGCAGGAATATGTTTATAACGGTCAAAAGTGGATTCCTTAACCAACCCCTCATAACCGATGACGCCTTTTGTCGCCTCAGCAAGCTGGGGTATGGTCTGGTGTTTTGCAGGTATATACTGCGGATAAAACAATCGCGAAGCATTAGCGGCGTGCAGCATCCATTTGCCAATGGCGGCGGCATACGACTGATCATAACGGACTAGCGGCACCAAGGGAATGGCCGTATCAAATGTATTCATCAGAAAACCATAGCCCCCATGGTCTACGGTGCTGCCCACAATACCTGAAATATCAAAGCCATTCCACTGGCCTACTAACACGCCCCACCCTTGACGGCATACCGAGGTGCCGCTAAATGTCCAATCGAGGATTTTGCCTACATCGAACTGCGTGCCAGCTTCGGCATTCATACGTGCAGCGGTATAAGCGCCATAGGGCATCAGGATTTCGTAAAAGCGATTTTCAGTTTGCGACTCAAGGGCCTGTTGCGCACGCTTTGCTGCCTGAAGATAGCGCTCGTCACCGAACTTCCGATAGGCAGCATAAAGCACCCAAGCATGGCCAGCGGCTGCATCTTCCTGGGCGCAGATCCAATTGGTCTGAGGTGTAAGCTTGGCATAGTCAAAAAAAGTATGGCTGTAATTTCCGGCCAGCACTGAGTCTGCCTTATAGAATTGTTCAGCCACCTGCCGAGCAAGGGTATCGAAGCCTGGCTCATCCGGATATCGGTCATAGATGGCATAAAACAGCACATTGGGATATACATCGTACCACCAGTCGCGGCCATAGCCGCCACCTAACAGCGCCACTTCCGGTGCTGTGTTGTTCATCATAATATTCCAACCGGTCTCACGATTAAAGTAATTTTTCAGCATACTTACATAATTGAGCCCATCCTGATTACTCTTGTCAATACCTATCAGCGTGGCCCCAAGTACGCCGCCCATAGTGGCCAGCGATTCGTGAAACATCCCTTGGTGGGCATGCGCCCCCTGCCTGACATCGCCCATGGCTGTATAAAGCCCAATTACCGGTTGATCAAAATTCCGAGCGGTGCTGTCCCACCAAACCAGTGGCCAGTATGGGTCCGCTGCGGCGAAATCATAGACCGTGCTGTCGTAAGCCTTCGCCAATCGGTACCAATCAATGATCTGGAGAGGCTGTGGCACAGCAGCCATGGAGTCCACTTGCGCAATGCCTTGTTGCACAGCCGGAATACCTTGAATATCGGATTGGTGCTTACAAGAAAACAGCAGTAAGCCAATAACGGCTATATAACAGGCGTATCTGTACATAATCGATTTATTCATGAGTTGATAATTGTTTACGGAGCTGGGCATTGCCTTTCAGCAACTGCTTAGCTACAAAAATAGAGCATAATTGTAACAAGGCGATCAAAATGATGGCATACCGTAGAGCGGCTTCCTCACTGAAATACCATGCCAGCAAGATAAAGGTGAAGGCCCCTATGAAGCGTCCGATATACAAACCAGCCTCGTGATTGAGAATATAAGCAAATTCACTACGGTTTTCGATTCGCTTGACAATATCAATGACGCTGAACTGGATGGGGAAATAGGCGAGATCGAGCAATGGCTTGGCAATAAGAAGGAACAGCATAAACAGCAACACACCAAATGCGTTATACATGATTCCGTTGATTATAGCCGCCAGCGCAAAGCA
This sequence comes from Parapedobacter sp. ISTM3, assembly GCF_016533505.1. Taxonomy (NCBI): domain Bacteria; kingdom Pseudomonadati; phylum Bacteroidota; class Sphingobacteriia; order Sphingobacteriales; family Sphingobacteriaceae; genus Parapedobacter; species Parapedobacter sp. ISTM3. The sequence continues at coordinate 89,478 of NZ_JAENGN010000018.1, read as the reverse complement.
GACCAGGCCAAACGCGAATATAGCCAGCCGGTGTGAAGGCTGAGCACGCCGCCCCAATACATACATGATGATGGCGGCCACAACGGCCCCCGCAGATTGCACGGTTCCCAGTGCACCCTCCTGCCCTACAAGCCGCATGATGAGCATCGCTGGTGCCGTGACAAGAAATCCTTGGGCAAGCCCCTTAAGCGCTGCTAAGATGAGTAACCTATTCCACTGCGGATGAAACCTGAAATAAATAAACCGTCGTTGAACGGGATTGGCAAATGTGCCGCGGAAACACATGACCGAGGCCAATACGGTAGTGACAAACACGGCACCAGTAACTATACGGTAGGCCACATTGGCCTCACCCCCGGAAAGCCCAACAAATTCGATAAACCAACCGATACCCACAGGCACCAGTACGGCTATTATCGTGTAGAAAAAAGTCTCAAGACCATAATAGTAGTTACGATTACCATCATGAGTAATCGCCAGCGCAAGGTAATCACGGTTTGCCCAGTAAAAACCAAAGGACATACCCATTGTAAGGCCAGCTATAGCGATACCGGCTAGGTCAAGCGTTTTTAGTGACATCATGATGGTCATTGAAACGGCGCTGAGCATCATTCCCACAGAATAAAGCGTCTTGATATTAAAACGGTTAAGCAGGTAACCATTAAGCAAGAAGGTGAGCGGAATGCCCGTATAAATCGTTAGCTGGTATACCACCACTTTAACTGGGTCATTGGAATTCCGCATTACATAAGCGGCCACGAAAATATCAATCACCGGTAGCACGAATGCATAAATAAGGTTAGTAAGCACCAACACTCGAAAATTGAGCGGCTGCTGCCGGAAATGGGCTACTTCTGCCCTAAGTTTTTTTAACATGAATGTCTGTATTGGGTCGTCAAAGCTGTGATAAGATTTCACGGATGGAGAAGCTGGCACCGCAAACATGCTCGTCTGCCGCTCCATAATAGATCGTGAGCCTGTCGCCATCCACCACATGGCCGTTTGTAAACACCACATGCCCAAAAAAGCCAGTAGTTTCATATGGCGCCGTGGGTTCCATAATGGGGTGCTCGGTGCGGCCAATGACCGTGGAAGGGTCTTCCAGACCGAGCAACAGCGCCCCAAGGCAATACCGATGATTGGCATCAGCACCGTGATAGATAGCCAGCCAGCCCCGATCGGTGCGGATGGGAGCCGCCCCAGCACCGACCCGTTGGCTATCCCAATATCCGCTACGCGTGCGAGCCAGCAGCCGATGGCCACCCCAATGGATACCATCGGGTGAGCTAGCCAACCAGATGTAATTACCTCCAATGTCCACACTGCTGGGGCGATGGAAGGCATAATACCGTCCGCCAATTTTTTCTTCGAAAATCGCGCAGTCTTTATTGTGAGGTGGAAAAATTAGCCCGTGGCGGTGAAACGAGCGCCAATCGCGCGTGGTACGTAGACCCACGGACACACCATTGGGTGATACAGCGGTAAAAGTGAGGTAGTATTCATCGGCAAGCTGGCTCACGCGGCAGTCCTCTATACCGAAGGTCTCGTACACACCCTGCCCCCAAAGCGGCCCATAGCCAGGCTCTTCCTTAAAATGGATACCGTCTTCACTACTCAATAAACGTAGGTGCGACAATGTAGTCAGGTAGTCGGTGCCACGGAAGTTAATGACGCGCGGGTCAGCAGCGTCCAGTTCTGGGTCTGCTTCATCGAGTTTAATAATCTCCATATCACCGTTAGGCTTTAGCACGGGGAAGGAGATGATACCGGCTTGCTGCGGAGGCCGCTCAGCTACCCGCACGACCAGCCAGATTTTGCCGCCGTACCGGAATACGCCAGGGTTGAGCAAGCAGGCAATCTCCAGCCCCGCCATGGAGGGCTGGAGGTCCGCCGGCGACAGCAGGGGATTTTGTTCAAATCGGTTGGAAATGTCGTATGTCTGCATATTGATCAATAACCTTCGTTTTGTACAATGGTTCCGCCAGATTTATCTACTTCATTCTGAGGAATGGGATATAGGTAATTGTACGGCCTGAAATTTTTGCCAAGGGCCGTGAGTACCACTTCGGCCAATTGCCAGCGGCGCAGGTCGCTTAGCCGGTGCGACTCAAAGCCAAGTTCTACCCGGCGTTCATGGATAAGCCATTGCTTGATTTGTGCCGGATCAGTCACAGCCGTACTACGGGCGGGCAACGTACCTGCGGGCGCTTGGCCCCCATCGATTGTCGGCGTGGTACGCGCGCGTGCGCGCACTTCATTGATAATGGATATGGACGCTGGATAGTTGCCCAATTCGTTGAGGGCTTCGGCTTTCCAGAGTAAAATATCGGCCCAACGTATGAAAATCCGGTTGTTAGGAGCATCCTCGTTGCCTTTGTTTCCGCCATTGGTGGCACCTAGTAGTTTATAAATGTTTTGGTTTTCGGTGTCCACGGTATAAGCGAGCCGCGGGTCGTTTGGCTCAAATTCGGCTAAGAAATCTGCCGATGGCGCCACAAAGCCCCAACCCATCAATGCTGTGAGGCCGTTGCCCCGGCGCGGCACCACGCCCTGCCGATGATCGTAGGCAAAGACAACTTCATTTTCGGCAAATTCCTTGCCCACGTCGAAGTTATCAAAATAATTAGCATTGAGGTGATAATACCCGAGTTGCTCAAGTTCAGCTACCTTGTCTACGACCTGCTGCCACCGTCCATTGTAAAGGGCTACTTTGGCCTGCAAGGCCAGCACCGCTCCCTGCGATACGCGCCACGGAGCGTTTGCATCTGCATATTTACCAGCGGGCAGCAACCCTTCCGCATTGACCAAATCCGTCTGTATCTGCTGCCAGATCTCTTCTTTGGGCACACGCTTGGCAGCTTCGTAGATTTCATTAAAATCAGTAAATGGCTGGAGCAGCAACGGCGTGTCCCCGAAGTTGACTACCAAATCGAAATAGTTGAAGGCCCTGAGGAAATACAGTTCACCTAAAAGCCGGTTTCGCAGCGCGGCATCCATACCTATCTGTGCCATGAGTTCTTGGTTTTCTAACTGCGCAATGGCACGATTGGCCCTCGTGATACCCTCAAATGCATATGCCCACGTACCGTTGAAGGCCGGGTTCTGCGCGGTAAAATTAAAAGAACTCACCTCATCCATCCATGCCTGGTCCCCGTCCGGCGCCCATTTTTTCAACATGTCGCCAGAAGCGATGTCTTCAATGATAAAATCGTTGCGGATGACAAGCCCGTCGTTCCAAGCCCAATCGCCCAACAGGTTAAGCGTACTTGAAAGCGGCACATAGGCTGCATCGGCTAATGCGGTTACTGTCGTAACAGACGGATCGGTTGTAATCATGTCCTCGTTTATCTGCCCAATAGGCGGACGGTCGAGATATTTATCGCAGCTACTAAGCACTACGACCATACAGGCCGTGGCAATGCGTATAGGGAATGTCAGTTTCATTTTCTTCTGCCTTTAGAATTCGTTAAAACGTTACATTAATGCCAAACAGGAATGCCCGGGATACTGGGTAAGTGCCCATATCCATTAAATCAGTCGATTCTGGGTCCAAACCCGTGTAGTTGGTATGCGTAAAGAGGTTTTGACCCGATGCGTACAGCCGGATGTTCTGCACTCCCCATCGAGTTTGCTGTAGCAGGTTACCAAAAGAGTAACCCAATTCTACGTTTTTCAGCCTCATATACGATGCATCTTCCACGAAGATGCTGGAAATGCGACTACTGCCGTTGTCGGTAAAACTCACCCGTGGAATGCTGTTCGTGCTTCCTTCGCCATTCCAGCTGCCCAGCACGGCGGTCGTATAATTGAAAGGACGCGTATCATAATCGAGGATCTTTTTTGCATCGTTGTAGCGGTCTACTCCGGCCACGCCCTGCACCAACACGGACAAGTCAAATCCTTTCCAGGCAGCGGACAGGTTGACACCATAGGTGAGATCCGGAATAGGACTACCGATAAAAGTGCGATCCATATCATTGATAATCCCATCACCGTTTAGATCCTGAAAGCGAATATCGCCCGGCACGGCCGCAGGATTGGCAGTGCCATGCAAGTGCTGGCCGATTTCAGCCGTATTCTGGTAAATACCTTCCATGACGAAGCCGTAATAAGCGTTTAGCGGCTGGCCCACCTGCGTACGGCTGACCGTGCCGGAAATATAAGGTAAGTTGGTATGCAGCTTCCTCACTTCGTTAGTCAGCGTAGCGAGGTTGGCATTTACAGCGTAGCTGAACCCGCCGGATGTGGCTCCCCGGTAACCGACTCCAAATTCCAAACCGGCATTACGTACCTCACCGGCATTGACGACCGTGGGATCGACATCGCCGCCAAGACTAGGCAAGCTGATGGGAAGCAAGATGTCCTTAGTCTGCTTGATGAAATAGTCTGCCGTAAAAGTCAACCTGTTGTTTAATAGACCAACATCCAACCCGACGTTATGCTGGGTAGTACTTTCCCATCGTAGGTCGGGATTTCCATAACGGGCAACGACAAAGTTTTCCCCGTCTCTACGGTACAAGGTCATGTAGTCGTAGTTGCCCAACGAAGCCTGATTACCTAACGAACCGGTACTTAGACGAAGTTTAAGGTTAGCTAGCCAATTCACATCCTGCATAAATGCTTCGCGTGAAATAACCCAGCCCGCCGATACCGATGGAAAATACCCCCACTGATTATTTTGGCCAAAGCGGGATGAAGCGTCGGCACGGAGGTTGGCTGTCAGCAGATAGCGCCCATCAAACACGTAAGTAGCGGTTCCAAACAGTGAGAATAGCGCCCACTCCGAGCCGATACCACCGTTCCAAAGATCAAGCTCAGTACCGCCAAGGTCTATGTACCGAAAGGCATTGTCTTCATATTCAAACCGGCTACGCGACGCATTGATGGATGATCCCGTAAACCGAATAAACTCTGTTCCCGCCAATGCACTGAACACATGCCTGCCACCAAATGTCTTATTATAGGCGAGTGTGTTGTTCCATGTAAATGTAAAGTCGTCGCCACGATCCTCGTTGAGCGTATTTGGCCGATTCTGACGTCCCAGCCCTTTATCCACCTCGTTACCTCCTCCGTCGTCGTCACCGAAATTACGGAAGAACGCCTTATTGTGGTTGAAGTTAATATCTACCCCAAAATTGGTTTTAAACGTCAACGATTTATCGCGCAACACATCAAACTCAGCAAACACATTGCCGAACGTCTTAAACTGTGTGCGGGTATTGTCGGTAAAATAAGCCAACGCTACGGGATTGGAGGTAAGTTCGTATTTACTACGCTGGTCGGCACCAACACCCTCATAGAAAGGCAGATCAGTAAACGGATCATCCGCTCTATAATTCGGGTCCGAGGGATCTTTATATACGCTGAGTACCGGCGGGCGGAGCAAGGCATGCCGGATGATACCGGGAGCATCTCCTCGCGAGGAGAGCGGGCTCCGCTGCTCATAAGATAACTGTACATTCGTTCCGATGCGCAAGCGCTCAGATAAATCGCTGTTAACGTTGGTGCGGAAATTAAACCGCTGATACTTATCATTGTCAAATACAACGATGCCGTTCTGGCGGTAATATCCCCCGGAGAGGAGATATCGTGTCTTATCAGTACCACCGCTTGCTGTAACCTGGATGTTCTGCGAATGTCCCGTCTCAAAGAGCTCATCCAGCCAATTTGTGTTCGCCAGATCCGTACGGGCCCTATCGGCAGTGTAAGGATTAGTCCCGCTATATCCAGCATTATTCCAAGCCTCTTCCAATTTACCGAGATATTGTTGCGTATTAAGCATAGTGGGGAGTTCGGCAACACGTTGTATGCCGTTGAAATAATTGATATCCAAGGTCGTCTTACCAGCTTTACCTTGCTTCGTTGTGATGACTACCACACCGGCAGCGGCCCGCGCACCGTACATGGCGGCAGCAGAAGCATCTTTCAAGACATTCATAGACTCAATGTCTTGGGGGTTGATAAAGGTGAAGTTGGTAGAAGGCACCCCGTCGATGATGTATAATGGGTCGTTGCTGCCAATTGTTCCTACGCCGCGGATGCGAATATCGATAGGATCCCCTGGTGCACCGGTAGATTGGCTCACCTGCACCCCCGCGACCTGTCCTTGCAACATCTGACCGATGTCTGGAACACGCCGTTTGGATGCAGCTGCCATATCCACACTTCCAATAGCTCCGGAAATGTCCGTACGGCGCTGGCTCGTATACCCTACAATGACTACTTCATCCAAGTCATTGGCGGAGGGCTGTAACGTTGCGTTGATTGTAGTCTGATTTCCTACTGTTATTTCCTGGGGCGTGTAGCCAATGTAGCTAACGACCAGAACTTGTCCCGGCGACGCGGGAATCGTGAAGCGGCCGTCTTCGCCCGTGCTGGTTTTCTGCTCCCCCCCTTTTATCTCCACTGTTGCACCGGCAAGGGGCATACCGCTTTCATCGGCGACCCGGCCACTAATAGATGGCTGAGCCAAAGCAGGCTGAAATACCATACTGTACAGCATGCAAACAAGCAGCATGGGCTTGCGGAATAATCGTTTAATTGGTTCCATTCGTCATAAATTTAATATATGTATAACTGGCAAGGGCAAATGTAACAGCGGAATACAACACGTGTATTACACTATAGTTGCATTTTTATGTACTTTCAAGCAAAATGCTGATGAACAAATAGTTAAGAATTGATTTGAAGCCTAGAACGGTATTCATTTGGCGAGCAGCCGTAGTGCTTCTTGAATTCACGGAAAAAATACGACTGGTTGTTGAAGCCTATTTGGTAGAAGATTTCAGTAACAGTAAGTTCGGTAGTAGCCAGCAGGTGCGTGGCCTGCTTGAGCCGAACATGGCGGATAAACTCCGAAGGAGTCATTCCGCTAATGGTCTTTAGCTTGCGATAAAGTTGCATCTTACTCATGGACAACGCTTCTTCCAAGATGCCTGCATTCAACGCTGGATTCTCCAGGTGTTTCATAATTTGTGCAACCAGCGCTTCCAGAAAATCATCTTGTTCGGGATTACCCGTATGGACGAGGTTTTCAACTGAGTCAGCATGCCGGAGCCGTTGGTGTAAGCGATGTTGTTGCTCAAACAAATTTTTGATGCGTATAAGTAGATGGCTGCCATGAAACGGCTTGGCAATATAGGCGTCAGCGCCTACCTCGTAGCCCTCATTACGTTGCTCAAGAGCGCCCTTCGCCGATAGGATAACAAAGGGAATATGACAGGTGGACGGAGCGTTCTTAACTTTCTGGCAGAGGGAAAGGCCGTCCATGCCAGGCATCATCACATCACTAATGATGAGGTCCGGCGGATGATTGCGGATGACCCCGATTGCCTCCATGCCATCAGTAGCCTCATAAATAATGTAATAAGGCTTGAGCACCTCCCGAATCAGATAGCGGATATCCTGCTCGTCCTCAACAACAAGAACTGTTCGTTTATGTGCTTCGGTCAGCTTCTCCAACAGCGCTACTTTATTGTAGTCGGCGGCGTTGAGTAAAGACGGTGCAGCAGGCGTTGCCATTTCGGCATAGATCGATGGAAGGTAGCGCGAAGGCTCGTCAGCGGCCTGATGGTCATTCGCCGCAGGAATGGGTAATGCAACGCGGAAGGTAATCCACCCCTCCGCAATTGTCGCTTTGATTTCACCGGCGAGCAAACTCACCAATTCTTTGGTAAACGCTAGGCCAATACCTGTACTATAATGCCCGGCATTGTGTGTCTTTCCGGTCTGGAATTTTTCGAAGATGCGTAGGGCTTCGCCGGGTGCCAACTGGCAGCCAGAATTGGATACCTGCAACTGGAGGATCCGTAGCGATTTATTCAGCGAGGCCGAAAACACGATGTGCTCATGCGAACCGGCATGCTTGAATGCATTAGACAGGAGGTTAAATGTGATTTTTTCCAGTTTGTCGCTATCTGTGGCCAACTGCAGTCCGTCTGGCACATGGTACTCGTAAGTAATATGCTGCTGCTCACTCATCGGCTCGAAAAGCTGGCAAAGGTTGGTCAGCAGTGCCGTCACGTCGAGCTGACGATAATCTGTTTGTAGGTGACCGGCCTCGGCTTTACGGAATTCGAGCAATTGCTGCACCAAATAGGTGAGGCGCGAAGCCTGCTGCCGCAACATAGCGATGAGCGCCTGACGCTTGGCAGGCTGGGATACGGACGGGGCATTCTCCAGTTGTTCGGCGACTCCCATAACCAGCGTGAGCGGCGTTTGTAATTCATGTGCGATGTTGGTAAAAAAGTTTAGCTGGTTTTCGTGCAACGCTTCGTCTTTCTCCCGCAAGCTGAGCTCCAATTGCAGGCGATGCTGAATTTCCAACCTGTTCTTGTGGTTGTTGTACAGCCAATAACCGATGGATACCAAAACAAAAGCTGCCGTCAAGAGTGCGGGCCATGTCAGCCACCAATATGGAGAAATATGCACATCGAGCATCGGCGTAGCGGCCGTCCACACCCCACTACCGTTTGACCACTTGACCAATAGCCGATAGCTGCCTGGCGGCACATTGCTGTAGCTAATCTTCCCGTCTGCACCATGATATTGCCATTCGATATCGTGGCCCTCCAGTAACCAGGCATAGGCACACTTATCAGCTTGAAGGTGGCTCAATGCATGGATTTCTGCCGAAAAATAGTTCTGATTGCGAGACAACGTAAACAATGGTGGCGTGCCACCATTCGGTTGTAACACCTGATATTCAGCATCTCCCATACGCCAACCACCAAGTTGAAGACGCTGGATGACCAAATTGGGGAGATCCGTATCATTAGGAATTTGCTGCGGCTGGAAATAGTTGAGCCCGTAAATGCCCCCGAAATAAAGGAAGCCAAGGGGATCTTTCCAAACCGCCCCGTCGCTGAATTCGGCGCTCTGCAGGCCGTCGTTTTGCTGAAACTGCACAACCAAGCCGCTTTCAGGCTGAATACGTGCCAACCCTTTATTCGTGCTAATCCAGATGTGCCCCTCCTCATCTGAAGTAATTGCGTGAATAGTATTGTTGGGGAGGCCATCTGCTGCAGTAATTCGCTGAAATGCAGGAACGCTGTCGTTTACATCATGCAACGATATCCAATTAAGCCCAAAACTGGTCCCTACCCACAGCCGATCGCGCTGATCGCGATACAGCGACAATACGTCGTTATTTGACAGACTGCCCACATAGGTGAAGGCCTTAAAATTGGTAATGTGACCGGTAGCTTTGTCCAACAAGCTCAGCCCCCCATAGCGACAAGCCACCCAGAGCTGGTTATCCAATCCCAGGCAAAGTGAGTACACGATGTCATTGGCAAGCCCTTCCCCTTGAGGAACATTCTGATATTGCCGAATAAAGGTGACATGCATCCTACCAGCCGCGGTTTCATCCACGCGGAGGTGGAGCAGGCCGTAACCGCTTGTCCCCACCCATAATGTCCCATCATGATCTTCGACAATGGCATAAACCGATCCGAATTCAGGAAAGTTTTCGTGCCCTTCCAACGCATCCCAATTATATAGCTTTTGTCGGCGGCGGTCATACACGGCCATCCCACGCCCATCGGTACCAATGTATACGAGGCCCTTCGTTTGGCTGCCAACAATGGCAAAAACGTCGTTATTTACCAAATTGTTGGTCGTTGATACCTGCCTCCAATTGTCTTGATGTGAACGCTGTGGCACAAAATCGCGAAGGATAGCAATACCACCTCCCTTAGTTCCTACCCAGAGATCTCCGTCTACTTCCAATATCGCCCTCACTGGGGCACGTGAAGCCATGCTCTCGGGCGAGATTGTATAAAAAGGGTTGTTGCGCGGGGACACACGGACAAACCCGTTACCATCAGTGGCTACCCAAAGTAATTGATCCTTGCCGACAGCCCAGTCGCGCACGTTCATTGCCCTAAGCACACCAATGCCAGCATCCAGCGGCTGAGGAGCAAACGAAGCGTCCAACGCCAGTATACCTTGGGTCGCCAACGCAATGTAATACCGATCATCATACCATACCATGGTACCAACCGAGTGCCCCAATGATGCGATATGCTGATAGTTGAGCATACCGGGGGTGATACGGTAAAGATTGCCCAATCGATCGCTCAGGAAGATCGCACCATTGGCCTCGTGCAGCCCGGTAATGGGGTACTGTTTTACGGGAAACTGGTAAACCAAACGAAACGTATCAGTTGAAGCCAATTCATAGACGAAAGCTTCGCCAGTTTGCGTAAGCGTCCAAAGCCGATTAGATGAGTCTATCTGGATTTTTGTAAGCGGTACGGAAGCACTGGGCAAGGTGCATGCCAAAAATGTATCGCGCCCCGCATCATAGCGCGCCAATCCGTGCTGTGGAGTACGGGCATAAACCACTCCGGCGGTGTCTACGGCAACCTCAAACTCATCTTCCCGAATACCCTTTGCAACTGGCTGATAAAAATAATGTTTGAACCTGCCGGACGACTTGTCATAACTTGAAATCCCCTCGACGGTGCTGATCCATATCCGGCGTTGACGATCCTGAGCCAGCCCTTGCACAATATTGCTAATTAACCCTTGTGAACGAGCTTTGATCTGGTAGTTGAAAACGTGAAAGTCTTTACCGTCATAACGGTTCAATCCGTCCCATGTACCTATCCATAACATTCCATCAGCATCATGAAGTAGGCAGTTAACCGCGCTATTCGATAACCCATATCGGTTGTCAAATTGATGAATGTTATAGGCCGGCTTCAAATGCTGGGCGTAAGTAGTATGCCCCAGGATCGCCCCCAACACTACTAAAACCGAAAAGGTTAGTCTACCGCCCATATTTCAAAAATAAGGATCTTTACCGGAATCACACCTAGAAAACCTGTTTATGTCAAGACCGCCGAAAACAATTTTTTTTTAAATTTTTTTTGCTTAGTGTACATTTTACACTATCTTTGTGGCATCATAATTTAGGTTTATAATTGGTTAGTTAAAAAGTCTCCATCCTCCCCGTTTGGAGACTTTTTTATGCCCCGTCGCAAATCTGTATCGCCTGCTTTAGCGATGCTAGTGCGTTTGGCCGCTTTGGAATGAATTCTTGCGCTACATAGCCTTTGAATCCCGTCTCTTGAATAGCTCTCATTATCGCAGGGTAATTGAGTTCTTGCGTGCTATCAATTTCATTTCTGCCAGGCACGCCGGCGGTATGAAAATGGGCGATGTATGCATTATACTTTTGTATGGTATCGATGATATTACCTTCCATAATCTGCATATGGTAAATATCATAAAGTAGCTTAAAATGATTGGACCCTATTTCGTCACATACCGCTACACCCCAAGCCGTATGGTCGCATTGGTAGTCAGGGTGGTCAACTTTGCTGTTCAGCAATTCCATCACCAGGGTGACGCCATATTTTTCAGCGGTATCCATCACCCGTTTCAGACCGGCGACGCAGTTTTTAATACCTTGCTCGTCATCTAGCCCATTACGATTGCCCGAAAAACAGATAAGCTGATTGTAGCCAGCGGCAGCGACCTTCGGAATCATCGCTTCATAACTCGCTACGAGTTCGTCATGGAGTCTTGTGTCATTGAATCCTTCAGTGATACCTCGTCCTGCTCCATGTGGCAGGGCCGCGTGTAGGCCATACTGCTGCAATACGGGCCACTCGTCTGGTCCTACCAAATCAATGCCCGATATGCCTATTTCCTTTGCCGCTTGGCATAAATCTGGCAGAGGGATAGACGGATAACACCACCGACAAACCGAATGATTGATTTTACCTTTCAACACCGGAGGAAGGGCTGCATTGGAAGCAGCGATGTGAGGAAGCACCCCGCTTGCCAATATTGTAGCCCCCGAGACCGTCACTGTCTTTAGCGCACTTCTCCTAGACAATATTTGCGCTGCTGGTTTCATGGTCAGTCTTTTTACAATGTGTGCCAAACTTAATGAAAGTTATACAGAAATGCAATTCTCGCCGGTTTGCCGTCATCGCTTCCCAGTGATGGTTATTATCTTTCTAAGCCACCCACGCCTACTTCAAAAAAATAAATTTTATTTTGCATAGTGTAAAAAATACACTACCTTTGCAGTATCATAATTTAGGTTTATAATTGGTTAGTAAAGGTTTCCATTCTCCCCGTTTGGAAACCTTTCGTTTTTTCTATCCGCCGCCTTTCACAACCAATCAGTCGTCATTGGCTGAGGGCTACAGATTCTTTCGATCACATTGCTTAGCGGATGTGTGTTCATGGCACATCTATTCTTTATCTAAATGGTTCCAGTTGATAATTGAATTCCATACCATCGGCGCATCGTGGTGATTTAAGTAGCGGTGTAGCGGATCAAACGTAAATCCCACAACACGCCCTTTTCCGACCGGCACATTGAAGATGGCTCCTTCTCCGAGAATAAGCTCTTCATTACGCACCATACCTGATAACACATACGGATAATCCTTCGGTGAATAATTTTTCGGTTTTTCGGCCTGCTTCGTTGGCGCTCCTTGCAAGCCCAAGATAGGACCTGTGTATTCGATATCCTGCTTGGCGGTAGGAGCGCCGTATTGCAAGACTAGTCTATCCCTGTGTTGCCTTTCAACCTGCAATACCGGTCCATTGCCACGGAAGATAGGGAACAATTCGGGATAACCATAAAGAATGGGGCTAGAGGGAACCCGTGCACGTGCCTGCACGACCGAACCGGGGTGTAGCATATTTGCCGTGGATTTTTGGCTCAACCCTTCAGCTACCCCTACCTCAGCCAACATCGCGGTAGAATTGTCGAAAGCAATGAGAGCACCTCCATTATTGACAAAAGCATGCAGGTTAGCTACTCCGTCAAAACCAGGACCGCCGGTCATGTCATCTGTGGAATCGGGATAACCGTGGGACGGATAGTCCTTAGTCTTGGTAAATGGCATAGGGCCGAGCTTCCTATCGACGTCATGAATAAAATCCTTGCCCGCCCCGCGCAAGCGGGGCACCAAAATAACATCAAAGCGATCATTCAGCTGGCCTTGTTTGAGATCATCCTTATCAATGGACGTGTAGGGGATACCCCGTTGCTCAAACGTGAAACGTGTCCATCCTTCATCCTGGGTGTATGACCAGCTATGGTAAACTGCGATGCGCGGCAAACTTACGGGGTGTTTATCGGCGCTTATCGTTTCATCGGTAGCCAACAGGTCCAGGCCAAACGTGGCGGCAAGTTCTCTCGCCCGCGAAGCATTTAAGCCGCTAAATAGCACACTACCGCGACCAAGGGTGTCTGCACCCAGCACCACGTCGGCGTCCAGCACCTCGACGCCCACCTTCGGGTCGTTTGCCTTAAGCCAGAACAGGCTTGAAAGCACAGTTTGCTGAGCCCTGTAAGGGATCAGATAAGTCGATCCAGTGCCGCGCACACTACCTCTGTAGACCACGTTTTCCGTCAACAGCCTAAGCGTGTTGTCCGGATAAAAATCTGCATCGTTGGTCTGCAGCACATCCACGCCGTACAACAGACCAAACGTCCAGGCAATATCATCATATGGTGGAAATTCAGCGTCTTTCGGAAATCGCTGTTCGGTCAACAGCGAGACAGCCAAGTTGCGATAAGGTTGGTCCAGCTTTACCACGTAATCCCCTCGGTTTGCACCGGATATGGCTTCATGCACCTCAATAGCTTGCGCCCGCAATTGGTTTACCAAGTAAGCAGCCATGCCCGGATCGCGCTGCGTCTTAGGGATTATAAACGCCTTTAAGGTATCCGTTTTACCTTTTTCTATAGCTTTCACTCCTTTTTGATAGAAATTTTCGAGCAAAGTCTTTCCATTAATTGATGCAAACCGCAGGCCAGCAAGTACGCCAGCCTGCATATAATTAACGTTGTTCCGCAAGGACCAGATGACCTTTGCCGTGGCGGGCTCAGGTCGGTACCATTCACGGCTCGTTGCCGGCTTGCCGGCGTAGTTACTTGTGGCAATATCCCTCAAGAAGGTATTTGACCCAGCATTGCCAAATGTCTCATAAAAGCGACCAATACTATTATGATTATTAGCTATCCAGAAGAGATATCCCGGATACCATCCATCGTAAAAACCCCACGTAAACACGCCAGGAAGGCCTTGGGCCGCGAGCTGGGTCATCTCATATTGAGCCAGCAACGACCACTCATTGATCGTCGTTGGGTCAAGATCAGCGTTATACGGCCCTGTGCCGACCGAAATATAAAGCAAAGGCACGGATTCATGGAGGTCGAGCAACACGGTGGGATGCCACTCATAATATACTCGGTAAGCAGCTTTAGTGAGTTCTTGGGAAATTTGTAAGCCGTCTCGATTGTTGTCATGCACGGTATATTTCCCCCAATACGGTGGCCGCGACGGCATCCCGTCATCCCAATCGGTACGGGATTTGGTGTAACGGTTGTACCAGTCGGTCTGCTTATCCCAGCCATCCGGTTCAGAAACTGGATTGATGATAGTGATGACCCGCTCACGGATGTCCTTTATGTATGCAGCGGTATCGGTAGCCAAGCGATAGGCCAGTTCCATGAGCATATGCGGGGATCCCGTTTCGGGAGAGTGCAAGCCGCCGTTGAGGAAATAAACCGGCTTGGCTTGACTGATAATGGCGGCAGCTTCCCCAGCCTGTACTTTTCGGGGATCAGCCAATTTGGCGAGCAAGGCTTTATATTGATCCAGGTTTTCCATTGTATGCTCGTCGGCAATAACCACCAAATGTAATGGGCGGCCCTCTTCCGTCATGCCGATTTGCATCATATTCACTCGCCCAGAGGTCTGTGCAAGCTTATCGAAATAACCATAAATCTGTGTTGTATTATACATGATGCCAGGCGCTCCGATAATTTCGCCGAAGTGCTTCAAAGGCGACGGCACCCTAGGATCATCAAGCAGGTTGAGCACTGATGAAGGCAAAAAACGCCCATCAGTCGTATACTCCTTAATTTTTTGATTGTAAACCTCATCGATCGGTTGCGCATAGCCAACGATGTACGCCAGCAACATGCCAGAGGTTAATAGAATAAATGGCCTTTTCATAATTTTGGGAAATTTGGGAGCAATATACACATTACACCGCTCATTTTTATACGCTTCGTTTTACAGGGCATTTGCGTTTGCATTGACTTCAAACAAAGAGATAAAAAGCGACAAATATTTCGGTCATGCCATCAATGATAAATTTTCAATTTTTCTTTGGTTAGTGTAAAAAATACACTATCTTTGTTACATCATAATTTAGGTTTATAATTGGTTAGTAAAGGTTTCCATTCTCCCCGTTTGGAAACCTTTCATTTTTTAGGCCGCCCAACCTTCCGCTTAACGTGACTCATGGACGGTCATACAAAGTGGCTTCCGTACTCCAAGCGTCCCAACAAACTAAGTTACATAAGTTTAAAGAAAAACATATTTCCGTCATCTTAGTTAATCATTAAAGGCTAATGCATAGCCCGCTATCGCGCCCATGCTACTCCCAGAACCGGCAAGATGGTTCGTATAGGTAAGAGCGATTAAAGAAATTTTCATTATTTTTGAAAAAAGAGGTGTACTATGCTATCAAGTTTGTTTCTTAAACAACATACACTGAAAAACGCGAAACAGTACATCTGGCTCAAGAGCAAGATTAGCATTGCTTTCCTTTTTTCCGCGCTGGGCCTTATAGCGCAAGAAAACAAATTTGAAAAAAAGGTTGTCTTAGAAAATCTGCCTGTACCCAAGGAAAAGAAACAGCTTTTTTACCTGCAACGCGACCCGGACGAAAATACGGTCGTATATCAACTCAACATGAAAGGCAACATGGTGGATGCTGATGAGCCGGTAAATGTCTATTGGATACGATACGCAGAAGGAGGCGTACGCAAAGACCTGAATTTCGTACAACGTACGATGGCCTATGGCATTATCCACAAAGCGCTCGACAACGGGGACTTCGAGTTGCGTCTAACTGCATATAAGAATCTTCCTTTACGCCTGTCATACTGCAGTAAAAGCAAAGCATATGTTGTCTACGCCCCTATCAATAATCGGGAAGCGATTCTAGAGCGAATCTTCGTCCGCATCAATGGCGGCAGCATGTTTAAGCCCGATATAGCTTATTTCGAACTCGTTGGACGTGATACCGCGACCATGGCCAAGGTAACCGAACGGATTAAACCATGAAGGTACTAACCGCCATATTATCCATCATGCAGGTGGCTTGCCATGGCCAACTTTCTTCAAATTATACAGACTTACGCTACCACATGGTGGGCAACCAGCTTACCACACGCGGGATCAGTCACCCGGCCACCTTAAAAGCCATGCAAACCGTCGAAAGGCACCTATTCGTGCCAATGTCACTTCGAAAACACGCTTACGACGATACGCCGCTACCCATCGGATATAACCAAACGATTTCCCAACCGTACATCGTTGCCTACATGACACAGTTACTAGCCCCAAAGGCTAGCGATCGGGTACTTGAAATCGGCACAGGCTCTGGCTACCAAGCAGCGGTGCTAGCAGAAATTGTGAGGGAAGTTTATACCATAGAAATTGTCCCTGAGTTGGGCAATCGAGCCAAAAACCTGCTGCAGCAACAGGGTTACGACAATGTAACGGTCATCATTGGCGACGGTTACAAGGGGCTTGAACCCAAAGCCCCATTTGATGCCATTGTAGTTACAGCCGCGCCAGAAGAAATACCTCCTGCATTAATTGAACAATTAAAGGACGGCGGAAAAATGATTGTGCCTGTAGGCCCCCCTACCGCCGTACAAACATTGGTATTAATCGAAAAGAAGCGCGGCAAGGTTATTCGGACGGAGCTCTCTGCAGTACGGTTTGTCCCTTTCACCCGGGAAAAGTAAAAAGTACACGACAGATTTCTTTTTTTTAATCTAAATATCTTTTATTTGCATCTTTATTTAGATTGTTTCAATATTAATGGCTTCAGCGAGAATAACACCTTTCCATGGCAAGCGCAACCCCAAACACCTGGCAAAAAATCAGAAAGCTTTTTAATGACATCCATCTTTGGCTAGGTTTAACCAGCGGCTTAATCATTTTTTTAGTCTGCCTATCCGGCACCATTTATGTCTTCAACAGCGAGCTTACGGAATGGGGCGCTCCCCATCTTTATAACGTCAACATCCAGCCAGATGCCGAACGAAAATCCCCCGATGCCTTTTTACGGCAGGTAGAAGCGCATTCCGGAGGAAAAATTACGTCTGTAAACGTCCCGCACGATCCAAAAAGAAGTTATACGTACATGGTAAAAGTAGCCGGTGACAACAGCCGCTTTGGCACAGCCTACATGGTAAATCCCTACACTGGTGAGATCCTCGGATCGTCCAACGACAAAAATACAGTCAAGGATTTCATGAGTATGATGTTCAGCCTTCACCGGTGGCTGCTATTGGACAAAATTGAGCAGCCTATTATTGACGGCCTTGAAAACAGGCGGCTGGGCAGCATCATCAGTGGTTGGGCCACCATCATCTTTACGCTGGGATGCATCACCGGTCTGGTCATCTGGTTTCCTCCAAAAGTGAAAAACTGGAAACAAGGGCTTAAAATAAAGGTTAGCGGCAATTGGAAACGCACCAACCACGACCTACATAATTCGCTGGCTTTCTATGCGCTGGCATTGCTTTTGATAATGGGCATCACGGGACCACAGTGGTCATTTCCCTGGTACCGCACCGGATTACAGAAGACCCTCGGCACTTACAAGCCCGAAGGGGGTTCCTCGGGCGGAGGGCCAAGGTCACAGCACGGATCGGCGACTCATCGCGATGGCTCATTGGATATCGCCGCCCAATTTGCAGCCGCAGATACGGCGCAGCAGGCTCCGCCCTTGGCCTTACCAGCGTTGATCGCTTCGGCTGACACTCATTTGCCATATGCCGGAGACTACGCTATTTCCCTCCCAACAAGCCCAGATGCTCCCACCCAAATCACCAAGACCAAAGTGGGCTTTTTTGCACCAGCCGCTGGCGATAAGATTTCGTTGGACACACAGACCGGCGCGCTCCTTTCGTTGGACATATTTTCCCAGAAGCCCTTCAACGAACGCATTGCGGGCTCCATCAAAGCGCTTCATGTCGGCAACGTATACGGGACGTTTTCGAAAATACTTTACTTCTTCGCTTGCCTGATTGCTACTTCACTGCCCGTCACCGGAACGCTTATCTGGATTAATAAAATGAAGAAAAAGTCAAAACGCGCAAGGAAGGTTCACGTCGCCGGAAGGGCTTCCAGCACTCCGTTAACCACGCGCTCGGCCTTATAGCGCATTAATACTAATCAATAGATGATAGTAAACTTGAAGTCCAATGGCCGGAAATGCCGCAACAGTTCGTCGATCAATTGGTCTCCATATTTGACATAAAGTAGCCCAAAGTTTTCGGACCGCTCCTGCAATGCTCCGTCAGGAAAAAGCCTGTCTTTAATGCGATCTATCTGAATCAACGCGTCCTCGTGGTTTCGTTTATCTGCTTTCAATAATTTTTTTTCCAGGTTGTTGATGGCTTTTTTGAGTCTGGCCTTTACCGCATCGGTACTTGGGCCCAGGCTGGGGTCAATTTTATGCGCCCGCAACCGCAGCCTACTGAATATGGCATTAAGCTCCATCCACTCATCGTTGAGATTGAGTCGATGTTTCGTGTGCCTCCTTACATATTCTTTTTTTAGCTCTTCCGTATCCTTGAAGATACTCTTAAACGTCAAATCGAGGCGAAGCACTTTCACCGCCATATTGTCGTCGGTCACCATGGCCGAGTTGCGAGGCACAAGGATGGGATAGTCTACCTTGTAATGTTGGAAGCAGGCCTTTAGTTGCATCCAATACACCATTTCGGCTCCACCACCAACATAGGCGAGGTTCGGTAAAATGACTTCTTGGTATAGCGGACGCATTACCACATTTGGGCTAAATCGCTCAGGATGGTTTTGTATCTCTACTTTGAGCTCTTCTTCCGTAAAAAACATGTTTTGATGGAGTACTTCGTAGCGTCCATCGTCCAATTTGACGATCCGTTCCCGAAAAGCCTCAGTTAGGTAAAAAAAGTTGATTTCACGTGCGTGCACCTGGGTATTAAAGCCCGCCGCTTCAAGAGCCTTTGAAGTTTGCGTTATTGCCGCATGGCTATGTTCACTCAATATATCTTGTTCAACCAACGGCGCGAAATAACGCTTTAGCGACGTGTCGTCGGCGTCCATAACGACAAGCCCATGCTTTCCGAACAGCGCATGGACCAAATAACGGGTAGCTGTCGCCAAATTATCTTGGCGTAGGTAAGCCTCTTCCATTAGCTTCGCTAACTTTGAAGAATTGACCGACAGGCCAAGGAAGCTTTGGTATTGACGCACGGCTTCAGCCATTCCCGAAATCGTTAACCGGCCAGTGGCACCCTGTGCCGGAGCGTCCCACGCAATTTTTTTGCCGTGGAGCCGCACGTGGTTAATTTCGGCAAAGTCATGGTCTTCCGTGGCCATCCAATATACCGGCACGAAAGTATATTCCGGAAACGCCTCTTTAAGATCCCGAGCCAGTTTGATGGTGGTGACAATCTTAAAAATGAAATATAGTGGCCCAGTGAAAATATTGAGTTGATGGCCCGTAGTGACGGTAAAGGTTCGCTCATCCAGCAATGCCGCTATGCTGGAAGCGACTTGGGATCCCTCTTCCAACAACGTGCCGTACTGCCTCCTCAAACTTTGCACCAACAACATCCGGTCGGTCTTGCCCGCTTTGGCTTGTATTTGGTTAGCAAAGCCGGCGATATCTGGCCTATTGCCCGTAAATGGTTCCAGCGCAGAGTCGTTATCTAAATAAGCCAACAGCGTTTTAGAAAAGCTGTTCGTATCGCGATAGTCTATGTAAGTCGCCTTCATTGGTAAACAAAGATAATGCTTGCCTGTAAAAGCGACGACTAATAACGATTATTTGACAATCGCTCCATACAAGTCGAAGTCTTCGGCATGCTCAATATGCACACGGGCAAAACTTCCCGGAGCGACGTAGTGGCCATCGGTAGGAATAAGCACCTCGTTGTCCACTTCCGGTGAGTCGTATTCAGTACGCCCTACAAAGTGTGCCCCATCCACTTTATCGATTAACACCTTATAAGTCTTTCCTACTTTCGTTTGATTGATAGTATATGAAATATCCTGCTGAATCTCCATGATCTGTTCTACGCGTGCGGCTTTTTCATCATCCGGCACATCGTCCGGCAAA
Organism: Parapedobacter sp. ISTM3; assembly: GCF_016533505.1. NCBI lineage: Bacteria > Pseudomonadati > Bacteroidota > Sphingobacteriia > Sphingobacteriales > Sphingobacteriaceae > Parapedobacter > Parapedobacter sp. ISTM3. The sequence continues at coordinate 69,303 of NZ_JAENGN010000018.1, read as the reverse complement.
TTATACGCATGCGTTTTTTCCTCATGCGAATAGGTAAAGCAACCCAAACGGTCGAATCGCGTATCAGCCACCCACTGTTGCAGCTCCTCAAAATCTTGTTCCGTTTCGCCCGGATAGCCGCAAATAAGCGTTGTGCGTAGGGAGATCGCTGGCACGCGATCACGGATCGCGTTGACCAAGTCAATGGTCTTTTGTTTCGTGATACCCCTGCGCATGGAACGCAGCATGTTGTCGCTGATATGTTGCAGCGGCATGTCAAGGTAGTTACAGATGTTGCTACGTTCGTTCATCACATCAAGGATATCCATGGGGAACCCTGAGGGGTAAGCGTATTGCAGCCGTATCCATTCAATACCTTCCACATCTGAGAGTCTACGCAAGAGTTCCGCCAAATTGCGTTTGCCATACAAATCCAGTCCATAGTACGTCAGGTCCTGCGCAATAAGGATAAGCTCCTTCGTACCATTTTTAGCCAGGTACCGGGCTTCATCCACCAAGCTCTCCATCGGTTTGGATATGTGTTTTCCCCGCATAAGCGGGATGGCACAAAACGAGCAAGGCCGGTTGCAGCCTTCGGCAATCTTAAAATACGCAAAATGCGAAGGCGTAGTAAGCATACGTTCACCCAACAACTCATGTTTATAATCAGCCCCGATGGTTCCAAGCAGATTTTGCAGGTCATTAGTTCCGAAGTATGCGTCCACATTGGGAATTTCGGCTTGCAATTCGGGCTTGTACCGCTCGGAAAGGCATCCTGTTACGATGACCTTGCCTACCCGGCCTTCACTCTTGAGTGCGCTATATTGCAGAATGGTATCAATGGACTCCTGCTTGGCGTTGTCTATAAAGCCGCAGGTGTTGATGACCACGATATCATCTGTCCGAATGTTGGTTGCTTCATGCACCACTTCCATGCGATTACCTCGCAATTGCCCCATGAGGATTTCACTATCATGGATATTCTTCGAACAGCCCAAAGTCACCACATTTACACGGGGTGAACCAGCTTGGGGGGCTGGTTTAACAAGTTTTGTCTTCATCCGCTATACGTCGCCCCTTAATTACTTAAATAATGAATCGACAAATTCCTTTTTGTTGAATAACTGCAGGTCACCTACTTTCTCCCCCACACCGATATACTTCACAGGAATTTTGAATTGGTCCGAGATCCCGATGACCACGCCACCTTTGGCCGTACCATCCAGCTTAGTCAGTGCCAGCGCATTGACATCGGTAGCCTGGGTAAATTGTCTGCATTGTTCAATGGCATTCTGCCCCGTTGAAGCATCGAGCACGAGTAGTATCTCGTGCGGGGCACCGGGCACTACCTTTTGCATGACCTGTTTGATCTTGGTCAGCTCGTTCATCAGGGCCACTTTGTTGTGAAGCCTTCCAGCGGTATCGATGATAGCCACGTCATCTCCGTTTGCTACGGCAGATTTTACGGTGTCGAAGGCCACGGAAGCCGGGTCCGAACCCATGGCTTGCGCCACCACCCGCACCCCTACCCGTTCGCCCCAGAGTCTGATTTGGTCTACCGCGGCAGCACGAAAGGTGTCTGCGGCGCCCAGCACCACGCTATTGCCGGCTTCTTTAAGTTGATGGGCTAGTTTTCCGATAGTCGTCGTTTTGCCTACGCCATTGACCCCCACCACCATGATGACATACGGCTTGTGTTCCCCGTATTCGAAATGCTCAAAATCTGAGCTGTTGTTTTCGGCAAGAAGTGCTTGGATTTCCTCACGCAGGATAGCGTTCAGCTCGCTCGTGTTTACATATTTATCGCGTGCTACACGCGCTTGGATACGCTCAATGATTTTGAGCGTCGTACTTACCCCTACATCAGACGTGACCAACACCTCCTCCAGCTCATCCAGCACTTGGTCATCTACAGTGGATTTACCCACCATCGCCTTAGTAATCTTCGACAAAAAGCCTTCTTTGGTCTTTTCCAACCCCTTGTCAAGGGCCTCCTGTGCTTCAGGGGTCTCCTGCTTTTTTTTGAAAAAATCAAATAGTCCCATGCTTCTAACCTAAGTGACAAACATAACAAAAAAAGCCCTTCCGGTAGACCCCCGAAACGGCTTTCTAAAATGCTACAAACACAAAGACTACTGTGCGGCCGTCTCTGTTACGGTTTCGCGAGCCACTTCTATGGCTTCTTTGACGTGGTCATTGTGCGCAATCAGTTCCTTAAAGGTGTATGCACCGGTCTTCGGAGACCGCACGGCAGTGATTACCTTTGTATAGTCCTTGCCCTTACCTGTTTTGAGTGATGCTACTGCTTTCTTTGCCATATCGTTAATGAGTTATGCAAATTGCTTTGGAAAGCAATTGCGGATTTACTTAATCTCCTTGTGAACGGTCACACGCCGCAGAACGGGATTGAATTTCTTCAACTCCAACCGTTCAGTCGTGTTCTTCTTGTTTTTCGTCGTGATATAACGCGACATCCCAGGAAGACCGCTTTCCTTGTGCTCGGTACACTCCAAAATCACTTGTACCCTATTTCCTTTTTTAGCCATTGCTTTATATGTTATTATCCGCTGAAATCAGGCGGGCGTATACTTGTATAATTAAACGTATCCTTTTTTGATAAACTTGTTAATGACGGCCGTAATACCGTTTTTATTGATGGTTTTTATCGCCGAGGTGGATACTTTCAGGGTAATCCAACGGTTTTCTTCGGGGATGAAGAACCGCTTGGTTTGCAAATTAGGATAAAATTTACGTTTCGTTTTCACGTTTGAATTGGAAACGTTGTATCCGTTCATCGCCCCTTTTCCTGTTAAATCACAAACTCTTGACATGATTGTATGCTGTTTTTATCTTATTAATCGCCTTTTTGCAAAGAGCTTGCAAATATCGGTATTTGTTTTTTATTATACAATTTTTTTTTTTAAATTGCATGTTTAACATTAATCACCGACCGCTTTTTGCGGACGGAGAACGATGAGGGGATTAGTGTTCAATAAAATTTGTTACCTTTGTGTTGAGTATTGGTTACTACCTCTAAATGTAAAGCACCTATACCATGAGCACAGAAAGCAAAAGGCAACAACGGTTTGCTGGAGTAATCCAGCAGGATTTGGGAGAGCTCTTCCAGCGCGAAGGCAGTGCATGGGCTCCTGGGGCGTTCATTACGGTCACCCGGGTTCGGGTAACTCCCGATTTAGCAATTGCGCGGGTATATCTCAGCTTCCTCAACACAAAACAGGCTAAGGAGCATTTGGCCAGCATCAAATCCCACGTAAATGAGATTCGCTATAAGTTAGGTGCCCGCATCAAAAACCAGGCACGGATTGTTCCGCAGCTTGAGTTTTTCTTAGACGACACCAACGAGTATGTGGAACACATGGATAAGCTGTTTGATGAAATCAGTAAAGAACCCCGACAACCGGAATAGACCGGATGATTTTCGAGCTTAACCCCAATGATATCCACTTCCCCAATCCAGCACTTGCTGAACCAGATGGGCTCTTGGCTATCGGAGGTGACTTACGCCCCGAACGGCTCATAGCAGCGTACAGAAGGGGTATATTCCCTTGGTATAGCGATGACACCCCCATTCTTTGGTATTCGCCACACGAACGGTTTGTGCTGTTCCCCAGCGAATTGAAGATCAGCAAGAGTATGCGGCAAGTGCTGCGTTCCACCCGGTTTACTGTCACCTACGACCAAGCTTTTGCACATGTAATCGCCAGCTGTGCTTCGCAGCCGCGTCGCGGGCAAGATGGCACCTGGATTACGGATGATATGCGGCGAGCCTATATCAGGCTGCATGACCTCGGAATTGCCCATGCAGTGGAAGTGTGGCGCGACAGCAAACTGGTCGGCGGACTTTACGGTGTAGCCGTAGGTCAGGTCTTTTGTGGCGAAAGCATGTTTAGTCGGGAAGCAAATGCCTCCAAGGTGGCATTGGTTTCGCTCTGCCAATCCGGCGAATATAAGCTGATTGACTGCCAGGTCTATACAGAGCATCTTGCTTCGATGGGCGCCAGAATGATCTCACGGGAAGAATATGTGGCGTTGCTCTCATAGCACTTCACATACCACTTAGTGCTTAGTTGGGTTACCCTTTTTCAGTCACCCAGAAATTATTGAATCCGAGTCCACTCTGCAACTCCAGCAGCTGCTGTTGGAGCATCTCCAAGATAGCTAAGAAGTTATAAACGAACTGCACCTTGTTTTCAGAGTTTTTGACGATAACACTAAAATCCAGTTTTTTATTGATTGCTAGCAAGGAAGCGATGGCTTTCTTCTGCTGTTCTATCGTATAAGGATATTTTACCACAGTGTGCCGTACTTCCTTACTTCTGGCGGTGTAATTATACATCAACTTCTCGTATACGAGCATAAGCTTATAGAGATCAAAGGAGGTAAGCTCCTCCCCCTGTCCTGCATATTCACCGATGATACGCAAATCTGTCGAGATATTTCCGCGCTTGGCCTGCATAAACCGTTGTTCTTCCAATAAGCGCAGTTCCTCAGACACCTCTTTGAACTGCTTATAAAGAACCAGCTTTTGTATTAAATCCTGCTTTGGATCGATTTCATTACCTTCTTCGTCCAGCTCGGGCCTGGGGAGCAACATCTTGGCCTTGATACGCATCAGCGTTGCTGCTACAAAAATAAACTCGCTGGCCAACTCCATGTTAAGCGCCTGCATATGCAGGATATAATCCAGGAAATCGTTCGTAATTTTAGCAATCGGTATATCATGGATATTCAACTCATCGCGCTCAATAAAGAACAACAATAAGTCAAATGGCCCCTCAAACTGCGGGAGCTTTATTTCGTATCCTTCCACTTGCATCTTGCTTTGCAAACTTACTTAACTTACGCATGCTATGCAAGTTGGTAATTTAACCGTGCCGCCAAACAATGTGGTTTGCTGCTTGTTTTTGTTTCGACTGGATTTGTTAAAAAAGGACACCTGCCAATTAAACAGCAGCAATGGACAATTTGATACACCACCATTGAATAATTATTAGTTACTTTGTACCGTTTTTCCAAACCGGACACTATGGAGATTGAAGCCGGAGAACTACTCAGGAAGATAAATACACCCGCAGACCTCAAACGACTTGGCCAAGCCGATTTGGTCAAATTATGCGGCGAATTACGCCAATACATCATTGACACCGTGTCCGTCCACGGCGGGCATTTTGCGGCTAGCCTTGGCGTTGTAGAGCTCACGGTGGCCTTGCATTATGTGCTCAACACACCATACGACCAACTCGTCTGGGATGTCGGCCATCAAGCTTATGGTCACAAGATCCTCACGGGCAGGCGCCATGTATTTCATACCAACCGCGTGCTGGGAGGCATTAGCGGTTTCCCCAAACGGGGTGAGAGCGAATATGATTCGTTCGGCGTGGGTCACTCGTCAACATCCATTTCGGCGGCATTGGGGATGGCTGTAGCCTCCCACTACAAAGGCGAGACCGACCGCCAGCACGTCGCTGTAATTGGTGATGGTGCCATGACTGCCGGCATGGCTTTCGAAGCGCTCAACCATGCCGGCATTGAGAAGTCCAACTTACTGGTCATCCTCAATGACAATTGCATGTCCATTGACCCCAATGTAGGGGCGTTAAAGGAATACCTCACAAGCATTACCACCTCTAAGTCTTGGAACCGATTCCGCGATGATATTGCTTATGTGCTCACCAAGTTATCGGAAATCGGGCCAGATGCATTAGGCGTGGCAAAAAAAATTGAAAAAAGCATAAAAGGCACGCTTCTCAAAAACAGCAACCTGTTTGAGTCGCTCAACTTCCGCTATTTTGGGCCGGTCGACGGGCATGACGTCAAGCGCCTAGTGCACATCTTGGATGATTTACGCGATATTCCTGGCCCTAAACTCTTACATTGCATCACGGTGAAAGGCAAAGGTTATGCGCTGGCTGAAAAAGACCAGACAACATGGCATGCCCCGGGCTTATTCGATAAGATCACCGGTGAAATCAAAAAATCCAAGGCAGATAAACCTGTTGCGCCGAAATACCAGGACGTCTTTGGGCACACATTGGTCGAGTTAGCCGAAGTGAATGACAAAATCATGGGCATTACCCCGGCTATGCCTTCAGGCTCTTCCATGAACATCATGATGAAGGCCATGCCCAACCGGGCCTTTGACGTTGGCATCGCCGAGCAGCATGCGGTGACGTTTTCTGCCGGGTTGGCGACACAAGGTATGATCCCCTTTTGCAACATCTACTCCAGCTTCATGCAGCGCGCTTATGATCAAGTTATACACGATGTAGCCATCCAGAATCTCCACGTGGTTTTTTGCCTTGATCGTGCTGGTATCGCCGGAGCAGATGGCCCTACTCACCATGGCGCTTATGATCTTGCTTACATGCGCTGCATTCCTAACCTTGTTGTGGCAGCTCCTATGAATGAGGAAGAGTTACGGAATCTCATGTATACCGCACAGCAGGACGGCATAGGGCCCTTTGCCATCCGGTATCCACGTGGGCAGGGTGTTATGCCCGATTGGCGTAGACCGCTCAAGGCAATAGACGTGGGCAAGGGCCGCAAGCTCTGCGATGGCGAAGACGTTGCTTTGCTCAGCATCGGCCATATTGGCAATGAGGCTACGAAAGCATGTATTACCCTAAATGAGGAAGGTATTTTCCCTGCGCATTATGACCTGCGTTTTGTAAAACCACTGGATGAGGCCCTTCTTCATGAAGTATTCGGTCAATTCAAAAAAGTCGTTACAATAGAGGACGGATGCATCCAGGGCGGCATGGGCAGCGCTGTGCTTGAGTTCATGGCAGACCATGGTTATCAGGCATCGGTAGTCCGGCTGGGTATCCCCGATGAAGTCGTGGAACACGGTGAACAGCAAGAGCTCTGGCGACTATGCGGTTATGATAGTGAATCCATTGTCCAAACCGTACGGAAGATAGCAGTGAGCCGTAAAACGGACAGCTTGGCTGGATAACGCGTTTGTTACGCCCAGCTTTTTGTTTCGATTCAGGATTTACTAATTTAGCCGCCCATACCACATTGGTATTTGACATCCATTTCTCAGAATAAAGCATCATGAATATAACGAAGCTGCGCGTTGTTTTTTTAGCGATATCCTTATTTTCCGTACAAGCCAACGCTCAAGAATCGGTGCCACGCCCAAAACTGGTGGTCGGGCTTATGGTTGATCAAATGCGTTGGGATTATCTCTACCGCTTTTACGATCGCTATGGCGCAGGAGGCTTCAAGCGCTTACTTAGCGAAGGATTTTCCTGTGAAAACACCTACATACCCTATGTACCCACATATACAGCCATTGGCCACAGTACGGTGTACACAGGCAGCGTCCCAGCCATACATGGCATAGCCGGCAATGATTTCATCATCCAGCAAACCGGCCAGCGGATGTATTGCACCCAGGACGATAATGTAAGCGGTGTTGGTACCGATGAAGCCGAAGGCAAACAATCACCTCGCAACCTGCTTACTTCCACAATCACCGACCAGCTCAAGCTGGCTACCAACTTTCGCTCCAAGGTCATCGGCATCGCCATCAAAGATAGAGGCGGTATCCTTCCGGCGGGGCACTTCGCCGATGCGGCCTATTGGTTTGAAGGCAATTCGGGCAATTGGGTATCCAGCACCTTTTATATGCAGGAATTGCCCGAATGGGTGCAGCAATTCAATGCGCAAAAGCTAGCTGAAAAATATCTTCAGCAAGATTGGAATACGCTTTACCCCATTGAAACCTATGAGCAGAGCATCGAAGATGACAACGCCTATGAAGCCACTTACCGCGGCGAAGCATCGCCCGTATTTCCGAAGCGACTCGCGTCTTTGATGAAAGACAATGGCCTGGGGTTGATACGTACCACGCCATTCGGCAACACCCTGACCCTTGACTTGGCTAAGGCAGCCATTGCCAACGAACAGTTGGGCCGCAACCCCCAACGAGTTACCGATTTCCTTTGCCTGAGCCTCTCTTCTACCGATTATGTCGGACACCAGTTTTCCGTGAATGCTATTGAAATCGAAGACACCTACCTGCGGCTTGATAAGGAACTGGAAGCGTTTTTCGCCTATCTCGATGAGCAGGTCGGACCAGGTGAGTATACCCTATTCCTTACTGCCGACCACGGCGCATCGCACAACCCGCTGTTTTTTATGGATAAGCGGGGCAACGCCGGTTATTTTGACGAACGCAACGCACTCACAGGGCTCAATACCCTCCTATCCGAAAAATTCGGGCAGGAGAAAATCGTCCGCAGCCTGATGAATTATCAGGTACACCTCAATTACGAAGTTATTGAAGCAAACGATTTGGACGAAGAAGACATCAAAGAAGTGGCCATTAAATTTCTACGAACCTTAGACGGCGTGGCTTTTGTGACCGACATGGAGAAGGCAGGATCATCAAGCATCCCTGCACGTATACGCGAACGGATTGCCAACGGATACAACCCCAAGCGAAGTGGATGTATCCAAATTATCCTCGAACCGCAGTGGTATAGCGGCTCGCCCCGCTCGCGCGGCACCACCCATGGCACCTGGGCCTCCTATGATGCCCACATTCCATTGGTATGGATGGGCTGGGGTATCAAACACGGCACGACTAACCGCGAAACACATATGACCGATATCGCATCCACTGTGGCGGCGCTATTGCACATTGAGGAGCCCAACGGAAACATCGGAAATCCAGTGGTCGAGTTGTTGAATGACTAATAACCAGGGGAAAGGCATCGGTTATCGTAATCAAAGTTAACAATCGTCGGCCGATTGAAAACCTCAAATGTTCTGGGTTTTTTAATATTGCGCATCGCCAAACCCCTAAGAGCTCAGCCGTTTTTATACTTTTACAAAGATGAAGCTCAGGCCCGCCCTGTTTTTGCTATCCCTGATAGCCCTGGCTGTGTGTCCCACTAAAGCCAACGACACGGTATTGGTGCAACTTCAGCAAGTATTGCGCAATAAGGCGTTGTACGATAGCACGAAAGAACGCAAGATCAACTCCATCAAGCAGCACCTGCAAAATAGCTCCTTGAGCCTGGCCAAGCAATACGAAGTAAATCGGCAACTTATTGAAGCCTATAAAAAATACAGAGCGGATTCTGCTGTATTCTATGCGAAGCAAAACCACCAGATTGCGACAAAGTTAGCTAACTCATTTTTCAAGAATGAAACAGCAATTCAGTTGGCTTGGTTATACTCATCCGGAGGCCTTTATATCGAATCAAAAAAACTGCTGGAAGGAATCGACCGTATTTCATTGCCGGACCGGCTCTTGCCGGAGTATTATGAAACGTACCTTGCCTTCTGCAGTCACTACGGGCAAAGTAACGGCAACAACGCATATTACCAGAAAAGCGAACAATACCGTGATTCGCTATTAGCTGTTCTTGATACAGCGTCCCTAAAATATCAGATTACAGCAGCTACCCGAACGCTCTACGAAGGGAAACAAACGGAGGCAGAAGCGATGTTACTGGCCTTGCTTGGCCAGACTGACGACCAAAACCCCGAACAGGCGCTCATTACCTACCTGCTTGGTGTCATCAGTAAAAACAGAGGTGATATTGCACAACAACTGCATTATTTTGCCATGTCTGCCATTACCGACATGATAAATGCTATCAAGGACAACGCTTCCCTCCAAAGCTTGGCGCTTACATACTATGACATGGGCAACATAGCACTAGCATATCAGTTTATGGAAGCCGCTATCAATGATGCCATTTTCTGCAACGCACGGTATCGCACCGTAGAAAGCACGATTTACTATCCCATCATCAATGCTTCCTTCAGAGAACTGGAACGCGAACAGAAAGCTGAACTCCGATTATATTTGGTGTTAATCAGCGTTTTATCCATCGGACTCATCATTGGCATTGTTTATAGTTATATACAAATGAAGCGCCTCGCGAAGACACGAAAAGCACTTTATCTGACAAACCAGCAACTCAGCCAACTAAACCTAGCGCTTCAAAAAGCCAACGACAATTTGTTTGAAGCCAACCATATCAAAGAAGAATATATCGCTCATTTTTTCGACATCTGCTCGGCCAACATTGAGAAACTGGAAAACTATAGGAAATCCCTTCACAAAAAGGCGGTTAATAACCAATACGATTTGCTGTTAAAAGAACTGAAATCTACAAACCTCGCCGAAAATGAGTTAGCAGAACTGTATCATAATTTTGACACCATCTTTCTCAACCTCTACCCTACGTTCGTATCTGAGTTTAATAGCCTTCTTTTACCCAACGAACACATACTTCCGAAATCCGGTGAGTTGCTCAATAACGAGCTACGGATATTTGCGTTAATGCGCTTGGGCATTACAGACAGCGTAAAAATTGCCGGTTTCCTGCGATATTCTTTACGCACCGTGTATAATTACCGCACCAAGATTCGGCATAAAGCGGCCGTTTCACGTGAGGAATTTGAGGCTCAGGTCAGGCAAATCGGCACCTTAAGACAGATTATCTAAGCCAACTGATGGGATAAATAGTTACTTTTTCAACCTTCCGCGATCACATTAAATAACTGATTATTAGCTAAATATTCATTTTCAGATTTTACTTTTTCGCTTCACTTCTGCGGTAGTATAGATTTCTGCCATTGCGTGTTTCTAATTTTGTCAGACATAAGTGATGGTCGCTTATGCCATGGTTGGGATAGCCAATTAAAAACCCAATTTAACCTGTATTAAAATCAACGATATGGAATTTTTCTTTATCCAACTAAAAAGGGGTATTTTCCCTATCTTTCTACTATTTACCTGGTTCAATGCTTCGCCAAGTCTTGCCCAGATCAATCTGCGCGTTACAGGAACGGTGACTGACGCCAGCAATGGGGAGCCGATGTTTGGGGTATCAGTGTCCCAAAAGGGGGCATCCAATGGCACTACAACAGATGACAATGGACAATTTGTATTAAACAACGTACCGGAAGGAGCGATCGTTGCTATTTCATTTATCGGCTATGACCCATTAGAACTACCTGCAACCGACAACCCAATGAACGTCCAATTAAGCCCGTCGTTGAACATGCTGGAAGATGTGGTCGTCATAGGTTACGGCTCGGTGAAACGGAAAGATGTCACAACCGCCATCTCAAGTGTATCGATGGATGACCTCAACGAGCGGCCCATCGTATCAGCGGCACAGGCAATACAAGGCAGGGCAGCCGGTGTGTCAGTTATCCAGCCTAATGGCGCACCGGGAGGCGAAACATCCATCCGTATCCGGGGGACGACGTCGTTTAACGGCAGTAACGACCCCCTCTACGTCGTAGACGGCGTACCCGTAGACAACATCAACTTTCTCTCTCCGCAGGACATCGCTGACATGCAGATTTTGAAAGATGCATCTTCAGCGGCAATATATGGGTCGCGAGCAGCCAATGGCGTAGTCCTCATCACGACCAAAAGAGGAGCTGAGGGTGGCGCAAAAATTTCTTTAAGTGCACAGGCAACACAAAACCGGGTTACGAATAAAATCGAGCCGCTAAACACTGAACAATACCGTGAGCTACAAAACGAAATCGGCCTGATAAACCTGCCGGAAGGACTCACCGACCAAACCAACTGGTTCGACGAAGCATATAACACCGGGCATATCCAAAATTATCAAATGTCCATCTCCGACGGCACGGAAAAGCTGAAATACTTCCTTTCAGGTGGGTACCTAGACGAAAAGGGCGTATTAGCCACCGCATTTTATAAACGTTATAACTTCCGCGCCAATATTGATAACCAAGTACGTGATTGGTTGAATATCAGTGCCAACGTATCGTATTCCGATTACAACAACAATGGTATTATATCTGGCACCGGTGCCAATCGGGGGGGCGTCGTACTATCAGTGATCAACACACCTACTTATGCACCGATCTGGAATCCTGAAAACCCCGCCCAATATTACAACAACTTCTACGGGATAGGCAACATCACTAGCCCATTGGAAAACATGGCGCGCAGCAAAAACAATAAGGCCCGCGAAAACCGATTGCTCGCTTCAGGACACGCCACGCTACTGTTTACACCGGAGTTGCAGCTTAAATCATCATTCACGGTAGACCGTCGCAATGCAGTGAGTACTGCTTTTCTTGATCCTGTTTCTACAGCTTGGGGTCGCAACCAATATGGTGAGGGATCAGACAACCGCAATATGAATACGGTGCTGACCTGGGATAATATCTTAACGTATGCCAGAAGCATTGACCGACATAACGTTGAAGCGATGGGCGGTACGTCGTGGACGCAATCTGAATATACCAACAATTGGATCAGCGGATCGCACTACCGTAATGATCTAATTCCAACATTGAATGCAGCAAATAAGATCGCTTGGAATGGTACTGGTTCGGGTGGTTCGGAATGGGGAATCATGTCCTATTTCGGCCGAGCATCGTATAATTTTGATAGCCGCTACCTCGTCACCGCTAACCTCCGCGCAGACGGGTCGTCCAAGCTACATCCCGACCACCGTTGGGGGGTATTTCCATCGGTATCTGCGGCATGGCGCCTGTCCGCTGAGCCATTCATGGAAAACGTAACCTGGTTGGATGATCTAAAAATCCGCGGGGGATGGGGACAAACGGGTAACCAATCAGGCATTGGCGACTATGCCTACCTGCAACGCTATACCATCAACCGCATCGAGTGGTTCGTTGAGGGCCAGGAAAACGCTTTGCCCGCTATCTCTCAAGCCAACCTACGTACGCCTGACTTGACCTGGGAAACCACTACGCAAACCAATATCGGTCTTGACTTTATGGCGCTCCGGAATCGGCTGACCGTCAACCTTGATTATTACTATAAACGCACCACGGATATGTTGATGTTTGTGTCGCTGCCCGCAGGTGCGGCAGCGGCTAATTCAATTGTTCGCAATGAAGGAGTGATGACCAACCGTGGGGTTGAAATCACGGTCAACAGTCAGAACTTCCGCGAAGGCGAATTCCGCTGGGATACAGACTTCAATATATCCTTCAACCGCAATAAGCTAGAAAGCCTTGAGCTACAGCAAATCTATAGTGCCGCCACCACCAGCGAAGTGGTTAACGAAGCCGTAGTCCGCAATGAGCCTGGCAGGCCTCTGGGTGGATTCTTCGGCTATATCAGTGACGGCGTAGACCCGGAGACCGGTGAGCTCATGTATCGGGACCTCAATAATGACGGCCGACTTTCCTCTTCAGACCGCACCTACATCGGTAATCCCAATCCAGATTTCACCTTTGGTCTTACCAATACGCTTTCCTACAAAAATTTCAACTTGAGTATCTTCTTACAAGGATCTTATGGCAATGATATTTACAACGCCTCGCGCATGGAAACCGAAGGCATGTATGACGGCAAAAACCAGTCAACCCGCGTACTCGACCGTTGGCGTATACCCGGCCAGATTACCGAGGTGCCCAAAGCAGGGTTTGACATCCGAAACTCCACTTACTTCATAGAGGATGGCAGCTATTTACGGGTCAAAAACGTTGCCCTGTCGTACAATATCAGGGGCAGCCTGCTGACGCGCTGGGGTATCAATCGCCTACAACCATACGTGTCAGCAACCAACCTACTCACGTGGACCAACTACTCCGGTATGGACCCGGAAGTAAACCAATGGGGAAACAGTGGAGCAGTGCAAGGCATCGACTGGGGGACCTACCCTCAAAACCGTTCATTCGTAGTAGGGATTAATGTTGAATTCTAAAAACCATAGACCAATGAATACCAAATATATATTTCCAATAGTGTTGAGCAGTGTTCTGCTGTTTATGAACTCCTGCTCATTAATCTTCGAGCCGGTAGACACCTATTCTGATGTGACAGAAGGCATCACCGAGGGCGGCGATGAGGTGGTTTTTCGCGACAAAGCGGCCGTGGAAGGTCATCTGGTGACACTCTATAACCAATTAAGGGAGCGTCAAGAGCATTGGTATCTGGACTTGTTGCTAATTGCAGAAGCTCATGCGGATAACGCCTACGCGGGTACGACTGGCGCCGAAGTGGTGCCCTTTGAAAACAATGCCATTGAGGGTTCCAATTCCGTCATCAACCGTGATTGGAACCGCTATCTTGAGGATATTGCACGAGCAAACCGTCTCATCGTCAATATTGACGGCGTGCAGGACGCATCGCTAACCATAGCTGAGCGCGAACGGTATAAGGCCGAGGCCAAAATTTTCAGGGCAATGATTCTTTTTGATATGGTCCGTCTTTGGGGATCGATCCCCGTCATCACCACCGAAGCAGAAGATATTACATCGGAAACCATCGGAGAAGTATATGATGATTATTTTCCCTCTCAAGCTACAGAGGAGGAGGCGTATCGCCAAATTGAACAGGACTTATTGGACGCATTAGGTGCGGCTCCGGACAATAACCTGTCGGACAAAACACGCTTCTCTAAATCTGTGGCTAAAGCACTGCTGGCCAAAATATATGCCGAGAAACCCATTCGAGACTATAATAAAGTCATCCAATATGCGGACGAACTGGCTGCCGACGGCTTTGACCTTGTAAGCGATTACAGCGACCTGTTCGGCATGAATGCCAGTAATACGGATACAAAAATGCGTAACACCCAAGAATCAATCCTAGAAGCACAGTTTTTCTCCGGCGGCGGCAACTGGGTAACGTGGATGTTTGGCCGCGACCTGACCAACTGGAACAATAATTTTACTTGGGCAAAATGGGTAACCCCTTCGCGCGACCTTATCCGCACCTTTCAAAATGAAGGCGACGAAGTACGCTACCGAGAATCCATTGTATATTATGAAACCAGCTGGAGCAATTATTACCCTTCAAGCAATTACCCCTTTATGTACAAATGCCGTTCAGCGTTCAGCAGCATCATCAAATACCGATACGCCGACATCTTGCTGCTCAAGGCCGAGGCTCTCATTATGCGCGATGGGGCCGATTTGGCTGCCGCCGCCGATATTATAGACCGTATCCGTCAGCGGGCCGGTGGTCTGCCACGATTGAGCAGCTCCGTGCGTGCCAGCAAAGAAGCCATGTTGGATGCGCTCTTGAAAGAACGACGCCTGGAGCTGGCTTTCGAAGGGCAACGTTGGTTTGACCTGGTTCGACTGAACAAGGTGGAAGAGGTGATGAATGCCGTTTTTGCCAACGATTCAGGAAGACGGCCACAGGTCTATCCATTTAGTGAAAACTCCTATCGCATGCCTATCCCACAGGCTGTTCTGGATCAGAATCCCAATTTAGTTCAAAACCCCGGCTATTAATCCGATAAAACATTTTCCATGCAAGTATTAGCCTTCTTAAAACGTGTTTTCACCACATTATTTGCTTTTTGTATACTGGTTTCAGCGTGCAGCTCGGACAAAGTCAATGAATCGCCCCAACCTCATGAGGAGGACAATCCTGAGGTGACGGGCGATGTAACGATTTATGTAACCACAGCCAATCTATCTCACGATTTAGCTAAACAGGCTGTGGATTTCAGCACATCATCCAACATGTCACCAACAACCATTACACTCAATCCCTCCCAGCGTTATCAAACAATGGACGGGTTTGGCGCGGCAGTGACTGGCTCTTCCAGCTACAACCTTATGCAAATGACTGCCGAGGATCGGGCGAAATTCCTTAAGGAAACATTCTCCGAAGCGGACGGTTACGGACATAGCTATATCCGTATAGCCATTGGCTGTTCAGACTTTTCACTCAGCGAGTATTCGCTCTGTGACAATCCGGGTATTGAAAATTTTGCATTGCAAAGCGAGGAGCGAGATTATGTCATTCCTGTCTTAAAGGAAATTCTGGCCATCAATCCTTCCATCAAAATCATCGGTTCGCCATGGACCCCCCCTCGTTGGATGAAGGTGAATAACCTCGTCGACCGGCAACCACACAACTCATGGACTAGTGGCCACCTCAATCCTGCTTACTATCAGGACTATGGGCTGTATTTCGTCAAATGGATACAAGCCCTACAAGCAGAAGGAATTCCCATCTACGCCGTAACGCCTCAAAACGAGCCACTCAACCGGGGCAACTCAGCTTCCCTATTCATGGGCTGGCAGGAGCAGCAAACATTTATCAAAGAAGCACTCGGTCCACAGTTACAGGCCGCAGGTTTGGGAACAAAAATCTATGTCTTCGACCACAACTATAACTATGACAACATGGCCGATCAAGTTGATTATCCCATCAAAATATATCAAGATGATGTAGCGGCGTCCTTTGTGGCCGGCGCGGCTTATCACAATTATGGGGGTAACCGCCAGGAGCTGCTTGACATTCATCAACAACGCCCCGATAAAGAGTTAATTTTTACAGAAACATCCATCGGCACATGGAACGACGGTCAGAACTTACCCTCCCGCCTGATGGATGACATGGAAGAAGTTGCCCTCGGCACGGTAAATAACTGGTGCAAGGCCGTCATCGTTTGGAATCTGATGCTCGATAGCGAGCGCGGTCCTAATCGCGACGGCGGATGCCAGACCTGCTTCGGTGCAGTAGATATCAATAAAAACGATTACAAAACCATCCGTAGAAACTCACACTATTACATCATCAGCCACCTTTCAGCGGTGGTCAAACCGGGGGCAACCCGTATCGGGACCAGTGGCTATTCCGCGGCTGGCGTAACGCACGCAGCATTTGAAAACCTTGACGGTAGCTATGCTGTCGTATTACTCAACAATACAAACGAAACAAGGCGCATTACATTCGCAGATGGCACAAACCACTTCCGTTATGAAATCCCGGCAAAATCAGTAGTCTCTTATCGTTGGAATTAGACCGTAAAATTATGAGAAAACCATTAATAACTTTTTTAATTCTCTTCGGCGCAGTCACGATGAACGCCTGCAAAAAGGAAGAGCAGAAAGCGCCGGGAAATCCCGTTATAAACATCAAAACGGAATTCTCTTCTGCCTATTTCGGCGATAGTCTTCAATTCACTGTGGGCGTCTCAGATGAAGCGCGCATACCGCTATCTACGTTGAAAGCACACTTGTATTACAGTGATGAACTAGTATCTGAAACGGTCATCCGTACGAAAACGGAGGGCGATTACACCGGCAAAATATATATCCCTTATTATGCTCATGTACCGAATGGTACGGCGACCCTTAAGCTGGTATTGCAAAACATCAACTTCACGACGCGTGAAGAAACCCTTGAATTGCCCGTCGAACGTCCCGATTACCCGTATTTAACATTGATTGCAGAAGACACCGAATATCGTATGGAACGCACAGGCCTATATACGTACGCCGCCGCTACTACCTTTCCGGCGAAGGTAAACGGATACATCAAAACACCAGCTTACGGCGACAACGGAAATGAGCTGACGTTTGGCTGGGAAGAGCATACTATCAAGGAGGGCAGTATCAATAATATTCCGTTCTCCAATGCATTCTCGGGCGACTATACCATTATGTTCAATACCTTGAACTATGAAGCCTCTCCGTTCATCATCGCATACGCCATTAACCAAACAGTAATGGATCGGGTGGACGATAACATGTATCGGGTCGATCTTGCTTTGAATCGTGAAGAGCAAGTGGTAATTGATGGTTTTGACGACTTAGATGCGTGGTGGTTCGATCCGGATTTCTTTACACGCGACGCCTCGGGTAACCTTCTATTTCAAGCGAAGAGCGGCAATTATCGAATATCGGCAGACTTCAATCATGAGTACTTCATCGTAGAAGCACTGACCGGCACAAGCTTATCCACGCTACAAGCTGATGGATCCGGCGCAGTGTGGGTCATCGGTGAAGGCATCGGAAAACCCTCAATAGCGACAAATGCTGTCGGTTGGACTACTGAGAAAGCGCTTTGCATGGCCCCGGTGGCAGATAAGATTTATCAAATCACCGTGGTTGCTGGTACCACCGTCTCAACAAACAATATCAATTTTAAATTTTTCCATCAAAAGGGTTGGGGCGGCGAATTTACCAATGCAGCCCTCAGCACCACCAGCGATCTTATCTTCGTGGGTGACGGGAGCAACGGCCGGGATCCGGGCAATCTCGGCATTACCGAAGGACAAACATTAGAAACCGGTGCCACTTATGTCTTCACGCTAGACCTTACCGGAGGCAACGACAACGGCGTTTTAACAGTCGAAAAGAAGTAGTCCCCCCTTCTTCCCCCCTTACAACCCCTTGTTATGCAAAAGCATTAACAAGGGGTTGTTGATACTAAAAAAATTATCCGTACTTTTGTATGCCTCCGCATAGGCCAGCCTACGGAGTGGTTATCCACATGAACCCTGCTGTGACATCGCAGACTCAGAAGGCGATGAAAGGGCGGGGTTCATGAGGCCGTAAATGCAATCATGCACGAATGAATACAGCAATAGCAACGCTTGATCCCAAAACACATATTATCATTAAAGGTGCACGCGTACACAACCTTAAAAACGTGGATGTGGCCATTCCGAAAAACAAGCTTGTGGTTATTACAGGCATGTCCGGGTCCGGCAAGTCCTCGCTTGCCTTTGACACGCTTTATGCTGAAGGCCAACGCCGCTATGTAGAGAGCCTTTCGTCTTACGCCCGGCAATTTATGGGGCGCATGAGTAAGCCCGAGGTTGACTACATTAAAGGCATCGCGCCGGCCATTGCTATCGAACAGCGGGTCATCACCAGCAATCCACGCTCTACGGTAGGCACTTCCACGGAAATCTACGATTATTTGAAATTACTCTATGCTCGTATCGGCAAGACATATTCCCCCATATCCGGCAGAGAAGTAAAGAAGGATACCGTAACGTCGGTGACCAACTTTGTTACCGCATTGCCCCAAGGCACCATAGCTACCGTGACTGCTCCTCTGCATCCCAGCAATAATCGCAAGCTTAAAGAAGAGTTGGCCATCCTCTTGCAAAAAGGTTTTGTACGGGTAGTGTACAAAGAGAAGATACAAAAAATAGAGTCCTTGCTGGAAGATACCGCCATCGAAAACCAAACGGCCATAGTTGGAGATTTATCCATCGTGATTGACCGCATCGCGGTAGATGGGGAGGAAGACACCGCCAGCCGCATTGCAGATTCGGTGCAGACAGCATTTTTCGAGGGCAAAGGAGATTGCTACATTGACGAAAACGGCAAGATCCATACATTTTCAGACCGCTTTGAGTTAGATGGCATGACGTTTGAAGAGCCATCGCCCAATTTTTTCAGCTTCAACAACCCTTACGGCGCGTGCAAACGCTGCGAAGGCTACGGTCGCATCGTCGGCATCGATCCGGATTTAGTCATCCCAGACAAGAGTCGCTCGGTATACGATGGCGCCATCGCTCCTTGGCGTGGCGAAAAGATGGGTCAATGGCTCCAGCAACTTGTTCGCAATTCCATAAAATTTGATTTCCCTATCCATAGGGCGTATCGCGATCTTACCGATGCTCAGAAGGAGTTATTATGGACCGGCAACCACTATTTTGACGGGTTGAATCGCTTTTTCGAAGAACTTGAAGAACAAACTTACAAAATTCAATACCGGGTCATGTTATCCCGCTATCGCGGAAAAACCAATTGCCCCGAATGCAAAGGGACACGTCTTCGCAAGGATGCGGCGTATGTTAAAATAAATGGGAAGTCCATTTCCGACGTCGTGTTAATGCCGTTGGACGCTGCGCTGGCTTTCTTTCAAAATCTGGATTTGTCGGAGGGTGAAACGAAAATCGCACAACGCCTGCTTACCGAAATCTGCAATCGGCTCCAGTTCCTCACAGACGTAGGGTTGAGCTACCTGACATTGAATCGCTTGTCCAACACCTTATCAGGTGGCGAGTCCCAGCGCATTAATTTAGCTACATCGCTCGGCAGCTCGTTGGTCGGTTCGGTATATGTACTTGACGAGCCAAGTATCGGCTTGCATCCCCGGGATACACAGCGCCTTATCGGCGTACTTAAGTCATTACGCAACGTGGGCAATACCGTGTTGGTCGTGGAGCATGAGCAAGAGATGATGCAGGCCGCAGACTACCTGATTGACATAGGGCCCGAAGCTGGAGTGAATGGTGGCCGCCTCATATTTAACGGCACTTATGGCGAAATCCTAAATGACCCGCACAGCCTGACCGGCAAGTACCTCAGCGGAAAGGAACGTATTCCCGTACCAACAAGCCGCCGCAAGTGGCACGATGCCATATTGGTCAAAGGCGCGCGTGAAAACAACCTGAAAGGAATTGATGTAAGCTTCCCTTTGAATGTATTTACCGTCGTGACAGGCGTGTCCGGCTCAGGTAAGACCTCTTTGGTGAAGCGTATTTTGTATCCAGCATTGCAAAAGGCGCTTGGCAACTACGCAGGCGAGCAAACCGGCCTGTATGATGGCATCGACGGCGACATCCAGCGACTCGAACATGTCGAGCTGGTTGACCAGAACCCAATCGGCCGCTCATCGCGGTCCAACCCGGTGACATACGTCAAAGCGTGGGACGAAATACGCACATTATACAGCGCGCAATCCGCCGCCAAAGCTGCTGGACTCAAGCCTGCGGCTTTCTCCTTCAATGTGGAGGGGGGGCGATGCGATGTGTGCCAAGGTGAAGGTGAGGTCAAAATCGAAATGCAGTTCATGGCGGATATCGTACTCACCTGTGAGGCCTGCGGTGGTAAGCGCTTTAAGCAGCATGTATTAGACGTCACTTGGAAGGAAAAAAACGTGTCTGATGTTTTAGACCTCAGTGTGGATGAAGCGCTTGAGTTCTTTTCCGGTCAGTCCAAAATTCTGGCTAAGCTCCAGCCGCTGGCCGATGTAGGCCTCGGATATGTAAAGTTAGGCCAATCATCAAGCACACTGTCTGGTGGCGAAGCCCAACGTATCAAACTGGCGTCTTTCCTCATCAAGGGCAATAACAGCAAAAATACGCTGTTCATCTTTGACGAACCCACAACCGGCTTACACTTCCACGATATCAAAAAGCTATTGAAATCATTTGATGCGCTCATAGCACAAGGCAACAGTATCCTCGTCATCGAGCACAACATGGACATGATCAAAAGCGCCGACTGGGTGATTGATATCGGCCCCGAAGGTGGCGAAAGAGGCGGAGAGCTTGTTTTCGAAGGGACACCGGAAGAAATGGTAAAAAATGCCAACACCCATACTGCCCATTTTCTGAGTAATTACTTAGGAAGCCTTACTTGATAAAATTTTCCGTTTTGTTTGACCAAATTGGTCAAAACAAAACGGGTATCAAGCGTTTCTTGACCGCCACGTGCTACCTAACCAACTATTTACAATCCCTTCTTGCCATTTTCAGGGGATAAACCCTACCTTTAGGACTTGAGTGCATGCTTTGCACAATTGTTTGTAGCATATTGTTATATAACCAAGTATTTTTATAAAAGAATGAAACGTTGCCTACTGTCCACAATGCTAAGCTTTTTGTTTTTTAGCACAATCATAGCCCAACCCACTCAAAAACCTCCTCTCCACGGCAAACACTGGATGGCCATTACTGGCAAGCCCTTGGCTGCTACTGCAGGAGCGCTCATTTTCGAGCGGGGCGGCAACGCCGTGGATGCCGCCTGTGCAATGCTGGCAGCCACCTGCACCATGTGGGATGTATTGAGTTGGGGTGGCGAGACACAGGCACTTATTTACAACCCGAATACCGGAAAAGTTATTGCCATCAATGCCCTGGGCGTTGCCCCGACCGGCGCGACACCGGAGTTTTTCAAAGGAAAAGGATACAATTTCCCGCCAGAATACGGTCCCTTAGCCGCTGTTACTCCCGGAACGCCTGGTGGCCTGTGCTATATGCTGGCTGAATACGGCAAATTAAGCCTCAAAGACATCTTAGCGCCGGCAATGGACATGGCTGCCGGGTACCCTATTGATGCGCAAACAGCCAACAGCATAGAGCGGGGCAAAGAACGCATCAAGCAGTGGCCATATAGCAAGGCCGTCTTCCTGCCTCACCTCGGCGAGGAACGGGAAGCTCCGGAGCCCGGCGAAATCTTCGTGCAAAAAGATCTGTTAGCCACCCTCCAGAAGATGGTGGACGCCGAGCAAGAAGCCCTAAAACAGGGCAAGTCTCGCGAAGAAGCAATCATGGCCGCATATGACCGCTTTTATAAAGGCGATATCGCGAAAGAAATCGTACGCGGAAACCAAGAACAAGGCGGGCTTTTCACCATGGACGATCTCGCCAATTGGAAGCCCATCGAAGAGGAGCCGTTAATGACTTCCTACAAAGGTATTGATGTATACAAGCTGCAGGAATGGACACAGGGACCGGCACTTTTGCAGGCTTTGAATATCCTTGAAAACTTCGATTTGAAAGCCATGGGCTACAATTCGGCTGAATACATCCATACCCTATACCAAACCATGAATCTGGCATTTGCCGATCGCGATTTTTATTATGGTGATCCCTATTTTACTCCCCGCCCCCCCATTAAGGGCTTGTTGAGCAAGGCATATGCGCAAGAACGCGCCAAACTGATCAACCCCGATCGCAATGATCCCAATCCGCAACCGGGCGATCCTTACGTTTATGAGGGCACGACCAATCCATTCAAATCGCTGCTGGCCCAGCGCCAAAAGCTCTTGGCTGACACTTCCGGTCTCGGCGAACTGGAAAACTTCGTGCCCAAACACGATGCCATCAGCGCATTGAATGGGGCTCTGGAATTTGATTATGCGACGACGGCAAGTGCAGATAGCCTTTACAATGATCGGCTGCTCCGGGGCACAACTAGCGTAGAAGCGGCAGATGCAGAAGGGTGGGTCGTTTCGATCACACCGAGCGGAGGATGGCTACCGGCTTGCATCGCTGGCCGCACCGGCATTGGGATGAGCCAACGAATGCAAAGCTTCGTGCTTGACTCCATCATCGACCCGTTCAACGTTGTTGCTCCCGGCAAACGCCCACGGGTGACGCTGACACCATCGATGGCTCTGAAGGAAGGCCGCCCCTACCTCGCTTTCGCCGTGCAGGGGGGAGATACGCAAGAACAGAACCTCCTGCAGTTTTTTCTCAATATGGTGGAATTCGACATGACGGTGCAGCAAGCGACGGAAGCAGCCAACATCAATAGCAACCAGCTGTGGCTTTCGCTGGGCGGCACCCTGTTCAAAGATCGCATGCCCCGTCCGGGAAGCATCTTACTGAGCAATTCCACCGACCAAGAAGTCGCAGACAGGCTGAAAGCCATGGGCTATACCGTACGGCAGGGCAACCGCACCAGCGGTCCCATCAATGCCATCTTTATCGATGAGGCTCATGGCTCACTATGGGGCGGCAGTAGCAACAACGGCGAGGATTATGGAATAGGTTGGTAGATTTCCTATCCATGCTGGTGCGCTGATAGCCGTGCCCGTATTGGTATTAAACGCTAATAACAATATCATGAACAGCAATTCAAGAAGAGCTTTCCTCAAAAAGCTTGGCGTCGGCACCGCTGCACTCTCGTTGGGAAACAACATTCTGGCCAGCAATCCTGTGATGGGTTTTTCAGCTAAAAGCTACCGCAACATTATCGGCGCCAATGAACGGATACATGTGGCCACTATCGGTGTAAACAGTAGGGGAAGCAGCATGAGCGGCACCTTCGCTCGCCATAAAAATGCAGAAGTGTCCTGTGTCTGCGACGTCGATGAACGAGCCATTCGCAAGGCAATCAGACGTGTGGCCGAGGCAGGCCAAACTGTTGTACCGAAGGCCGAAAAAGACCTTCGCCGGGTACTCGAAGATAAACATATCGATGCCATCTATACGGCAACGCCCGACCATTGGCATGCTCCGCTCACCATTATGGGCTGCCAAGCGGGGAAGCACGTATACGTTGAAAAGCCTATGGCACACAATCCCGCCGAAGGTGAAATGGCTGTCGCGGCCGCTCGGAAATACAACCGGGTGGTACAAATGGGGGCGCAAAGGCGTTCAGCCCCTGTGCTTACCAAGGGCATTCAACACTTGCACGACGGAGCTATTGGAAAAGTATACATGGCAAAAACGTGGTACACCAACACCCGCAAAGCCACATTTTTAAAACCCGGCCGCGTCCCTTCCTGGCTGGATTATGAATTGTGGCAGGGCCCTGCACCGCGCATGCCTTATCAGAAGGGACTGATTCATTACGACTGGCACTGGTTCTGGCATTGGGGCACCGGAGAAGCCCTCAACAACGGCACTCACGAAGTAGACGTCGCCCGGTGGGGTCTTGGTGTCGAGTTTCCTTCACGAATTAGTTCCATTGGCGGCCGTTACCATTTCAACGACGATTGGGAAACTCCGGACACCCAAGTTGTTACGCTTGAGTATCCCCAAGCCGTGATTGTCTGGGAAAGCCGCAGTTGTAATGGTCGAAAAGTGGAAGGGCTAGACCGCGGAGTCATTTTTTATGGCGAAAACGGCAGCTTGGAAACCGGATGGGACGGCTACAAAATCTATGACCTTCGCGGCAAGTTGACCAAGGAAGAACGATCCGAAGCAGAAAAAGGTGCCTTGGAGGGCCGGAATACCGCGAGTCCAAGTTTAAGCATGGATAACATGCATGTGGTGGATTTCCTGGATGCCATCCGCAATGACCGACACCCAAACTGCGACATCGAACTGGGGTATAAAAGCACAGTGGCCATGTTGCTGAGTAATATCGCTTGGCGCCTAAAACGCGATTTGCGCATAAACCCAGAAAATGGCCATATCATCGGCGATGCAGCAGCGCAAGAACTCTGGAGCCGAACCTACGAACCGGGGTGGGAGCCCAAAATATAATTATCCCTGTGGGCCGAAAAAAATCAATGGGCTTCGGCTTCGGAAATGAAATACCGCAAAGACCTCGTAAACCGCAATCCGGTTAGCCATTTGGCAGCGATCGGCCGAGATGGTTGCTCGCCGAAATAGATTATTCGTACCGCAATGCCTCCACGGGGTCGAGCCTTGACGCCTTGGAGGCAGGGTAATATCCTGAAATCATCCCTACGCCCACGCATACCACCACTCCCAAGATGATCCAGTTCCAGGGAATGATAAAGCTGGCCCCCATCACCGCAGCAAGAACGTTTCCGATTAGGATCCCCAAAAAGATACCCGCAAAGCCTCCCATGAGGCAAATCACAACCGCCTCGGTAAGAAACTGCCTACGGATGACTTTTGGCGTGGCACCGATAGCTTTACGGATGCCGATTTCGCGCGTACGTTCCGTGACAGACACAAGCATGATGTTCATCAAACCAATTGAAGCGCCAATCAACGTGATCAGCGCGATGACAATGGCACCGAGTGTGACGTAAGTAAGGCTCTCAATTAGTATTTGCGCCACGGCATCACTTTTAGTGATTTCAAAATTCGTCTCCTGGCCGACCCGTAATCCACGGACATTTCGAAAGGTTGCTGTTGCTTCGCCAATAGCAGCCTCAATCTGCTGGGGATTCGTCGCCATCACCGTAATGGTGTAAGACGGGCGTCCCATAGCCATCACCGCGCGCGCCTTTAGCAGGGGAATAATACATGCCTTGTCTCCGCCAAATCCCGCACTTGACCCCTTATCTTCCAGCACCCCTATAATCGAATAACGGGCATTACCTATCGTAATGAATTTATCGAGTGGCTCCTCATTACTTTTAAACAGCCGCTTTACGATTTCGGACCCTACGATGACCACGTTGCTACCGTATTCGACCTCACGTTGCGAAAAATTACGGCCCAACGATAAATTGTACCCCGCGGTTTGCAAGTAATTTTCGTCTGCGCCAAGCACATTGATGTTGGGATTGGTCTGTTCGCTCTTATATTTGGCAATAGCGCCGGTCGAGGCATAGGTACTCAAGGAAACCACCGCCGGATAATCGAACGCATCCTTGAACGCCTTGGCTTGATAATAAGTGATCTGCGGGAATTGCTTCGGCCGTGTACCACTTCCCCCGATCTGCACGTTTAACCCCCTATTACGGATGTTGAACGAATTGGATCCCATAGCCGAGAAGGAATCGGTCAGTGAGTTTTTGATAGCATCAATGGATGTGAGAATACCAACCAGCGCCGTAATCCCAATAGCGATAATCAGCGCCGTCAAAAACGTACGTAGCTTATTGCTGCTGATCGCCTGCAATGACAGCTTCACATTCTCCCTATTGGACATTTGGACCGACATCTCAAAACAGTTTTATAAGCAATTAGAGTTTCTTGGCTGGCATATGTTACACAAGACTCACATCTTTGTATGGCTAAACAGCCATGGAAGCAGTTCCGGTTCGGCAAAAGCGGCATCCCAGCTATTATGATTAGCCGTCGGATAAAACGTATATTTCGGATTGGCACCAATCCGTTTTAGTTCAGCAACAATGGCGTGAGAATGCGTCGGGGGCACCACGTCATCCTGCTCACCATGGAATATCCATAATGGCACATGTGCGTATTTTTTCACATTGAACGTATTATCTCCCCCGCAAATCGCAAACGCTGCAGCAAACAGCCTCGGTTTTCGCCGCAATGCTTCGTAGGTACCCATTGCCCCCATGGATAATCCGCCAATGTATATCCGGCTTTTGTCTACCGCTTCATTCCTCAACGTGTGTTTCACCAGCCTTAGGAACAGCCGCAAGCCTTCCGAAGGCTTGCCGCCTGTACGGAAAGAAAATTCACGCCGGCCATCAGCCTGTGATTGGATGTCTACATTGCTCCAGAACGATTCGGTCGGACACTGCGGGAATACCACAATGGCCGGAAAGGCCTGTCGCACGCTATCCTTCAAAAACAAGGCTGCGCCATGGGTCAATTGACTTGCATTGTCGTTTCCTCGTTCACCGGCACCGTGCAGGAAGAACAATACGGGATATTGCTTTTGAGGATCATAGCCATCCGGATATAATATCCGGTAGGGCAATGTATCACCTCGGTGAATCAATTGCTTGGCTTGAAAGGGCGCAAAATCCTGAGCATGGGCAGACACATTCGAAAAAAAACAAGCTAAAACAATGAGCGAGATTTGTTTCATAGTCAAAATAGGTCTTAGTAATTTCATTAACCGATAAAAGTACTACTTTATTTGCGTTCGCCAAATAGAAAGCGCGATATCTTTCTTCGTCAGCCGTCCGCGGAGCGATAGACGGCGCATCCATATTCGCTAAAAAACAAGTGTGTGGTTAGATTGTTGATCAGAAAAACCAGACTTACATGAAGGATTTACTACTGGGACTCGCGATGCTGTATGCCACTCCGCAAGACCCTTCGTTTGAACAGCAATTGATCGATGACCAAGTAGCCATTGGCTATGGTATTGCTATCGGCGATGTGGACGGCGATGGCAAACCGGATATCCTGCTGGCAGACAAGAAACAGTTTGTATGGTATCGCAATGGCGATTGGAAGAAATTCGTGATGGTTGAAAACCTCACTGCACATGACAACGTGTGTATCGCCGCCCGGGACATCGATGGCGATGGAAAAGTGGAAGTAGCCGTTGGCGCCCAATGGAACCCGGGGGAGACATCCGATACAGCGCAGTCAGGTGCCGTGCATTACCTGATTCGCCCCGACGACCCTACCCAACTGTGGACGCCGGTAAAACTTCATCACGAGCCTACCGTGCACCGCATGCAGTGGGCCAAGGCCGCTGAAGGCAAATATCACCTCATTGTATTGCCACTCCATGGGAGGGGCAATAAAGACGGTGAAGGCGCAGGCGTAAACGTGATTGCCTATGAAAAACCAGCAGATCCGCGGCAGAAATGGCAGCATTGGATCATCGACAATTCCATGCACCTGACGCACAACCTTGATATACATCCCGATGGCGAGCAAGAATGCGTTTATGTCGGGGGCAAAGAAGGCGTGAAAGCGTTCTCCTACAGCAAAGGCAAATGGCGGCCTCACGGAGGCAGGAAATGGGTCATCAAAGGCCATGGTTTTAGCGAAGTGCGGGTGGGCCGCATTGACGAAAGCACACCGATGTTAGCGGGTATCAGCCCCCTGCATGGTCATGTATTGGTCGCGCATGTCCCCCGCAAAGGGATACCCAAATTACACCAGGCCGAGCGGATTACACTTGACGATGAGCTCCGCGAGGGCCACGGTTTGGTGGTGGCTGACCTTATCGGGCAAGGCAGGGATCAAGTCATCGCCGGATGGCGGAATCCCAACGATGCAGGCCATTTAGGCATCAAGTTATACATTCCCTTCAATGCGTTATGGGAAGCCTGGACCGTCAAGGCCATAGACATTGGCGATATGGCTTGTGAAGACCTCGCGGTAGCCGATCTGGATGGCGATGGCAAATTAGACCTCATCGCGTCGGGCCGGTCTACCCACAACTTGAAGATTTATTGGAACCGGAGCGAATGATTTTCGGCAACTATGCGCGCCGTGACGGTTGCTCGCCCTTTATCAATTCAAAAATCGTGATTTCGGGCAAGATGCCGACCCGGCCGGGATAGCCGAGGAAGCCGAATCCGGTATTTACATATAGCTGCTGGTGCCCTTGTTTGTATAAGCCTGCCCACTCTTTATAAATGTACTGCGCCGGGCTCCATTTAAAATTGCCGGCGCGCACACCAAACTGCATCCCGTGTGTGTGGCCCGCAAACATGACATCCACGTCAGGTCTCGATAGCACTTCTGCACGCCAGTGCGACGGATCATGCGAAAGAAGCAGCTTTACCGGAAGCTCATCCGTACCTTTTAAGGCCTCACCGAGGCGGCCGTGCTTCGGAAACCTGCCTGTGCCCCAGTTTTCCACCCCAATGATGCCGAGTTCCTCATTATCGACCCGCAGCTTGCGATGTTCATTGAGCAAAAGATCCCAGCCCATCACCTTATGCGTCTCTTTCAGGTCTTGCAGGTTTTTCGCTTTTGTGGCGGACGGCTCAGGGCCGTAGTGGTAATCCCCATAATCATGGTTGCCCAGTGTAGAATAGACACCCAAAGGAGCCTGTACCTTCGAGAAAATATCCTGATAATCCCGCATTTCATTGGCAAGATGGTTGACCAAATCCCCCGTGAAGAAAATAACGTCCGGCTTCTCCGCGAGCAACATCTCCACTCCCCCTTGTACCGCCGTCTTGTTGTAAAAACTACCCGAGTGAATATCAGACAGTTGGCCGATTTTTATTCCGTGGAATTCTTTCGGCAGGTTTGGCAGATAAAGCTTCTGGCGGCGGACCTTATAATCGTAAGCTCCCGATATCACGCCCCAGCCCATTGGCGCGAGCGGCACGGAGGCTACCAGAATACCTGCTTTGGTCAAAAATTCAGAACGGCTAATCCCCTTTACTGGTCTTTCCGGCAATGGGTCGGACGGCTCCACTGCTGGCACTACCGTTTTTTTCTTTGGAATAACGAGCCGCTTCAGCCACACCCCGCCGCGGCGGATATCATCAGCCAGTAATACCAAGATGAAAATAAACTTACACATAAAGGTGAGGAAAAACATCACCAATATGATGGAGCGGACCATCAACGGAATACTGAGATAGATGCTGATGAAAATCGCGGTCGTTAGAAATAAGCTATAGCCCCACCACAGCCTCGGAAATAGGCGAGATTTTGCCCAGCTAATCGGCGTAGCCCGTAGCGCTTTGTAGATGTAATAATCCAGCAAAAGCAGCACTATCGTATTAAAAACAATCATCTAAACAGTCATCTTTTCTTTTTGCAGCCATTCTGGCAGGTCGCTATAAACCAGCTTTTCGAGTACTGCAATCCATTTGGGATGGTCATTGAGGCTTTCTACCAGTTGCACCATCTCTCCTCCCAGTTCCTTAAACTCAGTTGCATATTCTGTGCCAACCTCATACACCGTCTCCAGACAATCCGATACAAATGCAGGGCAGAAGACCAGCAGCCGCTTTTTCCCTCTCGCCGCCACATCCTTCAGCACGTCGCTGGTATAAGGCTGTATCCAAGGTGTTTTACCAAGCCTGGATTGGAAACAGACGGTATAAGCCTCGGCATTCAGGTTGAGCCGTTTCGCTATCAGCCGCGTTGTTGCATAGCATTGTGCCACATAGCAAAACTTGTTATCTTCCGTTATCTGCTCCCGGCATTTTGCCTCGTCGCATCGGTGCGTGCCGGTGCCGTCTACATGGAGGAGCTGCCTCACAGGCAACCCATGATAACTAAACAGGTAATGGTCGTACGTTTCTGGGCGATACCGCTGCGCGTTTTCCGCAAAGACATCTATCATGCCTTCATGGTCAAAAAATTGATTAACGATGGATATCGCCGGAAAAGTCGCCCAATTGCGTATTTCGTCGGTTATTTTCTCTATCACCGAGCCGGTAGTCGCTGATGCGTACTGCGGAAACAGTGGGATAATCCGGATACTGTCTACCTTCATCTGCTTCAACCGCTCCAAGGCCGATGCTATCGAAGGGTTTTGATACCGCATGGCTAGCTCCACATAGTACTCATCACCCAGGCGCTCCTGCAGTAGTTGCTGTTGCCGCATACTGTAATACAACAGCGGCGATCCGGTGTCATCATCCCAAATCTCTTTATAGAGCTTAGCCGAATTGGGGGCCCGGAAAGGAACGATAATACCCTTCACCAACCAAGACCGTCGCCAAGCAGGGATATCAATGACCCGCCCGTCCATCAAAAACTCCGTAAGATACCGCTTCACGTCCGGCACAGACGGACTATCCGGCGTGCCGAGATTAACCAATAAAATTCCCTTTTTCGGTTTGCTCATCGGTTACAAAGTTACGGAATTATCGGTTTTGGCTGGTAAGGCGGTGATAATTTGATGCTTAGATGACTTAGCTAATAAGTCTCCAGCACCCCTTTCACCTGTTCCATCAGCCACATCGGCGTTGAGGTGGCGCCGCAAACGCCCACCGTATCACCAGCATTAAACATGGCGGGATTGAGTTCTGCCGGATCAGAGACAAAATAACTATTCGGATTGCTTTTAAGGCAGACCTCGTACAGTACGCGTCCGTTTGACGATTTCTTGCCCGAAACAAACACCACTTTATCGTACTTCCTGGCAAAGTCTCCCAAATCATCATATCGGTTGGATACTTGCCTGCATATCGTATCGTTAGCGTTCACCTGGTATCCCCTGTTAAGCAGTTCCTCCTTGATGGCGTAAAACTTATCAGTGCTTTTCGTCGTTTGGCTGTACAACGTAAAACTGTCGGGCAATTCCACATTGTCCAATTCAGCGATATCCTGAAAGACAATCGCATCGCCGTTTGTCTGCCCCTGCAGCCCAATGACCTCCGCATGGCCATGCTTTCCATAGATGAGGATTTTCTCTTGCTGGTCGTAAGAAGCCTTTACCCGGTTTTGCAGTTTGAGCACTACAGGGCACGATGCATCAATGAGGGTAATGTTGTTTTCGAGGGCTATCCGATAGGTCTCCGGTGCCTCACCATGCGCGCGAATAAGTACTTTCTCGTTTTTCAACTCCGGTAAGCTATCGTGACCAATGATGCGGAGCCCTTTTGCTTTGAGACGGGCCACTTCCTCATCGTTGTGGACAATATCGCCCAAACAATAGAGGTAGCCATCCTGCTCGAGTATGTCTTCCGCCATGTCAATAGCATAGACCACGCCGAAACAAAATCCAGAGTCCTTGTCGATGGTTACCTGTAAATTATAGCCCATACCCTGCAAAGGTAAATATAAAATTTCATAGCAAAAAGTTGCAGCACAAATCGACCACGCCGCAATCCAAATAGCTTTTTGGGCAACTCGATAGCAGGTTTGCCATTTGCACGGAAACCCAAGTTTGCCTACCTTTGCAAAAATTTTCTTAATGGCAACGACAACTAATAAAACATTCACCATGATTAAGCCCGATGCGGTGCGCAATGGCCACGCCGGAGCTATTTTGAACGATATCATTGCCGGGGGGTTTAAAATCGTGGCGATGAAATACATCCGGTTAAGTGAGGAAAATGCCGGCGCATTCTATGCGGTACATAAAGAGCGTCCGTTTTTTGGCGAGCTGGTCGAATTCATGACCTCCGGTCCGATTATCGCGGCTATCCTCGAAAAGGAGAATGCTGTCGAAGAATTCCGCAAGCTGATCGGTGCTACCGACCCTGCAAAGGCCGAACCGGGGACCATCCGCAATAAATACGCGAAATCGATCGAAGCAAACGCCATCCATGGCTCAGATTCCGATGAAAACGCAGAAATTGAAGGCAATTTCTTTTTTTCTCAGTTCGAACGATTTTAAGGCCCGGGGCTATAATCACAAAGCGGCAGCCAATTGGCAATATCACACATTGATTTCGGCTTAACGGATTTTTTAAGATCCGTTAAGCCGTCTTCCAAAGCATTCTGCTTTTATCATCACCTAATCTTCCGCGCCATCTACGACAGGGGCATCTGACAAAATTTATTTGGCTTAATACATGACCGGAAGGCACTTTGATGTGAGCCCATAAAGGCATTCGCAGCGTTTACCAACCCGGATGGCAGGAGGTATAGCGGACGCTGGGGGTTCGCCCCATGCGCTAAAACGCCCGCCTCGCCAGGTAGAAGTCCTCCTTCTCGGTCATCTGTGCTTTCTCCGCCTTCTTTTTGTCGCGGTAGCCACAGAGGTGCAGGATTCCATGGATGATGACACGATGCAGTTCATCCCGCTCTGTCACGCCAAATTTTGTCGCGTTTTCGTGGATGCGGTCAATACTGATGAACACATCGCCGGCAATTACCCCCTCGCGGTCACTATGGTCAAACGTCACGATATCCGTGAAGGTGTCGTGCTGAAGATATTGCCGGTTAATAGCAAGCAGGTACGCATCACTGCATATCACCACGTTGATATCCCCCACACGGAATCCCTCGGATTCGGCCGTATCCTTTATCCATATGCGCAACGCGATCTTGTGCTTAAGTCGATAGGTAGTATCTTCAGAAAAAAAAAGGATCTGTCCCATGGCAAAACCTGTTATAGGAGCCAAAGGTAGCAAGTTATTGCTGAAAACTCCGCTTTTCGAGGTATGATTGAAGGAGGAGTACAGCGGCAACGCTGTCAATTAACGCTTTGTCACGGCGCTTTTCCCTCCCAAGGCCGCTTTGTGCAATACTCGCCGACGCCATTTTGGATGTAAATCGCTCATCGATGGTTTCAATGGCAACGGCAGGAAACGTCCTCCTCAACAATCGGATGAAGCCCTTGACGTGCTGTGCAGATTCCGAATCGCTACCATCCATTTGTCTGGGCATCCCCACTACAAACAACGATACCGCCTCTTTTTCCAGGTAATCTTTCACATACGCCACCACTTCTTTTGCATGCACGGTCGTCAGCGCTGTCGCGATTAACTGCAGCGGGTCGGTAACCGCGATACCCACACGTTTTGTCCCGTAATCAAAAGCCATAATGCGCATCACGCAAAGATAGGCTATTTATCCATGTGACTACCTGCTATCGGGCACCTTTTAGAAAATATAAAGGAAATAGATAACAGCCATAATCGTTATGGCGATAATCACGGCTATCCAAATGGTCTTGCTTGCCGGTCTATCATTCGGCTCTTTAATAGCCTCAGGCGACGGAGCAGGGTCCTCCTGATGTGCAGCATAGTTATCCTCCGCCTGGAGGTTCCCTTTGCTATCGGTTCGATGACTATTCGTTTCCATACACAAAATCGTTGGTTCTTCAAATAGTCAACAAAACTGTATAGGGATTGTTTGGGCATTCAAATCACAATCTCATTTCCCGAATACCAAATCTTTTCCTTATCATTGCACGTAATATTATTCGGACATGAGATTTATTGTTTCTACTTCAATATTATTAAAACAGTTACAGGCCATCAGCGGAGCCTCAAGTAGCAGTACCGTACTTCCAATCTTGGAAAATTTCCTGTTTGAAATTAAAGACAATGTACTTACTATATCCGCTACGGATCTGCAGACCAGCATGGTCACTTCCCTTCCCATTGAAGCCAAGGAAGAAGGCCGTGTTGCCATGCCGTCCAAAATATTGATTGAAACACTAAAAACCCTGCCGGATCAACCGGTGGCGTTCTCCGTAGATACGCAGACGTTAGCCATTGAAATCAGTGCCGGCGACGGCAAATACAAGCTCAGCGGCGAAAACGCAGACGATTTTCCAAAAATCCCGGTTGTAGACAATGCCTCTTCCGTCAATATACCGGCGTCGGTGTTGGCCGAGGCCATCAATAAGACCATCTTTGCGGTGAGCAACGATGAGTTGCGGCCGGCAATGTCGGGGGTATTGGTGCAATTGGCCGAGCAGTCGGTCACTTTTGTAGCCACGGACGCCCACAAGCTGGTCCGTTACCGCCGTACAGATATCACGTCGGCCAAGCCCACCTCGTTGATTCTACCGAAAAAGGCGCTCTCCCTATTAAAGTCATCGCTGCCTACCGAAGACATCAGCGTCTCCGTGGAGTACAACAGTACCAACGCCTTTTTCAAGTTTGGCAGCATCCACTTGATCTGCCGCCTGATAGACGAACGTTATCCTGACTATGAAGCAGTCATTCCGCGGGTAAACCCCAATAAGCTGACGCTTGATCGCCACACGTTCCTCAATTCGTTACGCCGGGTAGTCATCTTTGCCAATAAGACCACCCATCAGGTGAGGCTCAAGATCTCGGGCAGCGAATTGAACATTTCGGCAGAAGACCTTGATTTCTCCAACGAAGCGCATGAACGGCTGAGTTGCCAGTTTGAGGGCGAAGACATGGAAATCGGCTTTAATGCGAAGTTCCTCGTCGAAATGCTCAACAACCTGGACAGCGAAGAAGTTGTCATTGAAATGAGCACGCCTAATCGCGCGGGGCTGCTGATCCCTGCCATGTCGGATGAAAGCGAAGATATCCTGATGTTGGTTATGCCCGTCATGTTGAACAATTTAGGTTAATCCCTTGGATCTGATCACGTCCCTTATTGATTTTATCCTTCACATCGACCAGCATTTGGTTGAGATAGTCAATGATTACAAAACGTGGACCTACCTCATCCTGTTTCTCATTATTTTCGCTGAAACAGGATTGGTCGTCACACCGTTTCTTCCCGGCGACAGCCTGCTCTTCGCCGCCGGTGCTATCATCGCCAAGCCAGAAACAGATCTCAACATCGTGCTGATGTGCATTCTGCTCATTGTGGCAGGAATTTTGGGTGACATGGTCAATTACCACATCGGCAAGTATGTGGGTCCCAAAGCGTTCAGCGGCCGGTACAAGCTACTGAAAAAAGAATACCTTGAAAAAACCCAGCACTTTTACATTAAGCATGGCGGCAAAACCATCATCTACGCACGCTTCATTCCGATTATCCGTACGTTTGCGCCGTTCGTTGCCGGTATCGGCACGATGAGCTACGGGCGCTTCGCTTCCTACAACGTCATTGGGGCGATCCTGTGGGTTGCGTCCTTTTTGTTTCTCGGATACTTTTTCGGCGGGCTACCCGTCATTAAAGACAACTTTACGTACGTCATCTTTGCCATTATTTTACTCTCCCTGCTCCCCCCGATCATCGAAATCTTCCGGGGAAGAAAAACCGGGAAAACGGCATAATCATTGCCTGCAGTTTGGTAAACACCCGTAATGAAATCAGTCCTATTTTTCGGTATTTTCACGTTGTTTTCCTGTTTCAACACAAAAGTCCGCCCGGTTATCGATCGACAGGAGGCGAGGCAGGCTTTCGCACTGCTCAACGAAATCCGGCAGCATCCCGAGGCTTTCCGGCGTGAATTCGGTCGCCATGCACTGGCATCGGTAAGCAGCACCCCCCTGCGATGGAATCAGACCCTTGCCCAGGTGGCCGAAGCCCGCGCCATGGATATGGCTCGGCGTGACTATTTTGACCATACCGATCCCGATGGATACGGCCCCAACCATCACATACACCGTGCAGGTTATTCACTGAACACCGATTGGCTGAAGCGAAAAGACGCCAACAACTTTGAGTCCATCGGCGCCAACCACGCCACGGCTATTGACGGGATAAAAGCCATGATCATCGGCAAAAACTCGCCGGGCTTCCGGCATCGCGCCCATCTGCTGGGCACGGATGAGTGGAATGCGTCCCTCCAGGACATCGGTATCGGTTTCGTGCGCGTACCCTCAGGCAGCACCTACCAATCATACCTGTGCATCATCATTGCCAAGCACGATTGGTAGCAACAGCCCAAAAGCTGGCCTTCTATGCCCAAAGCTGGAAGCTAATTATTACCTTTGCATATGATTAAATCCATGACCGGCTATGGCTTAGGGGCCAGAGACAACCAAAAGGTAAAATATACGGTTGAAATCAAATCCTTAAATTCAAAATTTCTGGAATTGATGTTACGATTGCCCAAGGCTTTTTCCGATAAAGAGCTTACGCTGCGAAGCGAGTGCTCACGGCTTATCGAACGAGGCAAGGTCAACGTTGTCGTCAGCGTCGAATATGTCGACCAAACGGCGGCAGCCGCTACCATTAATTCAGCATTACTCAAAAACTATTACCGGCAGTTGGAAACGGTCGCCAAAGAATTGGATGCCGATAGGAGCAACCTCTTTGAAGTTGCCCTCAACATGCCCGAGGTTATCAGTCACAACGAAGAGGAAGCCGATGAAGAGGAAGCTGCCCTGCTGATGGGCGCCTTTCAGGACGCTGTAGCCCAGCTTGATTTATTCCGTAGGGACGAGGGCGGCGTGCTTAAACAAGACCTGTCGTCCAGAACCTCCGAAATCCTACGGCTGCTGGGCGATATAGAACATGTAGAGACAGACCGTATTCCCCTCATCCGCGATCGCATAAGCCAGTACATGGACGACGCCGTCGGCAAGGAAAATGTAGATATGAACCGCTTTGAGCAAGAGCTTATTTTCTACATCGACAAATTGGACATCACAGAAGAGAAAGTGCGGCTAAGGAGTCACTGCAATTATTTCCTCCAAGCCCTTGACGCAGCAGACGCAAACGGCAAAAAACTAGGTTTTATTTCGCAGGAGATGGGCCGCGAAATCAACACCCTCGGATCGAAAGCCAACCATGCCGGCATACAGCAGCTTGTCGTACGCATGAAAGAAGAGCTCGAAAAAATCAAGGAGCAACTGCTAAACGTACTGTGATCATGGAAGGAAAGCTTATCATTTTCTCTGCGCCTTCCGGCGCCGGTAAGACCACCATTGTCAGGCACCTGCTGAGCAAGCATCCCGATAAGATTTGCTTCTCGATCTCTGCAAGCACGCGCACCCCGCGTGAAGGCGAGGTAGACGGCAAAGATTATTATTTTATATCCAAGGAGGAGTTTTTGCACCGCATAGCCAAAAAAGAATTCATCGAGTTCGAAGAAGTCTACTCCGGCACGTTTTACGGCACGCTCCGCTCTGAAGTAGAGCGGATATGGGCCTTGGGCAAACATGTCATCTTCGATATCGATGTCGAAGGAGGGCTGCACCTCAAGCGAAAATACGCCGACCGCGCAATGGCCATATTTGTGCAACCTCCATCGCTGGACATCCTCGTGCAGCGCCTGCGCGGCCGGGGTACCGATAGTGAAGACAAACTGGCCGAACGTATCGTGAAGGCCGAAAAAGAGCTCAGGTATGCAGACCGTTTCGATGTCGTCCTGCACAACGACGACCTCGACAAAGCTTGCGCCGAGGCCGAACAGTTAGTATTGAACTTCCTACACCAGGACAAAAGTTAATTACCATGCGTACCGTCGGTTTGTTTTTCGGATCATTTAATCCCATACATACCGGACACCTGATTATCGCCAGTTATATGGCGCATTATACCGATCTTGATGAGGTTTGGCTAGTGGTGTCGCCGCACAATCCGCTGAAGAAAAAAGACTCGCTCATCAATATGTATGATCGCCTGGAAATGGTCAATCTTGCCCTCGATCAGGCCGAGGGTATCCGCAGTAGCACCATTGAGTTTTCGTTGCCCCAGCCGTCTTACACCATTGACACGCTTGCCCACCTCCAGGAAAAATATCCCACGACAACGTTCGTACTCATTATGGGGTCAGACAACCTCACCACCCTCCGCAAGTGGAAGAATTTTGAAGTAATCCTGCGCGACTATCACATTTTCGTGTACCCGAGACCCAATTACCCCGCACCGCCGGAGTGGGAAAACCACCCTTCCATCACCATTACCGATACACCGTTGATGGAATTTTCTTCCACATTTATCCGCAACGCGGTCAAGCAAGGCAAGAGTATCCGCTATTTCGTACCCGACAACGTATTGAATTTTATCGAAAGCAAGAATCTATACCGATAATCCCCTACCCGGCCGCAGGCGCTATCGCGGCAACGCGCGTCCATGACCACTGGCTGTTATAGCCAGATCACCTACCCATCCAGCCCCCGTCAACCGTAAGCACAGTTCCATGCACATAATTGGATGCATCGGAAGCTAAAAACACCGCCGGCCCCTTGAAATCGTCGGGTTCCCCCCAACGCCCGGCCGGGATACGTTCCAAGATGGATCGGCTCCGGTCGGCATCGGCACGTAGCGCCTCCGTATTATCCGTGGAAATGTAGCCCGGCGCGATAGCATTCACGTTGACGCCTTTCGATGCCCATTCATTGGCAAAAGCTTTGGTGAGTTGCCCAATCGCGCCTTTAGAGGCCGCATAGCCCGGCACGTTGATACCGCCCTGAAAAGTGAGCAGCGATGCCGTAAAAACGATCTTGCCACTCCCCCGTGCCACCATGTCCTTGCCAATTTCACGGGTAAGCACGAATTGCGAATTTTGGTTCACTTCGATGACTTTGTCCCAGTATTCATCGGGGTGCTCCGCAGCCGGCTTGCGGAGTATGGTTCCCGCATTGTTAAACAATATATCCACACGGGGGTGCTCTACCCGGATACGTTCGATGAACGCATAAACGGATTTCCTGTCGCCAAAGTCAGCCTGATATGCATAAAACCTCCGGCCCACTGCCTCAACCGCTTTCGAGACCGCGCTCCCCTGCAACTCGAGCGATGCCGACACACCCACGACGTCGGCTCCCGCCTCGGCGAGCGCCTCAGCGATTGCTTTGCCAATGCCACGTTTGCAACCGGTCACTATGGCGACCTTTCCTGTCAAATCAAATCGATTGTTGTTTGCCATGTATATCCTAGTTTATATTCACCATTAAGGGCGAAGCCTGTCGCTTATTGAATGCCTCCAAGTAGTCAAACCAATCACCAGCTGTCGCAAACCGTCCAGCTTTGTTCCAAGCTCCGCCGTTGTAGTAGGTGATGGTCCCTCCATCCGGTACCGTCAGCAAATTGAGGTACTGCGTAGGCGTGGTCTCCAGCCCATCAAAGCCGCCATTGTCCAATATCACACCTACGCCCGTGATGCCGTGGTCTCCCTGTTCCGGCTCCCAGTAGCCGAAGATACCCCGATGCTGCTCGCCGATGTGTGTCCCTTGGTCCGCTCGGCGGGCTACGCCAATCGCCACGGGCAATGCACCGCCGCCATCGACGGTATACGTCACCGCCACTTTGTTCAGCTGTGAGCCGGCGTCCAGGCTGTACACCTTGCTTACCGACACGGTTTTACCTGCCACCTGCCAAGGCTCATAGTCCAGCCTGAATGTGGTGCGCAACGGCCCATTGTCGAGCACTTCGTATGTCCGGTAGTGCTTAGAATACACAACATCCCCCTCAGCAAACGGCGCGATATCACCCGCACCCAAGGTCTGGCCCACCGAATAATAATCCATCCCCTCGCCATGGTCCGTATGATAGTCGCCATGGGCATACCACTTGTCTATGACGAGGTCGGTGGTCCGTTTTGACCACAAATCCAATCCTTGTGCGTCATCAGGTCGTCCTTCCAGTGCTTTGCCATACATGCGAAATGCCACCACATCGTTCTCCCAAGCAAAGTCGTCATACCGTTCGGGCACGTAGCGGGCATAGGCCATCGGCCGCAGCGCTGTCGTCGGAGCATCGGCATCAACGGCAAGCGTTATCGTCCCTGAAGCAGGGACGGATACCTGTAGGAGCACGTGTTGAGGCTCCTCTGCCCCCAGCATCTCCAGCTGGTAGGGCACTTCCATACCTGTTGCCGCGTCCACAACCCGAAACAAGCTGTCTACGCCAAAGGAAGTGCAAAACTCGCTGTAAGGCACGCTTACCAGCTCCTGGCGATCGGCATTCAACGGGTTACTCACCACCAAGGTATGCCCTCGCTCGCTGCCACCGCATGCGGCAAATAGCATGCAAACACAAAGGACGCAGCCCGTCCAACTCATTTTTTTAATCATTATCAGGTCTATCTGTATTAGTGGTTATTTCAGATCGGCAATCGCACGCTTATCCATATCGTCATAGTCGAGGTTTTCACCCGCCATCCCCCAAATAAACGTATAGTTGCTCGTGCCTGCCCCCGCATGTATAGACCACGGAGGCGAAATGACCGCCTGTTCATTATGCATCCAGATATGGCGGGTTTCATCCGGCTGCCCCATGAAATGGCTCACGGCCTGGCCTTCGGGCACTTCAAAATAAAAATACACCTCCATACGGCGGTCATGCGTGTGGGCAGGCATGGTATTCCATACGCTCCCGGTCTTTAGTTCCGTCATTCCCATCTGCAATTGGCAGGTTTCAATGACGCTATTGACCAACAGCTTGTTGATTGTCCGGTGATTCGCTGTCTCCAAGCTTCCCAGTTCTACGATTTCCGCTTCAGCCTTGGTCACCTTCTTGGTCGGAAAAGCTTGGTGTGCCGGCGCCGAGTTGAGATAAAATTTGGCCGGAGTGCTCGCATCGTTGCTGGAAAAAACAACTTCTTTGTTGCCCTTCCCGATGTACAATGCCTCCTTAAATCCCAGCTCGTACAACTCGCCGTCCACAGTTACTTTACCAGCGCCTCCCACATTAATGACCCCCAGTTCGCGCCGTTCAAGGAAATAAGCTGCTTTTAAAGGATCGATGGTCTCGAGCGGGAGCGGCTTGCTTACCGGCTTGGCCCCTCCGGCAATATAGCGGTCGTAATGTGAGTATACCAGTTGGACGGCGTCATCGGCAAACACCGTTTCAATTAAAAAATTAGCCCGCAGTGCCGCCGTATCCAACGCGTTGGCCTCATTAGGTCCTATCGCATAGCGGGATTCATAGTTTACGTTCATAGTCTTTCGTTTTGGTATCCAAAAAGTATCATTGAATCTGCGCTAAGTTAAGCACATTATCACAACAATGCAAACGTTTACGCTATCGGTAATCAAGGAATTAGCAAATCCATTTTCTGAAAGCTGGTAAACGAAAAAGCCCCGAAACGGGGAGAATCGGGGCTATTAACTAACCAATTATAAACCTAAATTATGAAAAGACAAATTTTATGCAGCAAAGATACGAAGCATACGTTTCCAAAAAATAACCAATTTGTTAAGAATTGTTAAAGCAACCCCATCAACCCGCTAATTTGCGTTCCACCCATGCCGAAAAGTCACCAACCGAATAAAATATTCCGTCGGGATTCATCGCCTTCAGCGCCTCCGCATCGGTGGTATCCGCCCATGCCGCAGCGATGACGGGCACCCCCGCTTCCCTCGAAGCGGAGATATCGCTTGGCGCATCCCCCACATAGATTACCGTCTCCTTGTCTTTTATCTCCAGCGCCTCCAAAACCCTTTTTATCCCCCTGACTTTCACGGGGCCCGCTGGCGAACCCGTTTCAATGACGTCAAAATACGAGTTCAGCCCGAAATATTCCAATGAAATCCGCGTACTTATCGGCCCTTTACCCGTCACCAGCGCCAGCGCCACGTGTTGCCGCTTAAGCATATCCAGCAATGCGGGTATTCCTTCAAACACGGTGGGGCACATCGTATGGAATTCCTCATAATACCTCAAATAACGCTCAACTCCCTGCTCGTAATGGTCGGGTGCCAGTGCCATGATCGTACCCTCTTCCGAAGGCCCGAACGTGGCGATGATTTCGCTGTCCGAAAATACGCGGTTAGCCAGCGGTTCTACGGAGGCCCGGAACGCCCTGATGCACAAGGGCAGCGTGTTGGCCAACGTGCCGTCTAGATCAAAAATGACTGTACTGAGTTGTTCCATAGAAGTAAATATAGCGTTATTTGGAGGTCATGTAGAAAACGTGTTCCCATCGATAGCGGCGTGCACCACCTCATCCACAACTGGCCGATCAGCCGCCGCCCAATCAAAATTTCGCAGCTCGCTCCTCGCCACCCACAAGGCCTGCTTATGCTCTTTCAGCTTTAACTCGCCACCGAGCAGACGGCAAACAAAAGGATATAACCTGATGGAAAACTCCGGATAATGATGCGTCACTGGATTTAACGCCTTCCATACCGCTACATCCAGGTTCAGCTCTTCCTTGATCTCCCGGACGATACACGATTCAGTTGTTTCGTTGTTCTCCACCTTCCCTCCCGGAAACTCCCATTTCAAGGGCAACCTCATCGCCTCCGACCGTTGGCAGATCAAGAGCTGTTGGCCGTTTTGAATGATTGCGCAGGTGACCTCCAACATAGTCGAATCGTTTATTACATAACGGGCTGTTTCTCAATCATTCGTTCTTGATTTCAAACCGCCGGATATTGACTTGATCGCCGCCGTTTCCGCGCGCCGCGATGCCCACCCTAAATCCCATCCCCCAGGGCACAAGCGGCGCGGCGTCATAGCCTTCCAAGGCTGTTTTCCACGCGCCATGCTCACCCTCTTTCCACGAAAACGTCACGACATGGCCATCGGCCACGGCCATCCTCAAGGCAATGGTCTCCTCCGTTCCAGCGAGGTCCAGCTCCTGCAGGTGCTGTATATCATCTTTCTTGATTCGCCACACCTTCACTTTTTTACCAAACACCCCCACGCCTATACCGGCAATGGGCG
This sequence comes from Parapedobacter sp. ISTM3, assembly GCF_016533505.1. Taxonomy (NCBI): domain Bacteria; kingdom Pseudomonadati; phylum Bacteroidota; class Sphingobacteriia; order Sphingobacteriales; family Sphingobacteriaceae; genus Parapedobacter; species Parapedobacter sp. ISTM3. The sequence goes on along the minus strand of NZ_JAENGN010000018.1, from coordinate 26,587 downwards.
CGCCAAACCGATTATCCGCGCCGCCAATCATCGCTATGGAAGCGCCCGCTTGCTCATTGGTTGTGCGCGGCACCACGTCTGCCGTCACTTCATAATCAATGGAAGTGATGGGCTGTACCAGCAGGGAACCGATGCCATCGTTCGCCGCGGAAGCCGTCAAGAAGATCCCCTCGTCACCCACTCGGTATTCCGCGGGCTGGTTTACGCGCCATCGCCATACCGGACTCATGGTCCGAAAATCATCGGTATAGTTTATTGACTCGGCATCCCGGTCGTAGGCGGCATCATTGGCAAACACCGGCCAGCCATCGGCTGTCCAGTTGATCTTTTCCAAAACCCCTTCCCTGCCCACGTATACACTTCCGGCCTGGTTATAAGCATGGTAGAGGTAGTAGAAATCATCCCCATGTGCTACCACCGTCCCGTGCCCCGCACATTTCCAATGCTCGTTATCTACCAATACCGGGTTATGTTCATACTTCTCCCACGGTCCCAGTAGGTGCTTAGCCCGGGCCACACCGGTTTTATAATTACACGTCACTTCGCAGCATGCCCCTGCCGAATAGGTCGCGTAGTAATAATCATTGTGCCTAAATACACTTATCCCCTCTACAAGCCTGCCTTCCCATTCGCTATCGTTTGCAAACAGCTGATGAGGTTCACCGCGCAGTTCGGTTCGCTCCGGATTGATTTCCTGTGCCCACATCGGAGTAGGTTGGCCTTTGCTGTTGCCGTCCTCTTTCCACAGCAAATAGATTTTGCCGTCTTCGTCCTTTACCTCGTAGGCATCGATAGAACCCAGCTCCTGGCTCACCAACGGCCCGTGATCCGTGTAAGGCCCTTCCGGGGCCGGAGCGCTGGCCACGGCCACGGCGAGGCGCCCGGTCGATTTATCTCGGGCCGTATAATACAGGTACACCTTGCCCTGTTCCTCGTCATAAGCCAATTCAGGCGCCCAAAAATTGTTCCTTGCCCACAGGGGAAGGTCAGCAAACGCATAGGAGACCTGCTCCCAATTGATCAAATCTGTAGATTTATAAATCGGAAACAACGGCGCCCATTCGTTGGATGTGGCGGACGCCCAGTACGTATCGCCGATCTTAATGACCGTCGGGTCGGGGTGGTCGCCGGGCAAAACCGGGTTTACAATGGCCAGTCCAGCGGGCTGCCTATCGGCAGGCCGATTGCCGGTACAGTTGTACACGATTGGCAACAATATCGCCAGGCATATCCGTACGGTGTTTTTCATCGCTTCAACGTTTACTGTGCTTATTTTTTTCGGTTTTTTACATAATTCTCCAACCACTGATCTTGTTCCCAGAATGTGTGCAGCACACCTTCGCGGCTTCGGTAGCCGTGAAACTCCTTGGGCAGCAATACCAAGCGCACCGTACCGCCATGACCTTTGATTGCGGCATACAACCGTTCGCTCTGGATCGGGAAGGTGCCGGAGTTTTCATCGTCCATGCCGTGGGTCATCAGCAATGGCGATTTAATCTGCGAGGCATACGTAAAAGGAGACATGGCGTCATACACCTCCTTGGCTTGCCAGTATGTACGGGCTTCACCCTGGAAGCCGAAGGGCGTCAAGGTACGGTTATACGCGCCGCTGCGCGCTATCCCTGCCGCAAACAAATCGGTATGGGCAAGCAAGTTTGCCGTCATAAAAGCACCATAGGAATGCCCACCAACAGCAATCCTATCCCTGTCGGCCACGCCCATACCCACCACATAATCGATCAACGCACGGGCGTTATCTTCTATTTGCTGGATGAAGGTATCGTTCGGCTCGCTGTCGCCCTCGCCAACGATGGGCATATCCGCCTGATCAAGCACCGCATAGCCCCGCGTCACCCAGTACACCGGCGAGCGGAATGCGAGCACCGGGTAGCGGTGCGCGGAGCCTTTTACCTGGCCCGCAGCCGCTTTGGTCTTAAACTCGCGTGGGTACGCCCAAATCAATACCGGCAGCGGCGGGTCGCCTTTTTTGAAGTCAGCAGGCAAATACAGCGTCGCGCTGAGCATCAAACTATCCTTTCGCGGGTATGACAGCAGTTGCTTCTGTACGGATTTCAAGCTCGGATACGGATCCGGGAAGTCAGTCAGTCGGCTTTCCTTTTTGCCCCGCAGTGCCACCGCAAACAAGTTGGGCGATTCGGTCGCAGATTCGCGTGTGAAGTACACAATCCCGCTGTCGTTAAAGAAAACCGGCTCTTCGTAATACCCCCGCTGCGATTTGAACAGTGTGTCCACTTTTCCGTCGTTCAGCTGCCATCTCAACACAAACGGCCGGTCACCTTCCGGAGAGGCCCCCGTACCCGTTGTAAACACACGACCTTTCTTATCAGTCAACAGTAGCCCCTTTTTTCCGATGATGAAGTTACCCGGATCAGTATAGGTATCTTCCGATTTGCGGGTAGACAGCGTTTTTATCACCGTTGCCGACGCCGGATCTATCCATGTCAGTTTCGTACTCCGGTCCTTGCGCCAGTTTTCGCTCACAATTGCCCGATCCTCACTCCAGTACACACTTCTAATCCGGTAGTTTGCCGCATATAGCTTTTTCTTTGCCTGCATATCGAACGGCTCATCTAAGGCAAACAGTTCATCCCGAAACTCAACCTCCCGCTCCGGGTTTCCCTCGTCCGGCGCTTCCAGCCAGGTCAACGTTGCCTCCGCATTCTTTTGCCAGGCAAAATTCCGTGGGCCAGCAATGACGGCATCGAAGCTCGGCGGCAGGTTATCTGCCAAAGGAGTAGTGTGCAGTTCTTTTACCGGCGCGCCGTCCGCCGACCAGATAGCCACCGCAGTGGGGAAACTGGAGATCGGCACTACATACGAATACGGGCGGACGACCTTTTCCACCAAAAGGTATTTCCCGTTTGGCGAATACGATACCCGTTCAAAGATACCCGGTTCACCAACATCCTTGGCCGTGCCATCCAGCGCTACCTCCACCAATTGCGCAGTCAAGTAATATTCCATCAGTGCCTCGTCATGGGCATTGGCAAGCAGGTTTTGGTAAGTACGGGCAGGAGCCTTGCCTCCGAGATTTTCCTGCACGATTGGCCCTTCGGGCACCACGGGCGGCGGCGGAACAGGCCCACGATTGCGGATCACCTGGCGCACGAGCAGCGCGTCGCCTCCTTTTGCCCAAAGAAACGATTCGCCGTAGGTATCATTCACCTGGCTCAAGATTCTTCTTGCTGAGCGCTGGTCAAGATCAGCCACCCATAGCTCCGTATCGTTGAGGGATTTGTTTAAAAAAGCGATGCCATTCCCTTTGGGAGACCACTTTACATCGGCCATCTGTACATCCTTGGGCAGTCCGGTTAGTTCAAACTCCTCGCCCGTCTTTAAGTCTCGTATGGTTGCCGCTTTGTAGGTATCCGTCTGTTCGGCCACCCAAGTGTTGGTGATTGGATTGATGCGCAAGCCTGCAATACCCAGTACCGGCTGCGCCACCTGCTCGATCGACTGGTAGCCCGGTGGGTGCAAAATCATCAGCCAGCGGCCGTCGGTACTGAACCGGTACACGGCGGCGCGCGGTGCATCTACCAAATCAACGATACTTTGCGGGGGCACTTGGTATTTTATCTGCTGTTGAGCAATCGCGCCCTGCGCCAGAGGAAGTAGCGACAGCCACAGGCAAGATACGACCACCCTGCGCATTTTCAGGTTGTACATACGTATAAAATCCATTTGTTTCTCTTATTTACCTACTTAGATTCTGCTTTTCAGCCCTTCAAACGTAGGCATTTATAAGCAGTTATCGGGCAAACCGATAACACATAACAAAAATTTTATACATTTTCAGCCGGCCTATAGCCACCGAATCAGCACATACCGCACTACTCGACCCCCAATAACCCGTAGATGCGCTTCGCTATTTCCGAATTATCCACGAATCCCTGAAAATGCTCAGCACCGGGGCCATACGCAGCCAGCGGCACAGGGATTCCCGTGTGGTCAGTCGTGGCAAACCTTCCCAGCACATGGCCGGTTTTATCGTTGCCATCCAGCACCACGAGGCCGCCGGTTTCATGGTCGGAGGTGACGATGACGAGTGTCTCGCCGTCGGCGTCTGCATATTCCAGCGCCTGGCCCACCAACCTGTCGAAGCTCAGGTATTCCGTTACGGTGAAAGGCATGGAGTTGCCGTGGCCGCCGCCGTCTATCTTGGCTCCCTCCACCATGAGAAAGAAGCCGTTGCCGCCGCTCTGTGTTTCCAGGAATTTCACCGAAGGCAGGAATGCATGTTCGATCATGCGGTAGTCGGTGCGTATGCGCCCTTGCTCCTTGCTCAATTTATCCCATTCTTGGCTCACTTGGTCTTCCGCAAACGCCAGCACGCGTTTGCTGCTGCTGTTTTCGATACCCGATACCCCTTGCTGCACGTCAAACCCTTTGCTCCGCAGCTGGCGGAGCAAGGCACTGTCGGCTTTGGCAAACGCCGGATGGAAGCCCCCAACGACCAGCGAAAGCTTGGAGTCGAGCAGGCCACGGGCGACACTGTCCGACAAGTCGCGCTCGCTCACATGGGCATAGAACGAAGACGGCGTCGCCCCGGTCACGCGGTCGTTCGACACAATGCCGCTCACCATCCCCTTCACGGCGAGGCGGTCGGGAATATTAGTCACGGGATTGCCTAAGGTATCCACGCCGATATGGCGGTTGCGGGTTTTGACGCCCGTAGCCAGCGCGCTGCCTCCCGCGGCAGAGTCGGTATGGCTGTTATCCGTCGAGCCGGTATATAAATAACCCGTGTAGGGCATATTGAGCACATTCAGCAATCCGCGGTTGGCAATGGCCGCCGCCCAAAGCTGTGACAATCCGGCTCCATCACTGATGAGCAGGATAACGTTGCGCGGTACGGCGGCGCCCGGTTTGGCGCCATAGCGAGGCTGGTAGGGCACATAAGGCGCTTGTTCCTGGTAAGCATATCGCGGGTAGTTGCGCATAAACTCCGATACCCCAATCGGGTCATCGGTATTGATGTAATCAATCCCCAGCTTCACCCATTCGTACCATGTGGTTCGCGTATCCGGGGTTGCCCAAAAGCGTATTTTTTTATCAAGGCGGTGTACCGAATCCACGATAGCCGTTATCTTTTTCAAATCCGCCTCGGTGAGCCTTCCGAGGCCGTTCCACTTGGAGACGGAAGAGAAAGACGCGCTGAATAAGCCGATGCGTGCCAGCTGCTCGGGGGTATAATGTACGCCCAAATCCCCGTCAAAAAAGAAGATCTCATCGAAGTCGGCAAAGTTGGCGGCTTTTGGTTTTTTTCCGCTCACGACCAGTTTTACCGCCTTGGGTTTGTTCTTGCTGTCGAAATGATTCCGGTAAGGCCGCAATTTTTCGGTCAGCACGTTGAGGATAGCCGTACCATCCGTTTTCGGGTCTATCAGCAGTTGCAGTTGCCCCTGGTCGGGATAAAGATACCCGTCTTCCGAGTCCTTGAAAGCTTGGAGTATCGGTTGGAGATACAAGTTGTCAAACGTGCGTTCACTGCTGATTTCCTTTGCTTCATGAGCCACATACAGTTCCCCATCGCGGAAGAACAAGTCTACCTCAATCGAGCCGAACCCCAGACTATAGGCGAGGGTAAACGGGTTGTTGCGGCTGTAATCATTATGGGAGTGCGCGTTGCCCACGTAGGCCACGGGGCGGATTTGAGAAGACGCCGATGCCGCCACCAGCAATGCCGCCGCCAGCCCCAGTATATGGATGATGTTTTTCATGTTTTATCGATTCAATCATTGCCTCATTTGACAATAAGCAGTATACGCCCGCAAAAGTGGCGGAGCTGTGTTAACTTAATGTTGAACCAAAATTGTCTTTAGGTAAAGACTGACTCCGGCAACCCATGCCACTGCTACCCCTTTGCAAATACCCTTTTGCCCACTGTCATGACGGCAACCGCGATGATTCCCGCCACCAGGCCGATCACCATTTCTTTAAGCAATGGCGGCAACACGGGCAGAAAATGGTGGAGGTAGTCGATATTGTGCACGAATATACCGCCCGACACCAAGATGAGCGCGATGGTACCGATTACACCCAACGACTTGATCACCACCGGCAAGGCGTTTACCAGCAGATGCCCCAGCCCAGCCAACCACCCCTTATCGTGCGAATGTTTAATCAGCCGGAAGCCCACGTCATCCATCCTTACGATAAGCGCTACAATGCCGTACACCCCGACCGTCGCCAGCAGCGCAACCACCGAAACGTCAGGATCTGTATCGATAGACTTTTATCCAGCACCGTCCCCAGGGCAATGATCACGATCTCTATCGACAGGATGAAGTCGGTGGTCACCGCCGCCTTTATTTTTGCCCTTTCGGCATCCCTCCCGTTCGTACTCCGCTCTTCAATCACTTCATGCCCCTTCTTCGGCCGGTGGAAAAGGTATTCGATAATTTTTTCAGCACCTTCATAAGCCAGGTAAAATCCACCCAAAATCAAGATGATTTTAATCGCCACCGGCAGAAACACATTGAGTGCCAAGGCTACCGGAATGATGATCAGCTTATTGAGCAGTGATCCCTTGGTGATAGCCCAGAGCACCGGCAGTTCCCGGGAAGCCAGGAAGCCCGTCGCTTTTTCGGCATTCACCGCCAGGTCGTCGCCCAATATACCGGCGGTCTTGCGCGTCGCTATCTTGCTCGTCGCGGCCACGTCGTCCATCAAAGCGCCGATATCGTCCAGAATTGCAAAAAATCCCGATGCCATGTTGTCGTTGGTTTATCTGGCTATAAAAATATCAATTAAAATCATTCAACCGATCAGGTATTCAACAAGGCTGGCAGCGGGGGGCTATCCACGTTAATTAAACGACCGCCTGAAGGCAAGCGGCGAAAGGTTTGTTTTCGTTTTAAATAATTTGCTAAACGATTGCGGATGTTCAAAACCCAGCGCATAAGCAACCTCACTCACCGATGAGTTGGTGGTAGACAGTTTCTCTTTCGCTTTTTCGATGAGCTTGTTATGAATATATTGCTGCGCGTTCTGCCCGATCAACGATCGCAGCATGTCACTTAGATAACTGGGCGACCGGTTTACATGCTCAGCGAGGTACTGAACCGTGGGCAAACCCTGGCTCAGCGACTTTTCGCTGTCAAAATAATCGTCCAGCAGATCTTCAATTTGTTGCAGCAGTTCATTGTTCATGGCCTTTCGGGTAATGAACTGCCGTTTGTAAAAACGGTTGGCATAGTTGAGCAACAGCTCAATCTGTGAGATCACCACATCTTGGCTAAAATCATCGATTCTGCCATGCAGCTCATTTTCGATCATCTCGAAAATGGAAATCACGGTTGTTTTCTCCTGTTCAGAAAGGTGCAGCGCTTCATTGGCCGAGTAAGAAAAAAAGCCAAACTGCCTGATCGTCTTCGCCAACGGGTAATTCCACAAGAAATCCGGATGGATGAGCAGCGTATACATCGAACAGTTGCCCCCATCAACGCCATCGCCGGTCGAGCCACCGATTATTTGGTTGGGCGAAGCAAACAACAACCCGCCTTCATCAAAATCATAATACGCCTGGCCATACCGGAGTTTTCCGCCCAGTTTCGGCTTGTACGATATTTTGTAGAAACTCAGCACGTGAGGGCGGCAAGGCCCGCCTACCCCACCGGGGCTATTCGCCCCATTGATTAAGCTTATCAACGGATGCTGTGGCTGCGGTAAGCCAAGCACCCGATGCGCGTCTGACAGCGAATCAAACTTACGGTGGTCTACTTCTTCCTTTTTCATTTTTTAAGCCCTTAATGCCACGATGACCGATACTGTTTTAAATATCGGCTATCGTGGCACCGTTACCAAATTTTTTTTCGTTTCCGTATCGTTTATACCGATTTACCCTGTGCGGAGCTGGAAATATGTTCCCATTCCTCCCACGTTGCCAGCCGCTCGGCATACGCAGCACGCACCCAGGGCAGGTTATGGCTGCCGAGGAAAAACCGCAGCGGCGGATGCTCAGCGTCCACCACGCTGAACAGCGCTTCCGGCGTCGCTTCCGGATCGCCCCTTTCCATCGTTTTCAGCCGTTCGGCAAACTGTGCTTTCAAATCGGTGTAGCTATCCAGGCTAGCCGCAAATTTCAGGGACTGCTGGCTCCCGAATTCGGTAGCATAGGCACCCGGTTCGATAATCGTTACCTTGATCCCGAACGGTTTGACCTCCTCGGCCAAGCTTTCATGGATAGCCTCGAATGCCCATTTCGATGAGCAGTAGTAGCCGATTACCGGCAACGTCACATGGCCGAGGTTGCTCGATGTACCCATGATATGGCCACTGCCCTGCTTTCGCAGCAATGGCAGCGCCGCCTGAATCACCGAAATGGGGCCGAAAATATTCGTATCATAAAGTGCCCGTACTTCCTCCACGCTGGCCTCTTCGATGGTGCCTACGAGCGAATATCCCGCATTATTCAGCACAATATCAAGCCTTCCGAAGTGCGCATGCGCTTGTTCCACGGCAGACGTCACTTGGTCGGGCCGGGTGACGTCGAGCTCCAGCGTCAGCACGTTTGCCCCATATTTATCGTTAAAATCGGCGATGCTCGGCAGGGCGCGTGCCGTAGCCGCTACCCTGTCGCCGCGTCTCAGCGCGGCTTCGGCCCAAATGCGCCCAAAACCCCGGGAAGCGCCCGTGATGAACCACACCTTACCAGCCCCGCCTGCCGTCGGCGGGGTGCCGTTATTTTCCTGTTGCTGTATCATATAATATATTTTGAGATTTCATGATATCACAAAGGTGAGGATGTACGGCAGGTTGCCTGTAGTCAAATTGCGGATATTTGTAGTCAAAACGGGCGACAATAAAAGCCGCCCCGCAAACGCAGGGCGGCCGCACAGGTAGGTGCTCGGTCCGATCAGTTGTAGCCCGGATTCTGCGGAAAAGCCTCGGCGCCGCCGGCGGTACGGTCTATCTGATCCTGCGGGATGGGGCGCCGCACGTGGAAATCCCGGATATTGTCGCCCCCATCGGGGTTGTGGGCGCGCACGCGTTCCACCAACGTATGCGTACGCACCAAATCGTACCAGCGCAGTTGCTCGCCGAGAAGTTCGCGCCCGCGCTCCTCCAGGATGAGATCCAGCGAAAGATCACCAGGGTCTACCATCATCGCGGCACGCCGCCGGGCGTCCTCCGCCTCATCCAGCCCGTCATATGCAGCCCTTCCGCGCACCCTGTTGAGGTACTCGGCAGCCTTCGCCGGGTCACCGGCATACATAAACGCTTCCGCGGCGATGAGGCAGGTTTCCGCCAAGCGGAAGGCCAGGAAATCCCGTGAGCCAAACTCATAGTTCATATCCGGCCGCTCCGGATCGAGAAATTTGGTGAGCGTCGGATACAACTTTTGCGTATAGTCCGACGGTTCGATGACCATAAAGTCCTTGGCGGCGCGCACTTCAGGGTCGAGCTCATACCCCGGCAGCCACACCGCCGTATCGCCCAGCTCATAGGTTACCTCCTTGCCGTCTACGGTATACGTGCCGGGGTTGGTACACAGGTACACATCCACAAAGCTCTTGCGGTACCGCGTATCATTCTCGCGGTCGGCAAAAAGATATCCCAGCGTATACATGGTCGGCATAAACCGCTTCCAAGGCTGCCCGTCGCGTACATTGCGGTTCATGCCGGGCAGCACATCATATTCCATGAGGAAGTAGCGATGAGCGGCGTTGCCCGTGCCATCGGCGTCCGAATTAGCGCCATTGGTGATCGCATTTCGGGTATACTGCACCGCCCAGATGACCTCATCATTCCGCTCGCCGGATCCCTGCACGAATACATCGGCAAAGTTGTCCAGCAGGCGGAATTGGTAGCCCGTGATGACCTGTTCAGCCAGCGCGGCGGCTTCCGTATAGTCCGTATCTTCAGCCGCTTCCGAAGTCGCGCGGGTGAGCAGCACACGGGCGAGGAGGTGCTCCGCCGCCGGCTTGGTGGCGCGCCCGTAGTCGGGCGTGGTAGCCGGGAGCTGGGCTATCGCTGTCCGGAGGTCATCCACGATCACCGCATATATGTCCGGTACAGGCGCGCGCGACGCCTCGGTCGTCACTTCCGTCGTTTCGGCGGTGGCCAGGTGCACCGGCCCAAACTGCTGCACAAGTGTGAAGTAGTAGTAAGCCCGCAGGAACCGCGCCTCCGCCGTGCGGATGATCTTCACTTCCTCGGCAAGCCCCTCCACGCGGTCGGCACGGTCGATAACCGTGTTGCAGGCATTGATGCCGATGTACAGGTTGTTCCACAGGTCGCGTACAAAGCCCGTCCGCGGATCAAACTGCGATGTATATTCATTCACAAATTTATACGCCCCATCCGAGCCCATGGTGTAGGTATCCGTGCCAAAGACGGTCATGGTCATGCCCATTTCGTTGGCATGGAACGTACGCAGCGTGGAGTAGGCCGCTTTGACACCATCTTCAAACCCCTCGGGAGTAGACAGGTGGTTGTTGCTCACCTGGGAGCGGATTTCTTCGTCGAGCATACGCTGGCACGAGCTGGCAAAAGCGATCACCAGCACGGCATATAGGATTGAAATCTTGTTTTTCATCACTTTTAAAATTTAACATTCAAACCGAGGAGCCAAGTACGTACCGGCGGGGTATCCACCGGCAGCTGCTCGCTGTCACTATTGAAATCGATTCCCTCGGGGTCGACGCCCTGGTGTCTGTTGACGTAGGACGAGACGATAAGCGGTTGCTGTGCGCTCACGTACAAGCGCAGGGATTGCGCTTTGATGCGCGCCGCCCAGCTTGAGGGAAAGTTATATCCCAGGTTGATGTTCCGGATTTTGAGAAACGAGCCGTCGAAGTAAGCCATGGACGTGCTATACACCGGCCGCTCCTGGTTCTGGTTTGGCCGCGGGTATGCGTTGGTCGGGTTGTCAGGCGTCCAGTAGTCCACGTTGAGGTTGTTGTACCGGCCAAACAACGTATTATTGGCTTCGTGAAACGTGCTGTATATCATATTGCCCACGTTGAAGAAGAGGAAGACCGACAGGTCAAATCCACGGTATGCAAAGCGGTTGGTGAAGCCCCCGGTGAGCGACGGCCGGTTGTTGCCCAGGATCACGCGGTCCAGGTCATTGATGACCCCGTCGCCGTTTTGGTCTTTGATTTTGATCTCGCCGGGCACCCGGCCGTAAGACGCCGCAGCTTCAGCCTCATTGGCTTGCCAGATGCCTATTTTCTCAAAATCATAGTACACCTGTATCGGCTCCCCGATAAACCACCGGTTGCCGACGTCGTCCTGCGCACCGCCGTACAGCTCCAGGATACTCTCCTTGTTGGTTGCAAAATTGAGATCGGTCGTCCAGTTGAACCCCCGCTCATCCTCCGCCTGGATGTTGACGGTTGACAGGCTGAACTCAACGCCCACATTACGCGTAGCGCCGATGTTTTCCAGTACCGAGCCAAACCCACTGGTAAAGGGCAGCTGCCGCTGCATGAGCAGATCCCGGGTATCCTGCCGGTAGTATTCGGCGCTTCCGGAAAGCCGGCCGTTGAAGATCGAAAAATCCAGCCCCACGTTGAGTTGGCGGGTCGTCTCCCATTTCAGGTTATCGTTTTGCAGCTGGTTGCGCCTGAACCCGAAAGCGCCCGTTTCGTCAAAGGCATAGGTGGTGCGCGCCAGCAGCCCCTGCGTGCCGTACGGGGCGATGCCGGTGTTGCCCGTCTCGCCGTACGTGGCGCGCAGCTTGAGCAGATCAAAAAATTCGGCGCCCTCCATAAACGACTCGTTGCTGATGTTCCATCCCACGGCCACCGAAGGGAAAAACCCATAGCGGTGGTTGCGCCCAAAGCGCGAGGAGCCGTCGATGCGGGCCGTGAGGGTTACGAGGTAGCGGTCGTCATACCCATAGTTTACACGGCCCATGTATGAGAGGATATCCCACTGTTCGAAAGAGCTGCCCGTGCCGAGGATCTCTTCCGCCGCCCCGAAGTTGTAATACTGCATCTCCTCCACCGGGATGCCGCGCACACTGATGTTGGTCGCTTCAAACTGCCGGTGCTGGATGCCGAACAAGCCCGTCACTTCCAATGAATGCCGGTCGTTGAAGACCCTGTTGTACCGCACCAGGTTTTCGAGCGTATAGTTGAATACGAGGTCTTCATTGCCCTGCGCGGCAGTAGACCCACCCAGGCGGGCATTGGTATACCGGCCCTGAAAGTTTCCCACGCGGTTTTGAATAAGGTCGGGCCCGAAGTTGAGCCGGTAGGTGAGCCCTTCGGCCAGCTGCACCTCACCGTAGAGGCTGCTAAACAAGCGCATGCGCTTGTTGCGGTTGAGCAGTGCGCCCGGCACCAGCTCGCTCAGCGGGTTGCTCCGCAGCCCATCGGGCGTAGGCAGGAAGACAAGCTCACCATTTTCGTCGTACGGCACCCCGAGCGGATTTTCCAGCAGCGTATCGTCATACGGGTTGAGGTTTTGCCCGTTGGTGATGCTGTAGTTGCCCAATATGGAGGCACCGATGCGTATCCGCTCGCCGATGTCGTGGTCGAGATTCAAGCGCAGCGCATAGCGGTTGAAGTCCTGGATGGGGATGATCCCCTGGTCGTTCATGTAATTGAGGCTGATGTTGAAACGGGTTTTCTCACTGCCGCCCCGCACGCTGAGCGAGTGGTTCATGCTGTGGCCGGTTTGCAGCATCAGGTCCTGGTAGTCGGTGCTCCGCCCCAGCGCTATGGACTCCAGCTCCACGGGCGAAAAGAGCCCCGGCGTATTGCGGTCTGCGTTGGGGTCGCTGTCGTCATAATCGCCCGTGGCCCGGCGCGATTCGCGCTTGAACTCGGCAAACCTTGACCCGTCCATCATCTCAATCTGCTTATACACGTTGGACATGCCGAACCACGCGTCATAACTTACCACGGTTGCACCGGTCGCGCCGCGGTTGGTAGTGATGATGACCACCCCGTTGGCCCCCCGCGAGCCGTAGATAGCGGTGGCCGAAGCATCCTTGAGCACCTCCATCGAGGCGATATCCTGGGGCGGGATGTCCTGCAATCCGCCCGTGATGGGTATTCCGTCGATGACATACAGCGGATCATTACCCGCAGAAAACGAACGGTTTCCACGGATGCGCACCGTAGCGCCGGCACCCGGTTTGTTGCTCGTATTGGTCACGAGCACCCCCGCCGCACGACCCTGCAGCGCCTGCGACGCCTGGGTCACAGGCACTTCCGCTATCGCCTGTGCATCCACCGACGATACCGCGCCCGTGATATCGCGTTTGCGCTGCGTGCCGTAGCCCACCACCACGATCTCGTCGAGTTCGTTGGCCGCTTCGGCCTCCATGGTTACCACGATTTCGCCGGAGCGATCCGCCCACACAGGGTATTCCTGCGTCACGAAGCCGATGTAGGATACCACCAAGGTGGCCGTATCCGCCGGCAGCGTAATGGCAAAATTGCCCCATTCATCGGTCGAAGCTTTGGTTTCGCTTCCCTTGACGCTCACCGTAGCCCCCGAAAGGGGCTGCTGCGCGTCATCCACCACTCTTCCGCGCACCTCCTGCTGGCGGCTCGGCACATGCCGGTTGCCCATCATATCGGGGCTACGCGCCTCAGACGGGTAAGTAGCCAGCATCAGCCAGCATCCCAAAAAAACAACGGATTTTACTTGTCTCATAAATTAAGCATTTAGACATTAACTGGATATTACATTTACTTCTTTTCTGAAAACCACGTTGACGGAAAACCACCGACAAGCCAGTATCTGCCATTCGTATCTGGAAGGTTATCGCAAAACCCATTTAGCAATGTTGGCCGGAACCGCGGGAGCCTATGCAATCCCCCTGTTTATAATTGGCTCCACAGGCGAAGTCCGTCCCTTCACGGGTGCAGACCGTCGCTGATAGACAAGGGTAAAACGCACAAGAAAACCCCAAGGTTTGACCTGTTTAAGGGTTTTTTTACGAAAACGTTGTAGTAGCGTTTATGGCGCATAGGTTTTTACTACGCCGCAAAACAGCACCCATCAGGCCGGCCCTCGCCGGCAAAGCTGTGCGGCAGGGGCAATAGTTTCCGTGATTTTGAGTTATTATTAATAGAAGTCACCTGGTTTATCCAGGCGTTATAGGATACTAGAACAAAGGGTTTTACATGAAGCAGCTACCGTTCGTGTCACTGCTTTTGCTCGCACTGGCCAACATGCATCCCACGAAAGGCCACGGGCAGGCGGGCAGTGCAGACACATCAATTTCAAGAGACGACACCAAATTTGTACAGACACTCATCGACAACGCCTCTTCGGGAGATACCGTGCACCTGCCGGGCGACCGGGTATACCGCATCCGCACCATCCACCTCAGGCAGGGGGTAAGCCTGCGGAGCAACGGGATGATCAAGCAGCTGCCGCCGCACGTGGCCGAAGACTTCACCTGGGCCAAGCAATACTCCGATTATCCCCTTTTCTACGGGCACAACGTCAAAGACATCCACATCAGCTTCCGGGAAGCCCATACCTACGGAGAGGCCGTGCGTCTGGACAGTTGCGAGCGCATCACCATCCATCACGCCAAGGCGATCGGCGACTCCACCAAGCTGCTTTCCTTCGCGGGGTTCTACATCCACCAAAGCCGCGCTATCCATATAGACCACGTGGAGGTGGCCGGCTACGGCATGAAGCGGCGGAGCCCCGATTATTACCAGCGCGGCACCGGCATACGGATACAGACCTGCCAGCAAATCCGCATCCGCGGCAGCCATATCCATGACAATGCAGAAAACGGCATTTTCCTTCATAGCTGCAGCGATGTGGCGATCCATGGCAACGACATTCACCGAAACGGGATGAGCGGCGTGCAAGTAGCCTTCGGATCCATGGGTGTCGAGCGCGATTACCGTATCACGCGCAACAAGCTTTTCGAAAATGCGGCCGATGCGATTGATATCAACAATCCTGAAGCCTCCCGTACAGTGGCTATCAACGCTTACATCGCAGAAAACATCAGCAAAGGCAACGGCTGGGTCAACGGCACCGAGACCCGCGATGGCTCGGGCATTGCCACCCTGGTAGGTCTCAAGCAGGTGTTGGTCAAGGGCAACCGGTCTGAGCAGAGCAACCGGCCGGCCGTCTACATCCGCGAGTGCGACGGCGTGAACGTGATAGACAACAAGTCAGACAATTTTGCCGAGATCGTCGGCAGGCAGGGCCAGATCCGCCTGGTCAAAAACACCTTCACCGGATTGCGTGTCCTGCGCGACCTCAGGGCAGAAAAATTGCAGCTCGACTCCAACCATATCGGCTACCTGGCCCTGCATAATGACATCCAGGTAGACAGCCTCGTGTTTATCGGCAACAACCTCAAAGGCAACATCAATTTCCACCTGGAGGGCAGCCTCGTCTTCAAAGACAATCTGCTTTCCAGCCGGTCGCCCCGCGGTGCCATTTCGCTGCGCAAGGTAAACGAAGCAATCCTGAGCGGCAATGAGATTACGGCCGATACGGCCGTCGATGCGCTGACCATCCATGGCGAAGCCTCAAACGTAGTCGTCGAAGCCAACACCATCCTATCAACGGCCGCCTGCATCCGGGATGAAGGGGCACCGGAGCTAAAGGTTGTCGGCAATACGTTTGCCCGCAGCCCCGGGAATGCCCCTGCGCCCGCCTTTGTCTCCCGTAGCCCCAATGCGCTGCTGCTCAAGGACAACATCTATCCCCAGCACGAAGGCATTGAAGCCCCGCGGCTCATTGTCATTGAGCAAGAAGGTTCGGTGACGATGGATAGCGTAGCTCGGGCACTGTTATAACCGCTGGCGGCAAAAACGCATTTTCCCGATGCCTTATGCCGTACTTAGCGCCTCACGGCCAGGCTCACTTACCGTCCTCACATCGCGCATGAGCGTACCTTAGCACTTTGCGGTCTATGTAGAACGTTCCGAAAGGAACCAGGCACGCAAGCAGTACTTTCCAGGTCGTTTCGCTGAATTTCCATTTCTGCTCAATACCTACACTTAACGTATTGAACACAAACAGCAGAAACAGCGCGCCGTGGGTGGGTCCCATCATTCTGGACAGCTCAGGGACATCCGCCCAATATTTCAAAGGCACGGCGATGAATACAAGAATAAGCAGTGAAGCGCCCTCCAAATATCCGATAAGGCGCAAGCGTCCGACCTGTGTTTTCAACAATGTTTTCATTTCTGTTCTGTCTATCTGAAATAAGGTCTGCCAGCAAGGGGCGAAAAAGGCCACGGGATGGCAATAAAAATAACAATAAGCGCCACCAAATACCACGCAAGCATGGCCCCGAACTTTTCCTTATCAGCCAGCCTCCGTTTGGCCACAGCCGAGCCGATGGTGATCACGGCGATAGCCAGCAGCATGAGCAAGCCATGTATCAAGCCGAAAAACAAAAGGTCAGCACGCTCCTTGGCATTGTGAAAGTCCTTCATGAAAAATCTGGTCAGCGGACTTTGGAAATACAACGTCATTCCCACCATCAGCTGAATATGCGCAATCGTCGCTGTCCAATGCCGTATGGCATTGTCGGCTTTTGAAAATTTCGCACCACCGTAATATCCCCGGCAAGCCCTGTATAACGAAACGACGAGGCTAATCAATACCAGCCAGCGCAATGAAGAATGCAAAACAATAAGCACCTGATACATCTGATTTTTTTTGACAGCCAAAGGTATAAAAAAAACATACCACTTAGTATGTTTTAAGGCAAAAAAATTACTTCAGTGTTTCCAGGTACAGCTTAAGCTGTTGGAGGTAAGCCCGGTATACCGATTTGCTGTTGGCCAGTTTCCCCATATTTCGGATACCCCAATACCCCGACATGATAAACACTGCCACTTCTTCTTCCGAAACGTCCTCTTTTATTTCACCCCTTTTTTTACCATTCGCTATGCACTGGATTATTCCGTTTTTCCATTTGGTTGACAAGTCGTTTAGTGCCTTGGTAAAATCCACATGCCAGGGTGCCATTTCCAGGGTAAAATTTGCCGCCGGGCAGCCGTGTTCCACTTTCAAAAATTCATTGGCCATGAGTATATCTTCCATCATGTTGTACACGATCCGTACCGGATCGCCATCCGATTGCAGCGGCCTGATAAACGTCGCCTCAAACGTAGGCACCAGCAATTCCCTGATGATGGCCACTCCCATTTCATCCTTATTTTTGAAATGGTAGTAAAAAGCCCCCTTCGTCACGTTGGTGGTCGCCAGGATATCGTCTATGCTGGTCGTTTGATAACCCCGTACGTAAATCAATCCGAAAGCCTTCTGAAGGATGCTTAAACGGGTAGCTTCTGCCTTTTTCATCATGGATACTACCTGGTATTTTTTACAAAGTAAGGGATTTTCCGCTGATTTTTAGTTGGATTTGTTTAAACCAACATCCATGCCCGGTATGCCGCCGACGCCTTCGGGAAAGTCGATACCTTCTTTAACAATACCGCAATCGAGAACGTCGTAAAGCCCATCGCCGAGTATCCCGGGATTAAAGCGTCCAATCATTTACTGTAACTGAATTCGATCCGCATCGGGCGCCCGTCGATTGGCTGGCCATCCACCTGAGTATACCGATTAACAGCCGTTACGCGACCAGCGGCGTCGAATTCATACTGGTATTCGACGTCCGAAGTATACCCATAGTCGAATGAGCGATAGCGCGATCGTTTCAGCAAGTTCTTACTATGTTTGCCCATGCCGGGCTCCCATCCCGATCCGGCGTGGGAGTTGACCTGAAAACGAATTAGCCCTTGGTTCCAATCCTCATAATTGGCTTTATCGGTATGATACTCATAAGTCGTTTCCTCGTTGAAAGTGCCGGTTGTAACCGCCTTGATGAGGTTGCCGTTTTCATACTCGTAGCTGTAGGTATGTTGGTACGCAGTAGGGTCGCTCGACCCAGTCAGCACACCAGGCCCATCCCACGGCGCCCCCTTCGTTTCCTTTTTCACAAGGTTCGCAGCCGAATTGTAGGTATAGGTTGCCTCATATTCTGCGCCGTTCCAGTCGTAATTATAAATCAAATGCGCAGGATAACCGTTGTCCCCCATCGTGAATGTTGCCCGTTGGTAAACTATCGGATCCAAACGTTGGTGTGCCACCACGGTCACTGTATTTCCGCTGTATTCATAATAGCACTTCCCGGATACCAGCTTTGCCCATTACGGTCGAGTGCGGAAGGTAATCAGCAAAAATGCCAGGTCTACCATTGCCGTGAGGTCAACCCTGGGTTGCAGCCTGCTCGATAAAATAGCACTTGAAAACAGGACGTCAACCAAGATAACACCAAAGGAACGAAATGGACAGAGAAAAACTACAATTAGCGCTGCATCTGTCAGACAGGGAATATTTCCGAAAGTATTACCTAAAGCCCGCTTTTGAGCTTACTTGGCCGCGTTGGGATTTGCAGCCATCAGACTATTCAGGAACGTGGTCTTTCCAGCACCGAGATATCCGGTAAGAATGGTTACCGGCCGGGATGTTCCGTCCGTCGTGTTTTCACGATATGTTTCCATGATTGTTCTCCTGTTTTGAAGTCAATTCCGTTGATGCAATGTCATAAGTGGTTAAGCCAAGTTTGCCAAGCCTGTCGCGGATATCGTCCGAAAGTGCAAAATTCCGCTCTGCCCTTGCCTTCGTCCGGATGTCTGCAAGAAGATTCAGCAATTCCCTCGTCAGGTCCGTATCCACGTCCACTGTACTGTTCCCGTCTGCAATACCGAGCACATGCTCCATGAAACCGCGGAAAGTATGCAAAGCAAGCTGCCATGTTTCCGATTGAAGGGGAATGCGCGTAAAATTCGTCCCGATCCATTGAAGGGCCTTGCCGAGCGTGAAGAGCACGGCGATTGCTTTTGCCGTATTGAAATCGTCGCCCATGGCCGTATAGCAAGCGTCGCACTGGAATTCCACCTGCATATCCAGCGACTTATCCGGTTCTCCCAGAGGCAGCATTTCCATCCGGTCCAGCGTCTTCAGGTAATTGTTCAACCTTTCCAACGCCGATTCGGCTGCCTTGAGTCCCTTATTCGAAAAATCCAGTTCACCTCCATGATGGGATTGCAGGATAAACATCCGCACGGTGAGCGGATCGTAGGAGTTTTCGAGTAGGGAATGTTCGCCGGAAAACAGTTGCGGTAAAGAAATGAAATTCCCCTTTGATTTCGACATTTTCTGCCCTTCCAGCGTGACCATGTTATTATGTATCCAGTAATTAACCGGTGCTTTACCGAATGCCGCTTTGGCCTGCGCGATTTCGGCTTCGTGATGCGGGAATTTGAGATCCATACCCCCGCCATGGATGTCGAACGGGAGACCGAGATATTTCAGGCTCATCGCGGTACATTCGATATGCCAGCCGGGGAAACCACGTCCCCAGGGCGAATCCCATTGCATGATATGAATGGGGTCTGCTTTCTTCCAGAGCGCGAAATCCTCGAAATTCTTTTTCCCGTCGGTTCCTTCCAGTTCCCGCGTTGCGGTAAGCTGGCCTCCAACTGTCCGACCCGAAAGTTCGCCATAGGGATATTCCCCCGCATACCGGTGTACGTCAAAATACACGGATCCGTTGGCCACATAGGCGAAACCGCGCTCAATGATCCGGGAAATGATGGCAATCTGCTCAGGGATATGGCCTGACGCCACCGGCTCAATGGACGGGGGCCGGACACCAAGCCGGCGCATGGTTTCCCTGTATAGATTGGTGTAATGCTGGGCTACTTCCATTGGTTCAAGTTGCTCGGTTCGTGCCCTGCGTAAGATTTTGTCTTCGCCCAGCCCGTTAAGCTCATCCTCGAGGTGCCCGACATCCGTGATGTTCCGCACATATCGCACCTTGTATCCCAGAAAAGTTAAATAGCGGAAAATAGAATCAAACGTTATTGCCGATCGGGCGTGACCAAGGTGAGGTTCACCGTAAACCGTCGGACCGCAAACGTACATACCCACCATACCCGGTTGGAGGGGGATAAACGGCTCCTTCTTTCTCGTCAGGGAATTGTAGATAAGGAGCGGATATTTTTTTACTGGCTTGGCCTCCATGCGTGGTTATAAGTTCATGAATGTCCGAGTCTAATTTTCTTCATAAATTTACTTATTAATGGGCAGCCGATTCCGTCTGAGGCAGTCCTGGCAGGTTCCGGAAAACCAAAGTACAGCGCTGTCGACGAGGTGCTCCCGCATCGCCTCCATGT
Organism: Parapedobacter sp. ISTM3; assembly: GCF_016533505.1. NCBI lineage: Bacteria > Pseudomonadati > Bacteroidota > Sphingobacteriia > Sphingobacteriales > Sphingobacteriaceae > Parapedobacter > Parapedobacter sp. ISTM3. The sequence goes on along the minus strand of NZ_JAENGN010000018.1, from coordinate 6,425 downwards.
AGGATTTTGGAAGCTGTGGCAGGCCATGGACCGTCCCGCAATCCTTACAGCGGAAATGGGGATGCAACGCCTTGCATTCGTCATCGTGGTATATATAGCGCGCCACGCCGTCGATATCCACGATACGCTCAACCAGGCCTTTGGAATGGAAGTCCCAGAATACGCGGTACAAGGTCACCCTGTCCGCTTTATCACCGAAGTGGGCCTGCAACTCCGGCACTGAAAACGATCGATTCGAGGTGATGAGCATCTTCAATATGGTGCGCCTCATACGCGTTACCCGCATTCCGTGTTCCCGCAACAGGTTTGACAGATCTTCCATAATCGCTTTTGTTTATATCATTTTGAAGAATTCTTCCCTGCACTCCGCCTCAAGGAATGCACCTCCGTATTCCAGGGTGGTCGTCCCGCTATATGGATCGCGGATGCCCTGAGTTCGTTAAATATCTGCAGTGTCAGTCTTTCCTGTACCTGCGGCCTGCGGGCATAATATTCCACAACACGGTTGATTTTGGATAGACCTATGACCTGTTTTTCCCCAATGTATCCCACATGTGCCCGCCCGATGAGTCGTTCTTCCATATGATCGGTTCTTTTTTTACCGGGGTTCCTATTCCATACCCGGGATGAATTTCAATTTACCTGTATCGATGTCATAATCCCTGTAAAAACAGGCTTTGCGGTTCCTGCCATCCCTGCCGATCGTATGGCATACGCCCGCACCGTCGAGGGTGACCTGATAAACCAGCACATCCTGATCGCAGTCCACGAGGATCCGGTCTACAGATAGCGTATTACCCGAGGTGGCACCTTTGACCCACAGTTCGTTTCGGGAAGTGCTCCAGAATGCAGCCTTACCGTGGGTACAGGTAAATTCGAATGCGTCGCGGTCGGTGTAAGCCTGCATGAGTATCTGACCCGAAGCGCTCTCCTGTACGGTCACCGGAATCAGTCCGCTCCGTTTGCCGAACTGGAGTTCCAGCCGGTCGGTTTCCTCCAGCACTTCCGGCGGTGTCCCTGCCGGAGATGTGCTTGTCACAGGCGCCGATGGTTTTCGGGGTATGGGATCATATCCTGATGTTCCCCAGGGATGGCAGCGCGCCAGTCGTTCCAGCCCCATCGGCACACCTTTCGTTATGCCCCATTCGCCGATGGCCTCCACCATATACTGCGAGCAAGTGGGTACATGCCGGCAGGATGGAGGGAACAGTGGTGAAACCAGCACTTGGTAAGCCCGGATGGGTAAGATTACCAGTGTACGTAGAAATGAAGAAGATGTTTCCATTTCAGATATTTTCGGGGAATTCGTCCTTCCACAGCGTGTAACGCCAATCGTCCGCCTCCTCTTCCGTGAGCAGGCACTTTTCCAGATCACGCAGATGCTTCTCTTTGTCCAGATCCTGTCCGATGAAGACCAGTTCCGTTTTCCGGTCGGCCCATTGCGGGTGCCAGCGGCCCTCGATGGAATCGCGGTGCTCGAGGTAATCCGCATAGCGGTAGCGTTCGGCCTCCGGAATACTGCACCACCATGCGCCCGCACTCTCGATACGGAGGCTGCCGCCCGCCTGGCTGAAGCTGATGGCCATGTTGGGCCGGGAGGCCATCCAGAAAAGCCCCTTGGCACGTATGACTCCTGTCGGGTAATGTTCATTCAGGTACCGGTACCAGCGTTGAGGATGGAAAGGCCGCTGCGTGCGGAAAACAAAGGAGGATATACCGTACTCTTCCGTTTCGGGCGTATGCTCGTTTTCCAGTTCCCTTATCCAGCCTGCGGAGGATGCCGCCTTCTCGAAATCGAATGACTTGGTACCCAATATTTCGCTGGTATCCACTTTCCCGAAATGCGACCGGATGATCCTTGCATCGGGGTTCAGTTTCCGTATGGCGGCCTCCAAGGTGCCTACTGTTTCATCCGATACCAGATCCGTCTTGTTGAGCACAATGACATTGGCAAACTCAATTTGGTCGGTAAGCAGGTTCACAATTGTCCGCGTGTCGCTTTCATCGTCGGTCATGTTTCGGTCTTGCAGGGTCTCGTCGGTTCCGAAATCCCTGAAAAAATTATAGCAGTCTACCACGGTCACCATCGTGTCGATGTAACTGAACCGGGAAAGGTCGATGCCGTTGTTTTCGTCCACGTAGCTGAATGTCTGTGCCACCGGTACAGGTTCTGAAATACCCGTACTTTCGATAAGCAGGTAGTCAAACCTGTCTTCCCTGGCCAGCCGTTCCACCTCCACCATCAGGTCCTCCCGAAGTGTACAGCAGATACAACCGTTGCTCATCTCCACCAGCTTTTCATCCGTGCGCGAAAGCGTGTTCTCCCGCTCTACCAGTTGGGCGTCAATATTCACTTCGCTCATGTCATTGACGATGACGGCGACTTTGAGGTTTTCCTTGTTGTGCAGCACATGGTTCAATAGGGTGGTTTTTCCCGCTCCGAGGAATCCGCTCAATACAGTTACGGGTAATTTTTTTGCTCCCATAGATTTCCTTTTTTTATAGTTGTATCGTTATCTAAATGTTCCATGCATTGTCTTTATTCAACGTATCCGTTCAAGGGCGATACGGCTGAACCAATCCACTACGCGCTTGTGGTGCTCCTCACCATAGAGCCGGATGAATTGCTGCGTTTCCGGCAGCTCGGGGTTGTTGTAGACGTTAAGCCGTTGCCGTGCAAAAGCTGCCGTCAGCGGTATCCGGCACTGCCGCTCGATGCAATCTTTCCAGCTTTCGAAATCCTGTGGTATCATATCGTTGCGTTCTGGTCGGTCAAAACTATAAATTAAATTTAACAAAAGCAACTAAGTTGCAATCGAAAAAACAATGTATTACCTTTGTTGGGCTTGGAGAAAATCAAATAACGTGGCATTGACTTAATATTAAACTGTAACAATCAAAAAATGGAACAAAAACAATTCAGCGAAAAAATGGTGATTGACACCTTGCAACTTTGGTGCGACAATGTGGTTCTGATCGGTAAAATCTATTCTGAAGGTGGAGATGTAGCCTCAGCTGCCGATAAAGTGCTGAGTGACAACTATGACTATGACAGTGGCAAAGTCCTATTCAAGCCGACACTGGCCTATGGGCCGCAAACATTCAGACCCACCAAAGAGGGAGCCCTTGCTTATTTCATCGGAGGAAACAGCAATTTCCCTGACGACAAAGGATTCAAATTAAAGCCATGGGTAAAGGTTTGGTTTAATAAGCTTGATTACATACTGCATAACGATCTGGCTATTGTCCAATGCAACGTTCATTTTATTGGGGCCGATGATAGCCACATTTTTGTAAACAAAAGCTTTGTATTCAAAGTCTGTGACGACGATAAAATTAGAATCATTTTACATCAATCATCATTGCCCTATAACCCGGGGCCTGTTGCCTAATGCGAAAGTGCTTATATATGATTTGCCCAACTGACCAGCTTGAATCTGCCATCAATGCCAGATTTGAAGGCCATAATTATTTTTATACCACGCTCGGCAACACGCTGATTTTGGATAAAAATACAGTTGGGCAAATCGTGGCACTTTTAGATAAAAACAGCATTAGGAAAATTACATTTATATTATCTGAAGACAATTGCATCGTTCTGGACGCATTAAAAAATCAACATTTCCTTACAATCAAAGGGTTAAATGGACCTTACGCCCATTTGCAGAAACACAAAAAACATGTGTTAAGTTCCTGGGATGCAGAACACCAACACACCTTGATTCTTTCGCATCACCTGAATCAAAAAATAAAAGAATTAAAAGCAGGGCTTCAGGGGCTTCTTACCACTCCACCTTTGATTAACGGGAAATTATTTTCAGTGCATACAAAGGACTTTAGACCCATACATTCCGATTTGGTATGTATGTATTCCGGCAATTTAAGTTAATCCTGACAATGGCATTGCGTTTTTTAACTTGGTTCTGCAAAAGAGGGTTTCCGGCATGTGTGCTGATGCTGCTGTCATTGACAGTAAGTGCGCAGCAAGCGGATCCGACCCATCTCGTTGATCACAAACCCTTGATGAACGCTGTCTGGGAAACGTTCGATCAGCTGATGTACAAAGTGACGCACAAAGACGGGCAAACGATTTATACACCTCATTTCCCCGAATCGCTTAAGCGTCTCGACGGTAAAACGGTAACCCTAAAGGGGTACATGGTACCCATCGAGCCGGGGCGTCGCCACCATGTCTTCCTGCTGTCGGTGCTGCCCATATACCAGTGCATGTTCTGCGGACAGAACGGCATCCCGCCCATGGCTGAAATAACCATGGCCGACAACACCAAGCTCACGTTCGGCGAGGAGCCCATTACCATCAAAGGGACTGTCTTTCTGAATGGGGAAGATGAAAACCGCGCCGAAATACAGCTGCGTGGGGCCACGAAACTGGCAGAAAGCAAATGATACAATTAAATAATCGAATATAGAGCAATGAGGCCTACTGGTCCGGGAGGATAAGCGGGCAGGAACTGATCGACTCGGGGAAGGAAATCCGCCGGAAAAACTGGCTCCTGCAACGGGATGCCGGTATTGACCTGATCCCATCGGGTGATTTTTCGTTTTAAGACCAGGTACTGGATACCTCGCTGATGGCCCACGCCGAAATAATACGCTCCGTTTTCCCAAGCTTTGTCTCCATCGATGGGGCTGGGAGCAGGCATGGCCAGCGGGCGTATCACGCAAACGAAGCTGCCTGTAGGTGATTTAGCACGACATGAACGGGCTCCTCCCCCACTCGAAGCCCGCAACGCTATAATTTGGATTCAGCGATGCGGAAGGCAATCGATACATCAGCAGCCTTCGCGGCATTGCACCGATTCCGGTTATCCCACAAAGTCGCTGTCATCGTGCCTTCGAGATAGGTCTCACCGTTGGCCGTCTCAATCTTGGAGATCGTGATGCCACCTTCCGATGCCTGGTATTTAGTGTGCCCGCCGGGTTCACATACTTTCCGCCACGTATCTGGGCGAGAATAAGAGTCGCCATGAATAATTTGCTGCAGGATGGCTTTACCTTTCTGCCCTGCATAGGAAGATCCGTCGTACCATGCAAAAGTACCCGTCCGGGCGGTGGGCCCCATGCCGTTTATCCATGCGTAGAACATTTCGCTTTCCGAAAAATTGCAAGACAGAAACAAATCTTCGCCTGCAAACCAGTAGTAGAATTCGCCGGGTCTGCCGGTGAATTTTTTTCCGTTGAGCGTACCGTAAAAATAGGTGTCAGCGGCCGGCAAGGTCACTTCAGGAGTTGTCTTTCCGCTTGTCAGCAAAGCGGCACAAAGTAATAGCAGTGTTTTCATCGCCACAAAGGTAGCGTGCGGTTAGTGCGCATTTCTCCGTACCACACCGCAGTCGGTGTTTTCCGTAGTGCTACGAGGAAATTGAAAAGTCGTAGCTAAAAAAAACCGTTGTCATTGCTTTCAAGGGTTTCCCGTACTCGATCGGACAACTTACTTTGGTCTGCTAAAGCCCAAATGCATACGTGAGTGTCAAGCAGATAGTACATATTTACATGTAATCTTTTAAGTCATCTAACGGCTCATTGAAGTCCTCAGGAAGCTTTATTTTGCCTTCCAGCAGTCCAATTTTCACTTTCCCTTTCAGAACCTTTTCAGCGCTGTCCTGCCCCGTGAGAAAAGTAATCATTACTTCCGCTTTAGACTTTACTGGAGGCTCTTCGATAAACGTTATTTTACCATTTTCATAGATTCCTTTTATCGCCGTGTACATAGCTATCTCCTTTACGCAAAGATAAGCTATTTTTTCTAAAACTAGATGAAGGCCATTTACTCTCCAAATACCGCAAATACCTAAGCAGTATTCTGGAAAAGATTTTAGTCTTACCAACGACCAACGCCTCAAATTAGATTACGCAGTAGAGCCGCGGCCAGCTACCGTGGTGAAGTTTGACGTGGCATGGCGCAGCAAAGATGCGTTGCACTTAGTCAAACCGGTGAGCTTCGATTTGAGCCGGCAGGATGTCATCACCCGCAAAGCCTACCAATATTATGGGCAGTTTCTGGATTTGGAGGACGTGGCCACGGAAAACAACTACGCATTTGACTTGCTACTCGCCAAGCCAAGAAATCGCAACCTTTTTAAGACCTATGACAACGCCATAAGATTGTTAGAAAAACCAAACCGTGTCCATCCTGCAGACTGCCCTACTGGATACGTACTTCCCCGAGCAAAAAGCTTACTTCCTTGCGGCCAAGCACAGTGGTGAAGGTTATCTGCACGATGCGGAGGCGTATATCCTTCAAGAACCGGAGGCGCAATATAAAACCATTCGCATCGACACCGAGGAAGATATCTTTGTACGCAACAGGCTGTTCAATCGGCACATCCTACGGCTTTACCAAAGCACCTGCTCGTTCACCGGCATGCGTTTGGTATCACGGCATGGCCATAGTTTCGTTGACG
>NZ_JAENGN010000017.1:0-115600 GCF_016533505.1 Parapedobacter sp. ISTM3 | reverse complement strand
TACTGCATCTGCTGACAATGAAGAAAGTTTACCTGAAGAAGACGAAGAAAGCAACGGCTTTGGGGGTGGTGGCAGAAAATCGGGACGAAACGGAAATTCTGCATTGAATAGTTACCGTAATGCACAAAGCACACTGGGTTCATTCTATCAGGACAACAATTCGGAAACAATGGAATTGCGTAAGCAAGTGGACGAACTAAAAGCAAAGTTGTCGGAAAAAGATGTGCCACCTGTGGCCACCGTTGACGACCAACTCAAATTAATGGAGAAATCCTATGAAATGGCAGCAAAGTATCTTCCCCAAAATGCCAATACCGGAAACGCTGCTCCTGCCATCGGTGCAACTCCTGCTGCTGCGGGTGCTAACCAAAAAGAGCAATTTGTATCGTTCACACCAACAAGAAAGAACATTGTATCAGCCTTGTACCGTGAACCGTCGGACAGTGCCTTTGCAGCCGATTGGAGCCAAACAAAAAACAGGGGGTTCTATACCGCAGGTTCTACTGAAGAGGTGGTACAGCCTAAAAACAGTATCAAAGCCTGTGTACACGAAGCCCAAACGGTAGTTGGCGAAACGGGTGTGCGTTTACGCCTGTTAGAGCCTGCCAAAACCCCGCAACGTACCATCCCCAAAGGAACAATTGTAACGGCTAATGCCAAATTTCAGAATGGCAGGTTACAATTAAAAGTTACTTCGGTAGAACTGGAGGGCAATATCATCCCGGTAGATATTACTATTTATGATTTGGACGGACAGCAAGGTTTATATGTTCCGTATTCGCCTGAAAGAAATGCGGTTACGGACATTGTAGCCAATATGGGCAATGCCACAGGTTCGAGCTTCAGTATGAGTTCTACTCCTGGACAGCAAATTACTTCTGACCTAAGTAAAAGTGCAGTGCAAGGTATTTCGGGCTATTTCGCTAAGAAAGTAAGAACGCCAAAGGTTGCACTCAAAGCAGGCTATCAGGTCTTTCTTGTATCTAAAAAATAATGTTGAACTCAAATAAATAAAACAATGAAAAATCATTTAAAAACCTTTTGGGCTATTGCCCTTATACTCGGCTTTGCTGCACAATCTAATGCACAGGACAGCATCAGAACACCACTTGCATTGGGCAAGATAGAGCCGTACCGTATGGAAGTTACCTACGATAAAACCTCGCACCTGATTTTCCCGACTGCCATTCGTTACGTGGATTTGGGCAGCGAATACCTTATTGCAGGGAAAGCCGAAGATGCGGAAAACGTGTTGCGTGTAAAAGCATCTGTAAGGGACTTTGAGCCGGAAACGAATTTTTCCGTTATTACGAATGACGGACGTTTTTATAGTTTCAACGTGTATTACAGTTCCTACCCGGAGGCAATGAGCTATGACCTGCTCACGATGCAAAAAGCGGTGGATAAAGCCAAAGGTAACGATGTGCTTTTTGAAGAACTGGGCAACAATTCGCCGTCACTGGCAGGCTTGCTTTTGGAAACCATTTACAAGAAAGACAAACGCATTGTAAAGCATATCGGTGCTAAGAGTTTCGGCATTCAGTTTATCCTAAAAGGGATTTACATACATAACGGCAAATACTATTTCCATACTGAATTGAGAAACCGTGCCAATGTTCCTTTCGAGATTGATTTCATCAATTTCAAAGTAGTGGATAAAAAGGTAGCTAAACGCACCGTAGTCCAGGAACGCCCTTTAACTCCTTTGAGAACTTACAAGCCATTGGACGGTATTTCCGGAAAATCGACCGAACAAAATGTGTTCCTGTTAGACCAGTTTACCATTGCCGATGATAAGGTACTGCTGATTGAGATTTTCGAGAAAAACGGTGGCAGGCATCAAACATTGCACGTCGAAAATTCCGATTTAATCAAAGCCCGTTTGATTGACGATATGCACCTGAAATTTTAATAACCCTTTAAAGCAAGAATATGAAAAAGTATATCTATACCGTGCTGTTTGTCCTGATAGGCATCACGGCTGCACAGGCGCAAAGAATGCTGCCGAAGCAGAAAGGATTGGAAATAAGTGCAGGTGTATTGTCCGATGATAAGATTGGCAATGATTACTACATCAGCGCAGCAATGACGGTAAACGGTAAGAATGGTAACTATCAGCTTTGGGCGTTGGAATATACCCACCAGTACCACGGGTATAAAGACCTCCGCATACCGCAGGAAACCTATTCCGCAGAGGGCGGTTACAGCTTCTTTTTGTTGGGCGATGCCCGTAAGAACATCACGCTGAATTTCGCCGTAACAGGTGTGGTCGGTTACGAAACCATCAACCGGGGCGAAACAATGTTGTACGACGGTGCGAAGATATTGAGCGAAGATAATTTTATCTACGGTGCAGGCGGTCGCCTCACTTTTGAAACGTACCTGTCCGACCGTTTTGTATTAGTCCTGCAAGGGCGTACAAAAATCCTTTGGGGTACGGATTTACAACAGTTCCGACCGTCAGCAGGTGTGGGATTAAGGTTTAACTTTTAAAACGTAAAAACGATGATAGCAATATTCAATAAATTCAGAACGGGGCTACTGCCACTATATGTATTCCTGACAATCCTCACAGCTTCGGTTACGTTGGTATCTTGCAGCAAAGATGATGACCTCGAAATACAGAACAATTTTCCTTTCGAGGTCAATGTAATGCCAGTGCCTAAAGATGTTGCAAACGGGCAGACCGTAGAAATACGCATTACCATACAGCGTATAGGCAATTACAGCAATACGCAGTATTTCCTCCGTTACTTTCAATTTGACGGGCAGGGAACATTGCAATACTACAACGAACCGCCGTATCAGCCCAATGACCTGTACCAATTACCAACGGAGCAGTTCAGGCTGTACTACACTTCAACGTCTGCCGTTTCACAGTCTTTTGACGTTTGGATTTCGGACAGCTTCGGGAATGAAAAGCAGATAACTTTTCAGTTTAACAGCAGCGATTAAGAGCAGTATTTCAATTCAAAAAAAAACGGCTTATCTGATTGGTAAGCCGTTTTTAATTTTCAGCCGGGCAGTGTATTTCAAAAGAAATAATTTCTTATCCTTGTAATCTATTTCAGTGTTGAGTAAGGTTTTATTTCCATAAACAATGAAAGAGGCTTGCCTTTTGGGGTAAGCCTCTTTCGCATTTAATTCACATCGTTTACAGGCTGAAAAAAATATTTTTCGTAAATTCAAACAGTGGAAATAAAGTGTTTTTGTTATGGTCGCATCATTGGTTATAGGTATCATATTTTTGGTTGCAGGCTTGGGACTTCGTTACTGGATTAACCGCAGGAAGTTTTACAGGCGCAGCCCTATGGGAGCAGAGGGTTTCTCATCTTATGAAAGTTCGGTTTTCATTAAATTGATTGAAAGGGTTGGTAAATGGATAGCTTACGCACTGATTATTTTCGGTCTGTTGTCACTGTGGGTTTATTCCCGTGAGAAAAAGGAAAAACAGCAGCCTGAAGTAAAAACCGAACAATCTCGATAAAAAAACTATTCGCTTTAACTACCTCCACAAGATTTGTGAGCTAACGCAATTAATTTTTATTTAACTTTGTATGGTGAAGTTTATATCTTTAATATTAGCCGCCTATGTATTGCTTTTATCAGCAGTACCGACTTTTATTGAGGATAAATGTATGCAGAAGCATACTACCGAACAAGGACAAAACGGACAGGATGACCAAGATTGTAATAAGGGATGTTGCTCGCCTTTTTTTAGTTGCAACACCTGTACAGGATTTGTTTTAACTACTTTTCATTTCTCTATTGTCCATTCAGTAAAAGAACCGCAACGGAAGTTAGGAAATATGCTGACCCCACCTGTTTCTGATTTTCCATTTTCCATTTGGCGTCCCCCGCAACTTGCTTAATGTATAATGCTTTCAGCACAAATTAATTAAAAAGCGATGTCTTTGCATCGTCATAGCTTATTTATATACATTAAGTATCATTTTTACAATGAAAAAAATACTCATTGTGTCATTTTTTATGGCACTCAACCTTTGTGTATATGCACAAAATACATTAAACATTGTTGTAAAAAACAGTGAAACAAAAGAACCCTTGATTGGTGTAACAACATCTATAAAAGGCACCTCAATTGGAGGAACCTCGAACGAAAAAGGACAGATTATATTATCGAATATTCCTGATGGAATACAGGAGATACATTTTAGCTACGTAGGCTTTGAAGAGTTTATTGAAAAAATAGAATTTCCACTAAAGGATACCAATGTTATTGAAATTCTGCTCAAAGAAAATTCAGAGGAATTAGAGGGTGTTGTAATTACATCTACCCGAAGTACAAGAAGCATACAAAATATTCCTACACGTATTGAGTTTATTGGAAGTGAGGAGTTGGGAGAAAAAGGGAATATGAAACCGGGAGATATTCGTATGCTTTTGGCAGAAAGTACAGGTATTCACGTACAAACTACGTCGCCCACAAGTGCCAATGCGAGTATCCGTATTCAGGGACTTGACGGACGATATACACAAATCCTTAAAGACGGTTTTCCGATTTATTCGGGAGCTTCAAGTGGTTTGGGCTTATTACAAATTCCGCCACTTGATTTAAAGCAGGTTGAAGTTATCAAAGGCTCAACTTCTACACTTTACGGAGGTGGAGCAATAGCAGGATTAGTCAACTTGATTTCCAAAACGCCAACTGATGAAAGAGATTTACGCTTTCATATCAACGGAACATCAGGGAGAGGTTTAGACATTAATGGTTTTTATGGGCAAAAATTCAATAAAATTGGAACAACTATTTTCGCTTCGCACAACAGAAACGGAGCTTATGACCCTGCAAAAATTGGTTTTTCCGCCATTCCAAAGTTTGAACGCTTCGTATTGAACCCTAAATTATTTGTTTACTTCAATGATAAAACGAAACTGAATTTTGGCATCAATACAACCATAGAGAACCGTTTGGGCGGCGATATACTTTACATCAAGGGCAAAGGGGATAATACGCATCAATATTTTGAAGAAAACAAAACACAACGCTATTCCACACAATTTGTTTTTGACCATTTAATTAATGAAAACAGTTCTTTTCAAATCAAAAACAGTGTAAGTTATTTTAACCGCAATACGGCTATTCCCACTTACGAGTTTGAGGGAACGCAAACAGCCACTTTTACGGAAGCTAATTATACTTACAGCAAAGAAAAGTCAGAATGGGTAACAGGCGTTAATATTTGGACGGACAATTTTAAAGAAAAGCAGATTACAGTATTTCCGTTAAGAGATTATAGCCAAACCACATTTGGGGCTTTCGTCCAAAATAATTTTAAAGCTACGGATTGGCTTCAATTGGAAGCAGGTTTAAGAACGGATTATGTTATAGATTATGGGGCTGTATTCTTGCCAAGAGTATCGGCGCTATTCCATATTGCAAACGGATTAACATCAAGGATTGGCGGCGGATTTGGATATAAAACACCCACTATCTTTACCGAAGAAAGCGAACGCTTACAATATCAAAACGTAATGCCAATTAACAATAAAACCAATAAACTGGAAAAAAGTTATGGTGGAAATGCAGATATAAATTACCGCACTAATATTGGCGATGGTTGGTCATTCAGTATCAATCAATTATTCTTTTATACCTATTTGAATAATCCTCTATTACTTGAAAATCCATCAGCTAATCTCTATCAATTTGTAAACTCTACTGGTTACATCCATACAAAAGGAACAGAAACCAATATCAAAATCGGTTACGATGATGTGAAATTATTTTTAGGGTACACTTATACAGATGCACAGTTACACCAAAATGCAACAACTACCGAAAGCCCGTTAACCCCAAAACACCGTATTAACTCGGTTTTAATGTATGAAATCGAAGACAAATGGAAAGTTGGTTTAGAAGCCTACTATTTCAGCCCGCAAAAGCTGAACGATGGAACAACAGGAAAAGACTATTGGACTTGTGGATTTATGGCTGAAAAGATTTGGGAAAGGTTTTCGTTATATGTCAATTTTGAAAATTTCCTTGATACAAGGCAGACACGTTTTGGCAACATTTATACAGGTACAATTAGTAATCCTATATTTAAAGACATTTATGCACCATTGGACGGATTTGTCATTAATGGCGGAATAAAATTTAGACTTTAAGAAGATGAATAAAACCATATTCAATATAACTAAAATGGATTGCCCAAGTGAGGAGCAATTAATCCGTATGAAATTGCAGGATTTCGATATGGTAAAGTCATTGGAATTTGATATTCCCAGTAGAAAACTAAATGTTTACCATAGTGGAAAACCAGAGCCGATTTTTTCGGCTTTGGAAACATTAAACCTGAATACGTCATTGATTTCAACTGAAGAAAGCAATGCAGTTCTTGAAACAGATACAAGCAATGACCAACGGAAACTACTTTGGACTGTACTGATTATCAATTTCGTTTTCTTTGGATTGGAAATGTTGTTCGGTATTTTTTCCAATTCAATGGGATTGATAGCAGACAGCTTGGATATGCTTGCAGACAGTATTGTTTACGCTTTGGCATTGTTTGCTGTTGGGGGTACGATTGCAAGAAAAAACAATATCGCCAAATTTGCAGGTTACTTTCAAATTCTGTTAGCCGTTATCGGTTTTGTTGAAGTTATCAGACGTTTTATCGGAATAGAAGCGATGCCTGATTTCAAAACAATGATTGTTGTTTCTGTTTTGGCGTTGATTGCAAACGTACTTTGTCTTTATCTATTACAAAAGAACAAAAGCAAAGAAGCCCATATGCAGGCTTCGATGATTTTCACTTCCAACGATGTTATAATCAATTCGGGTGTTATCATTGCGGGATTATTGGTCAATTGGCTCAATTCGAGTTATCCGGATTTGATTATTGGGGCAATTGTATTCGTGATTGTGGCAAGAGGTGCATATAGAATACTGAAGTTGGCAAAATAAAATAGCAGCAAATCATAGCCCCGAAATTCGGGGCTTTTTTTGTACCAAATCTTACTACTAACGCCAAACGCTGCCTTTCAAAGCCAAATCCTGCAACATTCTCCAACGCTGCAATAAGCCTTTATAAATTCGACTTCCACAGCAAAATTGAGCAAACTATGGAAGTAATCACAATACAAAAGTCCGTACTGGAGGGAATGAAAAATGAGCTGAAAGCACTTTTGGAACTGACCGAAAATGCTACGAAAAAATACACGCCAATTTTCAAAGAAGAAAAATGGCTCGATAACCAGGAAGTGTGTCTGATGATGAACATTACCAAGCGGACTTTGCAGACGTATAAGGACAAAGGACTATTGCCCTATTCCCGACTGAACCGTAAGAATTATTATAAACGCTCGGATGTACAGGCTTTGCTCGAAGCCGGACAGCCGTACAATACCGTTGAAAATGGATTTATTCGAGAATGACGAAATCATTGCCCATCAGGAAATGATAACGCTGCTAAGAACCCGTATCGAAAGTATATTGAAAAATTACCGTCCTGTAATGAACGGGGAAATATACCTGTCGGGCGAAGATGTGTGTAAGCTGCTCCATATCAGCAAACGAACTTTACAGCAATACCGTGATGACAATATCCTGCCGTATATACAGATAGGCGGTAAGATTATTTATAAGGAAAGCGATATTCTGACAATACTTGAACAGAATTATATTTCACAAAAAACAGTTTGACTGTAATCTTTTTTGTACTATATGCAGTCAAAAAGGCACGAGTTTAGTCTCTTTGTTGTCGAAAATATAGAAAATACTTAAAGTGTTTTTGCTTTAAGTCCCACATTGAAAACTGGTAATTTTTAGACAACGGGACAGATAAGTAAGAACGCTCACGTCAAAAGGCGTGGGCGCTCGCTTATTCGTTGTCGGGCATACCAGTGCCTCAATGTGCGGTAAGTGTAGTTGCCTGCGCTCTTTTTTTGTGCCAGGCATCCACAACCTAAAACATTAAGGCTATGGAGAATGAGCATATTTTTTACCCCGAATTTGACTATCCTGCATCCCATCTATCTGCATTCACTCTCTGCATTGATGTTTTTATCGTATCTCTTAAAAACGGGGAAATTGTTCGTTTCAAGCCTCACGAAATAGCACACTTTAAAGAATGGCTTAATCATTTTAAGGTCAGGGACATTACGGTTAATAATGGCTTACCTCACGTTGACAGAACATCTGATTTATCTAAGTCTAAATACGGATTTTTCAATTTTATCAAAAGAAGAAAATGGGTAAAGAAAAAATAATTAAGATAGGAATGATAGACGACCACGACTTACTTAGGAAAGGTATCTGCGATTTTATACGGGACGACGATAATTTTGAAATCGTATTTGAAGCGGAAAACGGCAAATTAGCACTGAAAAAAATGGAGCAAATGGAAGTTATTCCCGATATAATGGTTGTTGATATAAATATGCCTGTAATGAATGGTTTTGAAACTGCTAAAGCATTGCTTGAAAAATATCCGCAAACCAAAATCTTGGCTTTTAGTATTAACGATGATGTGCAGGATGTGGTTAAAATGCTTAATAGCGGGGCAAAAGGGTATATCCTGAAAGGCGCAGACCCCGAAGAACTCAAAAAAGCCATCACGGTACTAAACGACGGAGGGCGTTATTTCAGTGCAGGTGTAGCTGAAGTAGCAAAAGAATATTACAAACAGTTTCCGCAATAGCAGGTTTCTTTGTTACTTTCTTTTCCGCTGAACTCACGAAAGAAAGTAATCACTCTAATCTAATTATGGGATAACGAATATCCCACGCAATAACGCTGCAACCTGTTTGGTAAAATGAAAAGGATTTGTAAGGGTGCATTTTGCTAAAGGGGATTGCACCAATTTAAAGCAAAAAGACTGCCCGACCATCGGGAGGATCTGTCTTTTTGCCGCCCGACTTTTCGGGTCAGGCGGCTTGTATTAGTTAATCGTTTTTAAATACTCGTAGTATCTTTCCGTTATATCCTTTCCTTTCCTGAAAGTGTCATTGGTATAACTGTAATGCTCTTCAAAAAACTTAACTTCTTTAGTGGTAAGGTCTATTAAATAGCGGTAATATGCGTTTATCCGCCTTTCATCCATCGTGCAATACTCTTTAAGCATTAAGAGTTCTTGCTCGCTGTTATCAAGGGATAACAAGGGCAAAAAAAGCCTTTCAACGATATAGCCCTGTTCGGGTGCGCTGCTGCTGTCGGCAACGCATACAAGGGATTTACCGTTACTCAATTTGATGTGAAGATTTGAACGTGTCATAATTTGAAATTTGATTTTTCTGATTAAGCAATTAATTGGGTTAATAAAAATTCTTCCGTCCAAAATTCTTCGCTCGTATGCTTCCCGTATGCTGTATAGTAGCCTGTACCGTTTGCCCTTAATACAAGCCTGTAACAGTCCAGTCGGTTTTCAGGTACGGTAAACGTTTCCTGCTCTTGCTCGTCAAGCTCCACAAATATCCATTCATTACCGTTTAGCAATTCTTCAATATTCGGGTTGTCGTTTTCGCCTGTCCTATAAAAATCTACTGCTGTATCATAGTAATTCATTGAGCAGAAAGAGTGATTGCCCTCTAACGGCTTAACTAATGCAAGCCGTTTTGCCTGTTCTGTTTTCCATTCTTCGGATAGGTGGATAATTGCAAACTCGCAATTATCCCATTCGCTGTTGGCTTTAACCAAAATATGTGCTGTCGCTTTATCTGATAGTTTCATCGTTCTAAATTTTAATGGTGTTTAATTGATTTTCGCTTTTACGCTCTAACAAAGTGTCGAGTATTTCCCATTCGCTGTCGTACTCTGTTCCCTCAAAATGGTAGGTGTCCGTTTCCTCGTCTAATTCATAGCTGTCAAAGTCCTGGCTATCTAAACAGGTATCCGTTAGTATTCCTTCTTCAAATATTGCCTGACCATATACTAAGCATCCTAATTCCTCATAGTCCTGTGTGAAATTCACTTTGAAATGTTCGGCTATCTGCTTAACGGCATCCGTATTTGGCGACCATTTTGTTTCATACTGGAATACACCCGCACTTTCATTGTCCTGACTGATATTGTAGAAATAATCTCCGTGCGTGTCCTGTACGAAATGGGGTAAATGCCCGCAGTTGTCTTTCTGTTCCTGTTCAGCCATTGATTTGAATAGCTGTGTTATCTGCTCTATTGCTTCGGCTGTTCCCTCAAAAACAACCCAGTTGTTGCACCAATTAGCCATAATTATTTATCGTTTAAGGTTATCTGTAAAAATTTGTCGTTCCCGAAAAGCAGGTGTATCGCCTGTTTTAATTGCGGGTCGCATTGTGCATCCTCTGTATATTCAATCAGGCAGTGGATAGCGAAAATTGAATTGTGTCCGTCAAAAAAATGGTCTGTAAACCAGTTCGGGCGTTTCCAAAGTGGTTCATTCTTGTCTATGCCTTTTTGTGCATTCTGCACAAGCCTGTACCAAAATTCAGCGGTAAAAAATCCCTTTTGATACCAACCCTCACGAAAGGCGGTTTCATTTTGCAGGAAGTAGTCGCATTGCGTTTTTATAGCGTTTTGCAGGTTCTCCAGTTCTGCGGGAAACAATTTGCACAACAAGCCCGCTTTATCGAGGTTGTCCATTTTATCTAATGCTTTCATATCTTTTGTTTTTAGTAGGCGACCACCTTTGCAGGCAGTCGCCTTTGATGATTAATTGAAGTTGAAAATCTCTGCTCCTGAATAGGCAAAGTCTGTACACAGTTCAAAGGCTTTTTGTGTCTTTAGCTGTGCTGTACCGCCCATTACAATAGATTGTAGTTTGGCTTCGCCATCCCTGTAATTGCGTACATTCTGAAAGTAACCTGTAACAGCATTGTAAGCCCCGAATAATGTGCCTTTGGTAGTTGCCATTTGTTGGGTGTCGCTTATCATAGCGTATTCAAAGGCATCATCTACGGTGTTTTTAAACACGGTGGAAACTTCATCTTCCGCACCTTTTTTGAGCAGGTTAAGCGTTTCTTTGTTCGGGCAAAGTGCCAACTGGATTAGCTTTCTTACTTCTCGGTCTGTTACCCTTACTTTAGCCCAATCGTTAAAGATGTTCTCTAACTGCGTGCTTAGTGTGTTGGCAAGCCCCATAACCTTGTGAGCATTTTCGAGGCGTTGTTTTGCTCCTGACGTGTGTTTGATACGCACTACATTGGTCATACTCCGCAATGATGCGTTCAGGGTGTTTTGACATACGATACGGATAGGTGTAAACGCTGCGGTAATACTTCCACTACCGTCGTGGCTTGTGGTTAAGAAGATGTACTTTTCTGTAACATCGTCGCCGTTACCTACACGGATATAGTCGGGCAGCTTGGCAGTGATAAAAATACGCTCCCCGTTACCCAATGCTCCTGCGGTTTCGTACAATATTCCCTCGCCTCCGCCTACAATAGCATCAAAGAAATTGAACGCCTCACGGTTTTGTACAATATGGTAGTCTTTGCCTACTACACCCAACGGTGTATTGGTGTCGGTGCGGAGGGTGGCGAAACTGTTAGGTACTAAGATGTCATTGGCTTCAATCAGTTCTCCGTTTTCGCCTATGCTCATTGTTCTGCCCTGTGTAAACAGTGGGGATTTGATAACCTCGTAATCTAAACCTGCGTGTACTATTGCTTCCTCGCTTGTTGGGTATTGCTCTACGATTTGCCCCAAACCGTGCCACGCTTTTTGTTGAACGCTAAAGAATGAATGACGTCCTGTTTGCTCGTTGAAATTGATGTTGTGTGCCATAATGCTAAAATTTTGATGTTTGAAAAAATGTTATTTACTCACTCGCTTTTCTCGTTTCCCGCTTCCCGTTGTGGTTTGCTCCGCTTCGCTTCGCATAAATTTTTCCAAAAGAAAAACCGGAAAAAAGAAAGCAGATAATCCAAGCGGGCAACAGCGTAAAACCGAAAGGAAACGGAATAAGTCCCGGAGGGTGGCAAGGCAAAATGCTGGCTTCGCCGAATTGCTGTGTGTTGCCTTGCCATTATGCCGTAGTCTTTTGGTTGGGCGTGTGAGGTGGCTGCCCGCTATAACTTAGCTGCCTTTTTACCGGTTGATTGTGGAAATTTTCTGTTCTAAATTTTTATGGCATTAATGACCAGGCTATGATAGCCTGTAATAGGGATTTGAAAAATGGAATAGCAGGGAGCGTTAGATAAGGGTTTCGTTTTTCAATTTTCTATTTCTGAAGTAGGTAATAAGCTCTTTTACAGCGTTGGATTGCGTAGAGGAAAATAAATGTGCTTTACCTACACAAAAAGATAGGCATAAAAAAAGCAGAACCGTTAAGTTCTGCTCATTGAGATTAGATAAAAGCTGATTAGATTGCCATCATAAACGCTTCTTCCATTGCCTTGAATTTAGGGGTAACTAAATCCATATCCTTACTGATTTTTTGGCTTGTGATTTTAGCGTAAATCTGTGTGGTGGAAATATTTTTATGCCCCATCATTTTGCTAAGACTTTCAAGCGGTACGCCCTCGGTCAAAAACATTGTTCCGAAAGTATGCCTTGCCGTGTGAAAAGTTACTTTTTGCTCCGTAATGATTTCTGCCTTTTCAACCAGTTTGCCTATGTGAGTATTGCAGGTTGCATTGGTCGGAACCGGAAAGATAAATTCATTCCTTGTCGTACCCTGATATTTCTCAATGATACGTTTAGGGATTTCCATTAACCGAACATTTGAAGCAATATCTGATTTCTTTCTCCTGCTGATAATCCACTGATGACCGTCAAAGAATGATTGAATGTTGTTCCTTGTCAGTTTCTTAATATCCGCATAAGCAAGTCCTGTAAAGCAACTGAAAATAAACAGGTCTTTTACAAGTTCATACCGTTGGTGCGATGGTACGCACATCATCAGCTTTTCAACATCTTCTTTAAGGATATAGCCCCGGTCGGTTTCTTCCATATTGATTTCGTAATCCTGAAAAGGATTATCACGTATCAAGCCTTTTTTAATAGCCAGTTCCACAAGGGCTAATACAGGCATCGTGTACACCCAAACTGTATTGTGGGAGGACTGCAAATCATACCGGAGGTAAAAATCAAACTCCCGGATAAAATCGGAAGTCAATTCCCGAAAAGCCATATCGTCACGATGATAGCGTTCCTTTATAAACGTGGTAAGATGATTGTAAACTGTGATATACTTGTTGTAGGTGCTTTGTGAGCGTTCTTCCTTTTCGACCAATTTTTTAAAATCCTCATTTTGGTCGTTGAAGACTTTAAGTATTGCATCATCCATTACGCCAACACCCAAAAACGATAGCTTTACTTTTTGGGCGGTTGCAAAGCCCTCGTGCTTCAACATATCTTCATAAATCTTGTCGATACGCCCACGTATATTATCCAGTTTTTTATTGATACTTAATGCCTGCGCACTCTTGCCCTGAACTCTTCCGTGTTTTAAATCCCAATTATTGGGGTCAATTTCTAACTTTGTTCCGAAAGTTTTAGGGGTTCCGTCAATGGTAATACGTGCCATAATCGGAGCATTACCGTTCTTTTTCAATTCGTTCTTTTTTAGGTAGAAAAGCAGTTTGAACGTCGATTTTTTTGTCTGTTCCATAACTCAAATGTTTAACGTTTAAAATTAAATTACATTGAGTTACAAGGGAATGTAGAAAAGGGTGCAAAACACTGAAATATAATCAGTTAAACCACACTGTTACCTTTGTCAATCGGTAACGAATTAGTAACCTAACCTAGTCAATTTAAGCCCCAAAACTATCAGACACCGACTTCCGAACTAAGACTACTCTTTTTATAAAGCCTTGTATAGCAAAGGTTTTAACCGTTTTGCTTAATTTTGCTTTTTACTAATCTTTTTTTATAAAAATGATCTGATTAGGCCGCCCCATCGAATGATGACTACCGAAGAGGTCCTGGCCTTGGTACCCAAGCCGATTTATATTCAGTACCAGTGATGGGACGAAAAGCTGTCATCTAGTGCGGTTCGTTTCCAAAAGGGCAAACACGCCCTCATTCTCTAATATCCACAGCCCGATGCGATCGTCTGTAATTCCTTCGCGTAGACGGTAATCAAACATGGGGATCCCCCTCTATATTGGTAGGGATGCCGAAAAAGATATGGGCCGATCGGGACGTTTTAGGTAGTAATCTACGAAATCTATTGTTGTCTTGTCCAGTGTGAGCTTTTCCAAGTTGTCCATCAAGAACCTGATGGTTGCCATACGTGCTTGGAGCTGGCTGCGGTCTGCAAGTGGCTTACGGAACAAGCTGCGCAATGCGTCCTCGCCGCCATAAGTCACGGTTTGGTTAAAACATCCGAATACGCTGCCCGCCCCCTCGTTGAACAATTGTAAATCGGCGAGGGTTTGTTTGTCGATATAAAAGTCGTTCATACAACAAATATACACGGCCAAAATTGGATTTGGTCATCCCGAACGCTAACTTTGGCCATAATGAATATTCTGCTCATTGAAGACGATAGCCGCATTAGCGATTTTGTGGTGAAGGGATTGGAAGAAGTAGGGTACAGCACGGCGCTGGCTACCTCAGCAGAAGCCGCCCGGGAGCTGGTAAACACGCACGATTGGGACGTGATCCTGATGGATATCATGTTACCCGGTATAGACGGCGTGCAGCTCACCAAGCTTATCCGCTATCGGCGCAATCAGACTCCCATCCTGGTGATAAGCGCATTGGATGGCCCCGATGACAAAGTCAACGCATTGGACAGCGGAGCCGACGATTATTTGGTGAAGCCTTTCCACTTCAAGGAGCTGCTTTCTCGTATCAACGCCTTGGTTAGGCGATCCAAATTGGCCCACCAGTCAGACAGTAAGGTATATCGTAGCGGCTCACTCACCGTCAATACAGCCGAGCACGCCGTTCGGTTGGGCGAAGATCGGGTTGAATTGTCTCCCAAAGAATATAAACTGTTGCTTTACTTCCTCG
This sequence comes from Parapedobacter sp. ISTM3, assembly GCF_016533505.1. Taxonomy (NCBI): domain Bacteria; kingdom Pseudomonadati; phylum Bacteroidota; class Sphingobacteriia; order Sphingobacteriales; family Sphingobacteriaceae; genus Parapedobacter; species Parapedobacter sp. ISTM3. The sequence goes on along the minus strand of NZ_JAENGN010000017.1, from coordinate 100,692 downwards.
AGCATCCGGGCCGGGTGTTGCCACGTGCGCAGCTACTGCATGCGGTATGGGGAATAGACTATGACAACAGTACCAACGTGGTAGACGTGTACATTTCGTACTTGCGTGCAAAAATAGAGCGCGGGGGTGTAAAATTCATTCACACAATCAAAGGTACTGGATATCTTTGGAAAGAACCTTTATAAACCATACCGTATGACCATTCGCAACCGGCTCACGCTCATTTCATCGCTTACCTTTGGGGTGGTGTTTACTTTAGCGGCCTTTGCGGTTTATTACACCTTCCATGTCACCTCCGAACGTATTATCTTCAGTGAGCTGCAGAAGACCGGATTACTGTCGGCCATGTTTTATCTGGAAGAGGACGAATTATCGGCACGTGAGCACAATCGCATACGGACAGATTTCGAAGTCGAAATGCAACAAACGGATGTGAAGGTATACGACAGCACAAACCGGGTCCGGTACGGCAATGGCCACTCGATGGAACAGGTTGTTCCGGCTGCTTTGCAACGCATTCGGGATGAAGGGCGGGTACGGTTCAAAACGGGAGGGTATTATTATTACGGCCTCTACTATCCCGACAACCAAGGCGACTTCGTTGTGGTCGTTGCCACAAGCAATGTTTTTTTCGCGTCGCAAAGCAACCAATTACTGCTCATGATGGGGATTGCGCTGGCAGTAGGCCTGCTAACTATTTTTCTGCTCAGCTATTGGCTTTCGCGGATAGCCTACCGGCCCATTTCTGCCGTCATCCATCAGGTCAACCAATTGCAGGCCGACAATCTTGAAACCGCATTGACGTTGCCAAAGACCAAGGATGAGCTGCATGAACTCGTTAGCACATTCAATGGATTACTGCTCCGCTTGGCTGATACATTTGTGATCCAAAAAAATTTCATCAACTACGTTTCACACGAATTCAAGACCCCGCTGGCTTCCATCACCGGAAATCTCGAGGTTTTTGCCCAAAGAGATCGCTCCCCTGCCGAGTACAAAGAAGTCAGTCAGACCGTATTGGCGCAGGTGTCGCAATTGGAGCGCATCTTCAACAACCTCATGATACTTGCCGGGCTGCGCAACAATCCAGCAGACAACACGGCTTACCGCATCGATGAGCTATTATGGAATGTATTGGATCGGATTTTCGATAAATGGCCGGAGGCCAAGCCGCTACTGCGTGTGGAGGTTTTGGTGCCCAACCCTGACAAGCTGTTGGCCAAGGGAAATGGTAATCAAATGCAGATGGCGGTATACAATCTGATCGACAACGCCGTTAAATATGCAAATGGCCATCCCGTGGTCGTAACGCTTAGCCAACAGGGCAAATGGTTACAACTCACCGTCCAAGATAACGGAACGGGCATCACTCCCGAAGAATTGAAACACGTGCATCAACCATTCTACCGAGGAAGCAATGTGGGCAATACGAAAGGGAGCGGTATCGGGCTGTCGCTTGCCGTACTTATCTGCAAACAAAACGGGGTCTCGTTTTCCCTGGCATCGGAGATTGGGCGAGGGACTACCGTCACATTGGGCTTTAGTCAACTTTAACCCCTTTCTAAGGCATTTCTAATGTTGCGGTTTTACTTTTGTCGCAACTCAAAATGCTGATTATGTTTTACGAAAAAACCATGTTGTTGGGCATCATGGGCATCGGCGGGCAAGAGCTACTTTTAATAACTTTTGCCTGTTTGTTGCTCTTCGGCGGTAAGAAAATCCCCGAACTGATGCGAGGCCTTGGCCAGGGTGTACGAGAGTTTAAGCGGGGACAGGAGGAAGCGCCCCGTCAGGACGTGGCTGACCAACCGACTGAACAGCACTCATGAGACGCTATTGCATGAGAACCTATTTGTATTCGGTTGTGGTAGCCTTATGCTGCTTTACGGCGGACGCTCGCGGACAATCGTCTGCTGACACGCTGGTGATAAGCCGTGCAGAAGCGGAGGCTGTTTTTCTGCAGCGCAACCTGCAATTACTCGCGGGCAAACTGGAGATCGACGAAGCAAAAGCAAAGGTAATACAAGCCAAGTTGTGGCCCAACCCAACGCTCTCCATCGGCGAGATCAATCTCTGGTCCAATGCTGGTGCAGAGGCGCTCGGTCGCCTATTTGGAACGTGGGGCAACCATGCGCAGGTGGCAGTGGATATCGAACAACTCATCCAGACTGCGGGCAAGCGTAAGAAAATGATAGCTATCGAGGAGACAGGTGCAGCGATTGCCGAACGGAACTTTGAGGATTTGTTGCGAAGTCTCAAGGTTGAATTCCGGTCACAGCTGGCCCAACTTTACAATACGCAGCAGCGGATGAAGGTGTACGAGGAAGTACTCAACCAGCTAAGACGGTTACTTAACGGCTATGAACGGCAAGTGGCGCAGGGCAATGTCAGTCGCAGTGAGTACATGAGACTAAAGGCATCCGAAGTGGAACTCATGAAAGTTATTGATGACATCCGCAAAGAAAACGGAGTGGCACAACGGTCGTTGAAGACATTGATGGGAATACCGCAACAGGGAATGCTGGTGCTGGCAGATGAACACCTGCCGGAAATACCCACAGCTGCCATCCAGATGTTGGATGCCGGCACGGTGCAGGAGTGGGCACAAGCCCATAGTGCCGAGCTGGCCGCTATCGAATTGGGAGCAACCTTTGCGGAGCATGAGTTGAGCTACGAGCGGGCCCAGCGTGTACCGGATCTTACATTGAGCGCCGGCTATGATCGCGGGGGAAATATCATGCGCGATTTCATTGGCCTGGGCTTATCGATAGACATCCCCTTTTTTCATCGTAACCAAGGTAATATCAAAGCCGCCCAAGCTAGACTCGAACAAAGCCGTCTGCGCGCCGAAGACAAAAAGAATGAAGTGGCAGGCATGGCTATCCAAGCGTGGAAGGACCTGTTGGCAATTATTGCGCGAAAGGAGTATGTAGGCGCGCAATACGATGAGGATATGGGCAAGCTGCTGGCCGGCTACCATAACAGTTTTGCGCAGCGTCACATCAGCCTGCTTGAATACCTGGATTTTTTGGAAGCCTACCTCGCTACCAAGGATATCCTCTTAGACACCGATACTGAACTGCTTTCCCAATATGAAACCTTACGGTACCATGTAGGCGACCAGCTCCCCTAATTGCTTTGATAAACAAAATACAACCATGATACACACCATAAAACTATACAGTTGGATAATGTTGTTGCTCGTGATGGCTTGCGGCCGACGCATGCAACTCGTGGAAGAAAAGCCGGAAGGCTTCTGTCTAAGCGACAACCTGCGCCAAGAACTGGTGCTGGATACCCTGCACGAGCGTACCATCACGCAACATGTGACACTGACCGGCGAAGTCTCGTATAACCCCGATAAGGTTGTGCAATTCGTCAGTTGGATAGAGGGCGTGGCTGTGCAGACCCATTTTTCCCTCGGCGACTACGTGAAGCAGGGCCAGGTGCTGGCGACCATCAAAAGCCCCGAGCTTAATACCATGCTCGCAGAAAAAAGAAGCCTACAATCTCAGCGCCAATTGGCCGAACGGGAATACACCGCCGCACGCAGCATGTACGACGATAATATTTCCGCTGAGCGGGATCTCATGCAAGCAAAGTCGGTTCTCGAGAAACTGGACGCTGAGCTTGCGAGCATTGAGGCTAATTTGGCGCTGTTCCATCCCAATCCGGCGCAGGGCGTTTTTGAAATTCGCTCGCCGGCCAGCGGCTACATTGTCGAAAAGAATATCAATCCTGGTATGCCCATCAACGACGGGGACAATCTGTTTACCGTGTCTGGGCTCGATGAAGTATGGGTCATTGCCAATGTTTATGCCACGGACATGCAATTTGTACAGCATCACATGGATGCCGAGATACGAACGCTGGCTTACCCAGGAGAGGTATTCCGCGGACGCATATCAGCGCTTCCTCAAGTGTTTGACAACAACGAGCGGGTGCTCAAAGCCCGGATAGTGATTCGCAACGATGATTTGAAGTTGAAACCAGGCATGTCTGCCGACATTGCTGTCGAGCGGCGGGACCGCGGTACAGCGGTAGCGCTGTCTGCGGATGCGGTCATCTTCGATGACAACCAGTATTTCGCCGTCGTATACAACAGCGATTGCGATCTGCAATTGCGGCGGATTTCGTTTGCAGCGCGCGACAATCAGTGGTATTTCGTGGAAGAAGGGCTCGAGGCAGGTGAGCGTGTTGTCTCCCAAAACCATTTGCTTATCTATGAAAGGATTAAGGGATGAAGAAATTTGTTCAAGGTATCGTCTCCTTCTCGCTCAAGAATACATTTATTGTCTTTTTCTTTACCGCCTTGCTATTGGGTGTGGGAGTCTATTGCCTCGTGCATACCCCCATCGAAGCTTATCCCGATGTGACCAATACACGAGCGCGTATCATCACGCAGTGGCCGGGGCGTAGTGCCGAGGAAGTTGAGAAATTCGTTACCCTGCCGATATCCAAGGAGGTCAACACCATCCCCCGCAAGGCAGAAGTACGCTCCATTTCGCTATTTGGCCTTTCGGTGGTTACGATCATTTTTGAGGACGATGTAGACGACTTCTATGCGCAGCAGTATGCTTCTAACCGCCTGCAGGGTGTTGATCTTCCTGAGGGGGCGGCGGCCGATATTGAGCCTCCTTCCGGCGCCACGGGAGAGATTTTTCGTTATGTGGTAAAGAGCGAACTACCCATTAAAGAGGTCACGGCGATACACGATTGGGTCATTGAGCGGGAGCTGGTGGCCGTGCCTGGTGTGGCCGACGTTGTCAGCTTCGGCGGGGAGGAAAAAATCTACGAAGTTAAAATTAACCCCACGGAGTTGGTCAATTACGATCTGTCGCCATTGGATGTATACGAAGCCGTAAGCAACAGCAACATCAATGTTGGAGGCGATGTGATCCAACGCGGCGACCAAGCCTATGTCGTGCGGGGTATTGGCCTACTCGACAAAGTTGAGGATATTGAAAATATCCTTATCACGGTCCGGGGCAATACGCCAATTTTGGTAAAGCATGTGGCCGAAGTTGAAATATCGGCCAAGCCCCGGCTCGGACAGGTGGGTTTGCAGGACGAAGACGACTTGGTGCAGGGTATTGTCATCATGTTGCGGGGTGAAAATCCCGGAGACGTTATCGCCCGATTGAAAGAAAAAATCACCGAGCTCAACGAGCGCATTCTGCCTGTGAATGTCCATATCGAGCCGTTCATTGATCGTACGGAGTTGGTAGGTGCTACCGTGAATACGGTGAGCAAAAATTTGCTTGAGGGCATTGTGTTGGTCTCCGTTATTGTGTTCATTTTTCTCTTCAATTGGCGCACCACGGTCATTGTGGCTTCCGTTATCCCCTTGGCATTTCTCTTCGCCATCATCATGTTGCGTATTCAAGGCTTACCTGCCAACCTCATTTCGATGGGGGCTTTGGATTTCGGGCTCCTATTGGAAGGTACGCTGGTCATTGTAGAGAGCGTCTTTGTAGGGATGCAAAAGCGCGCCGAACTGGTTGGTATGGAGCGGTTCAATAGCTCCATCAAACTGGGCATTATCAAGAAAAGTGTAGCGAGTGTGGCTACTTATGTGTTTTTTGCGCAACTCATTCTCATCGTAGCCCTGTTACCGATCTTTTCCTTCCAGAAGGTGGAAGGCAAAATGTTCTCGCCCTTGGCCTTTACGCTCGGGTATGCCTTGTTGGGTTCGCTTATCCTCAGTCTGACCTACGTGCCGGCCATGTGCAAGGCGCTACTTCGCAAGAATATACGGGAAAAGGAAAACTTGATCTCCAAAGCATTTCACCACGGGGCCTCGTGGCTGTTTGCGTGGAGCCAACGTCGGCGATGGCTTACCCTGTGGGGGTTTGCCCTGCTTTTGGTCGTCTGCATCGTACGCTTTTTATTCTATGGCTCGGAATTTATTCCCAATCTCAACGAGGGTGCCATCTATGTGCGGGCTACCCTGCCCAATAGCGTCAACTTGGATGAGTCCGTACGCCTGGCCCAAGAAATGAGGCGAAAGCTGCGGACATTTGATGAGGTGAAGTTCGTGATGAGCCAGACCGGCAGGCCTAACGACGGTACAGATCCAACGGGATTCTTCAACATTGAGTTTCACATCCAGCTCCATCCCGAAGGGGAATGGCAGCGGCGCATCAGCAAAGAACAACTGCTTGGCGAAATGCGTAAGGAGTTGGAGTCCTACCCAGGCATTAACTTTGGATTCAGCCAGCCCATCCAAGACAATGTGGAAGAATATGTAGCTGGCGTAAAAAGCTCGTTGGTCGTCAAGATTTTCGGCGAAGATCTCTATCAACTGGAAGACTACGCCGGTCAGGTCGAAAGGGTGCTTAGTACCGTCCCGGGCATCACGGACCTAAAAGTATACAAGAATATCGGGCTGCCAGAATTGCGTATTCAACTGCATGACCATAAGATGGCTCGCTATGCCGTTAATACCGCTGATGTACAGGCTGTGGTGGCGATGGCCATTGGCGGGCAGGCAGCTACACAATTCTACGAAAACGAACGGATATTTGATGTGCGGCTCCGCTTCCAGCGTGAATATCGTGATGATGAGGAAAAGATAGGCAACATTTTGATTCCTACGATGGATGGCAAGTCCGTCCCTTTACGTGAGATAGCTACCATTGGTTTTCATACCGGCCCCGCTTTCATCTATCGGGAAGGCAGCAGCCGTTATATCGGCGTAGGTTTCAGCATTGAGGGGCGCGATTTGGGAAGCACCATCGCTGAAGCCCAACATCGCGTGGCGGCAGAAGTAAATCTCCCGAAGACAAACAAGATTGAATGGGCAGGCGAATTTGAGAGCAAGGAGCGGGCAACTCGCCAATTGGCCGTGGTTGTGCCGGTGGCGCTGGTGCTTATCCTCTTTTTGCTGTACTTTAACTTCGGCAACTATAAAGATACCTTGGTGGCCGTAGGTGCCATCCCTTTTGCCTTCATTGGCGGGTTTCTGTCGCTATGGATCACCGGTACGGTATTTGGCATATCGGCGGGCATTGGATTCATCATCTTATTCGGCGTCAATACCATCAACGCCATCATCCTCATTGCGGTGATGAAGGAAAATTTGCTGCGTAGAAAGTTGCCGCTGGCTGAAGCAATCCGTCAGGGTGTGGACAGCCGCATACGCCCTATCGTCATGATCGCCTTAATGGGATCGATGGGCTTACTGCCTGCTGCTCTTTCCACGGGTATGGGATCGGAGATTCAAAAACCCTTGGCCATTATGATTGTAGGAGGGCTTCTGGTTTGTATGCTGCTTTCATTTACCGTACTTCCTCAGCTGTTTTACTGGATGTATCGTAGCCAAGAAAAAGAAAATAACATGCCGCCTCACCTTGGACACTAAACCCGCAGTGCGCCACGAAACCCTCTGACACCGTAATAGGAGTCGGCGCCATTATGATATACGAAGACACGGCCGAAGCGGCGATCGCAAAAGATTGCCCCGCCGCGTCTTCGGATATCGGCCGGTGTTTTGACCCAGCTTGATGTTTTTAAGTCAAACTCGCCGAGTTGCTGCAACTGTCGGTACTCTTCTTCCGTCAAAAGTTCGACACCCATGGCGGCCGCCATATCCATAGCGCTCGTTGCCGGTTTATGCATTTTCCTTGCCTCCAATGCTTCTCGATCATAGCAAACGCTTCGGCGGCCTTTGGGGCTTTCTGCTGAGCAATCATAGAAAATATACTCGTCCGTCTTCTGATCATAGCCCACGACGTCTGGCTCACCTCCCGTTTTTTCCATTTCATGGAGCGACCAGAGCTTTTCAGCATTGGCTGCGAGCCTCGTATGCACATCGGCCCATTCAAGACCTTCGTGGCGGTTCCTGTTTTTCTCAAAACGTGCCTTTAAAATGCCGAGCAACTCGTCCCGCTGACCAGGTGATAATTCCTTTTGATCGTTTTTCATTATTGTGCTGTTTGTCGTCTTTGCTGGTGACAGTACATAAGTGACCGAAGTTAATTCATTTTATGGTTAATAGAAACTTTTCTGGCTGGCGGTCTGAAATACCACGACAGCGCGGTCAGCGTTAGCAATAACACGGGACCAAATAGTTCCATTATGGAATCACCGGATGCGACGTGCGAAAATATAGCCCCCAACATCGCAAAGAAAAAACCTGCGTAAGCCCATTCCTTCAATAAGGGAAATCTGGGGATAAGGACTACGGCCACCCCTAGAATTTTCAAAGTCCCAAGCAAAGTCAGCAAATAGTCCGGATAACCCAAGTGTTTCATTGCTTCGACTTCTTCGTCCATTTTAATCAATTGCACGATTCCTGTTGAGAGCATTCCCAACGCCAGCCAAAGGGTGGCAATCCAATAAAGGATTTTGTTTCGCTTTGTCATCATGTTTGCATTCGTTTTAAAATAATTTTTCTTTCCGTCTCCGTTTTTGCAAGGGAAAATGCGCGTCGAAGATTTTCAATAGCCTTTTTATCGTCGACGCCTTTGTAGAGTTCGCCGAGTAAGGCGAAATAAAAATGACTGTTTACCAGTTTGAGCTTCTTAGCTTCTTTCAATGCCGTTTCTCTTCCGTCAGCTTTGTATAAGGCATAGGTGCGATTGAGTGCCACGGCAGGCGAATAGTTGATCAGTAGCAATTGATTATAAAGTTGCAGGACCTCTTCCCATTTTTCCCTTGTGTCTGTTCCAGTGCAATGGCAGGAGGCTATTTTGGCTTCGAGATGGTAGGAAGTGATTTCGTTACCTGCGGCCGACCGGCCGAGGAAATACATTCCTTGACGGATTAGACTTTTGTCCCAATTACATGCATGCTGCTGTTCATACAGTACAAAATCCTCTTCGCTGGTTTGCCGCGTACTGAACCGGGAAGCGTGAAAGCACATCAGCGCCATGAGCGCATTGGTTTTAGGTGTGTTGGTGCTTTCATTCTCAATAAGTAAGACTCCCAATCGCAGGGCTTCATGGCATAATTCTTCCCGCAAAATCTGATTTTTGGTTTTCGAATAGTATCCCTCGTTGAATAGCAGGTAAATAATGTGCAGCGCATTGTCCAGACGGGTGTTAATTTCGCTGTTGGGCGGAAACTCCATCTTGATTTTTTCCGCTCGCAACCTCTCTCTTGCACGGAATAACCGTTTATTGATAGTCTCCTTGTTGGTAAAAAACGCTTCGGCAATTTCCTCGATGCTGAAGCCACAGAGTATCCGCAACGCTAAGCCTATTTGCGCTTCGCTGGCAATGGCTGGATTACAAACAACAAAGAGCATTTGCAATTGGCTGTCTTTTATTTGCTGCGTAGAAAAATTTACCTCAGCCATTTCTTCCGCCATTTCCAACTTGCTTTCCCATTGGGGGATGACTTTGTCCGCTAAGATTCTGTTCCTACGGAAGTAGTGAATTGTTTTTTGTTTAGCAACGGTATAGAGCCACGCAGTGGGGTTGGGTGGTAGCCCGCCCTCCTTCCAAGATTCAGCCGCTGTTGCAAACGTTTCACTGACAAGGTCTTCCGCGGTTTCGATGTGCTGCAAACCGTACCGTTTGCTAATCACAGCGACCATTTTGGAAAATTCCTCGCGGAACAAATTTGCAATAATTCCGGTGTCGTTATCCATCATCAACTGCAAAAACCTGCGGGCAAACCGCCGGTTTTGATTTATTTATTTAATGTTGTTCGTACACAGGCCTAATCTCAACACTGCCGCCCTGATCGATGGCGGGGCACCCGTGGGCCAGCGTTGTGGCTTCTTCCAGGTTATCGGCCTTAATCCGCAGAAAGCCGCCCAGCATTTCGTGCACCTCTACAAAAGGGCCATCGGTCACCACGCCACTTTTTTTCAGCACTTTGCCTGTAGATTCGAGCCGGGGGCCGGCGTTTACCACTTTTCCTTGCGCCGCGATACTGCCTACCCAGTCATTCCATTTTTTGCCAAGTTCCTGCATTTTTTCAGGGGTCACCTCACTTTCGTCGGTATTAAAGGGCAAACGAAAAAGAAACATAAACTCTTTCATGGTCTTTGATGTTAAACGATTGAATATACGAATTACAATTGAATAAGGATTGATACGGTTATCATTGGACAAGTTCGGAATATTTTTTTTAAAAGGTACACTTTTAGTGGCAATTGGAATGAACGCAAACCTTTTATATATCTTTGATAATATGCATCGATGGTGCCAAATTTGTTTAACTACATGAGATTATTTTTGTATCCAGTCATTTTCTTTGTTGTACCGTTTATTTTTTCATGCAACCATCAGCGCGAGAATTCACAGGATGAAGCGGAAAGGCGAAAAGCAGATTCATTAGAACAAGTAAGATTAGCCGAAGAAGAGGAGCGCAGGCGCCCACGGACGGCTGATGATATCCAACTTTCCAAAGATCTGGCCTATGATCAATATACACTTGCCGATGAGTATCCTTACAAGGATACGGTTCGGGTATTCCAATGGGATAAAATCAAGGAGAAACTTGCGTATGTGGATAATTTTCAACGAGGTAACAAGCAATATGCGGTATTGCAGAATTATAAAAACAGAAACGGCGAAGCGCCCGTTGTGGCAAACTACGTACGGAATGCCTACAAGCGCGTATCTGACACACTGGGGACCGAGCGTTACCAGTCCGTGCCGCTGTATCGCGAAGGCAATAGCGATGTTCCCATCATATACGGCCGGGACGGTTCGTTGGTTGAATTGTTGAGCAGTGACACCATCCCGATGGTCAAGATAACGGGTATATCTTTCGAAGGTACCTGGGAAGTGCCCAAAAGATATGTAAAGGTCATTGGCGACACCGTGACGTTTCACCATGTCATTGTGGTGGATGTGACCAATCAAAATATCTGCACCATCGAACGTTCCGAAGAAGCGTCTTGGCGGATATTGAGCATGAACCCGGCCACGTCGGGGGTGCATAAGCCTCCATACTCGATGGAGACCCCGGTTGGTATCTTTGTGCTACAGGAAAAGAAACCAAAAATGTTATACTTGAAAGATGGAACTAAAACCATACAGGGCTATGCGCCACATGCAAGCCGTTTTACCAACGGCGGATACATCCATGGAGTCCCTACACAGCACCCCGACGCCAGCATCATCGAGTACAGCGCTACCTTAGGTACTGTACCCCGATCACACATGTGCGTGCGTAATGCGTCTTCGCATGCCAAGTTTATTTACGACTGGGCAAAGACCTTCCAATCGTTAATCATCGTCATTGATTGACATTATTTAACATTTGGCTATTTATATTATTGCTAACTTTGTAGCTGACGTAAAGAAGAGTGCCTATGAATAAGTTGATGCTGATGATGATAGTTGCGGTTGTTGCAGGCTTAGGCTTTCATCCATCTCACGTTAATAAAGCGGAAAACAAAGAAACCAAACCCATCGATTCAGTGATTCCATCACCCGAATTTTCGGAAACCCAAAGACTCTACGACAGCTTGAACCTCCAATCCATTCTTGACTATGAGGCTTTTGAGCAAGCGATGATCGGTTATAAAACAATTCCAGCCAAAAATAAAGATATTCTTACCGTAATCGACTTTACTCGGCCTTCCACGGAAAAAAGAATGTATGTGTTGGATATGAAAAACAAAAAAATGCTGTTTCATACCATCGTTTCCCACGGCCGTAACAGTGGAGGGAAATACGCTACTAAATTTTCCAATAAACATGGTTCTTTGCAAAGTTCGCTCGGGTTTTATCTGACCGATGCAACCTATCAAGGGGGCAATGGCTATTCCCTTCGGCTGACCGGCTTGGAGCGCGGCATCAATGATCAGGCGATGGCCCGGGCGGTAGTCATCCACGGTGCAGACTATTGCAGCGAAGACGTGATACGTGCTACTGGGAGACTGGGGAGAAGCTATGGTTGTCCAGCGTTGCCCAGAGCGCTGAATCGGCCAATCATTGATACCATTAAGAATGGATCATTGCTTTTTATTTATGCAGGAAGTGAAGAATACATGGCCAACAGTAGTGTGCTGAAAAATCACGAACGCCAGCGTTCAAAAACGATGCTGGCGCAAAATGAAAAGGCGAGCTCGGGGCAGACCGCACCGAATACGATGGTGAATTAAGAAGGCCCAACGCAGAAAAACTCATTCTTTGTCTTTGGTATTACGGATCAACGAGATACCTGATGAGAAAAATATCAGGCCCAGGATGCCCACGACAATCAATTCACGTACTTGGTTGCTCTGTTGTACTACCATGACACCGGTGTAGATAAGCCCACCTATACCCAAAACGGTAAGTATGGTGCCAAAAATTCGCTTGATATTCATCCGTTAATGTGTTAGTCTTCAATGGTCGGGCAGAACCTTAATGATTAAAGACATGACTGCTTAATCATTTCGCCTTCAGTGCGCTTTCGCTTTAATCCAAACTGTTGGTTTAACGCCGCAATATCCATGCCTGTTTGCAAGTTCAAGTTGTTTCGTTTTATTGCCCTTTGGCAAGTACCGTCGTTTACCCGTTTTAAGACTTTTTATCTTATCTTTAAGCGCTATTTCAACCTTTTTAAACGCATATGTCCAAGTTAAACAGGAGAGATTTCATCAAGTTGTCCGCCACAGCGGGACTGGCGACAACCATTTGGGAGCCACTCTTACAAAAAGCACTGGCCGTAGAAGCCTACAACGCTACCCGCTCCATCAAAGACGTACAGCACATCGTCATCCTCATGCAGGAAAACCGGTCTTTTGACCATTATTTTGGTGCCATGAGGGGCGTTCGCGGGTTTGGTGATCGATTTCCGATACCACTCGAAAGCGGTCAGCGTGCTTTTCATCAGTCAGACGGCGAGAAAATAGTACCACCGTACCGGGCCGATGCGAAAAAATCAAACGCAGCATTTATCAGTGGTACTCCGCATAACTTTCCGGATACCCAAGCAGCCTGGAATCAAGGCAAGTATGGATTTTGGCCGTTATTCAAGACCCCCTATTCCATGGCCTATTATACCAGAGAGGAGATTCCTTTTCAATATGCCATGGCGGAATATTTCACAATTTGTGATGCCTACTATTGCTCCGTCGCCACGGGTACGGATCCTAACCGAATTGTGTTCTGGTCAGGGTCTGTACACGACCCGGACAAGCGTGCAGCAGGCATCAATTGCACTGATGCAGATTCGGAGCCGGTCAATTTACGGTGTTGGATAGAAGGGGAGATGCCCGAACCGGGCTACACGTATCAGGGGAGTGCCTTCTCATGGCCTACCATACCGGATGTGTTGCAGGAGGCCGGGATTAGTTGGCGCATATATCAAGATCCCAATGACAATTGGACAGGAGCCATGCATGGCTGCTTGGCATTTGAGAGCTTCCGAAATGCCAAGCCTGGTGATCCTATTTACGAAAATGGTATGCGGCATTGGTCGCTTGAAGACCTAGCCAATGATGTCAAAAATAATCGCCTGCCGCAGGTGAGTTGGATATTGCCTTCACAAAGCAACTCTGAGCATCCGGGGGCACCCTCGAGTCCTTATCGGGCATCCAACTTTACGCATCAGGTTCTTTCGGCCATTACATCCAATCCGGAGGTCTGGAGCAAGACTGTTTTCTTTCTGACCTTTGACGAGAATGATGGCCTTTTCGATCACCTGCCGGCACCTTCGGTGCCTTCTTACAACCTGGATGGGACACTTGCAGGTAAATCGACGCTGGAGTTGGCAGGCATGTACTTTCATAATGACAAAGACAACCTTGATGATATGGAGGCCGAGCGTGTCTACATCGATAAACGAGACACCATCTCCGGCAATTTACGACCTTGGGGTATGGGACCGAGGGTTCCGATGTACATCCTGTCGCCTTGGAGCAAGGGCGGATGGGTAGATTCTGCCGTAGCAGATCACACATCAGTAGGGCAATTTATTGAGAAAAGGTTTGGTATTACCATTCCCGCTATTTCTCCGTGGCATCGCGCCATCAGCAGTGATCTCACATCGGCATTTGATTTTGTCACGCCGAATGATCCGAAAACTCCTGTTATGCCGGATACTTCTGGGTTCGAGAAGAAGGACGCAGCCTCCCGGGCATTACCCACTGCGGCAGCCCCTCAACAACCCGCCCGGCTGTATCAAGAACGGGGCAGCCGCCCTTCAAGAGCACTTCCCTACCGCCTGCACTGCACGTTGAAGTACCTGCAAGACGATAGGCAGGTACGATTGGTTTTTGAAAACAAGGGACATAAAGGCGCGGTATACCATGTATATGATATGAACCGGCTGGATAAGATACCCCGGCGCTACACGGTGGAAGCGACGAAATCGTTAATGGATGAATGGGATGTGATCGATAGCAATGGCTGCTATGACTTAGAGGTATACGGTCCCAACGGTTATTTTCACAAATTCTCGGGGAATATCAATGATGACGAACCAGAAATTCAACTGGAGTATGACCAGATAAACGGTGGTATTTTCGTTTTGCTACGGAACAGTTCCTCGGTTCCGATGCACATCGAAATAGTAGCCAATGCGTACGATTATAAAAAGGCTGAGGTCGTTTCCTTGGGCGCGGGAGAACTGCTGCGAAAATACATCGGCCTTAGAGAAAGCGGCAACTGGTACGACTTTACCATAAAAACTAAAGCCGGCTTTTTGCACCGGTTCGCCGGGAGGGTAGAAACTGGTAAACACAGTATTAGCGACCCTGCGATGGCAACTGAAATATAGTACCGGTTGTAAATTAACTGCATTTCGATCAACCGGCCCGATGGCTCAAGTATACCTTCCAGGATCGGCTTTGGCTGGGCGGCGGCTCCCAACTATGAGTCGTTTTCGGCCATTGCAGAATTTAGTATCAACGCGTTGTTTACCCTAGCTGTTCTACGATTTCGGTCATATTTTCGACGCTGGCGGGTGGGGATGCAATACAAGTAGCCAAGAGCCGGGTGGGAGATGCCGATCATTTAATCTACGAGTAATTCGTATTTAATTTGTTTGTTTCGTAATATTACTATATTTTCGTAGTATGTTTGGTAGGCTATATTATGAGACTTCATCTATAATGTAGACTGATAAACGGAATGATTTAAGTGGCGCGAATGGACGCGTCTGACAAAAAACAAATGTTATGCGAATAAAAATGAAGTGTTTTTGTTTTCTATTATTTACAGGATGTTTGGCAACAACAACCAAAGCGCAGCAAAGCGAACCGGCGCTTGCCCGCGTGCTTTATGAATTCACGCACATCAACGACACCCTGCAACCCGACAAGCCGCATAAAGAGGAAATGGTGCTTTACATCGGGCAGCATGCTTCGCTCTACGGTTCCAATACGGGCGAACAGATCAACCAGCAAATCCAAAAGCAACTGGAAGACCCTTCGTTCGACGGCAACCTCACCATCACCGGAAGCGGCCGCACCACACAGGAGTCATACTACGCGAAGCCGGGAACACAGGCATTCAAGCAGCTATCCCGTGTGGCAGGGGAAACATACTTGGTGGACAAAGATTATCCGGCTATTGACTGGCACGTATCCGACGAGACCAAGGAGATTGGCGGCTATACGGCACAGAGAGCCACCGGCCGGTTCAAAGGCCGGGAATACACGGCGTGGTTTACCACGGAAGTGCCCTTTCAGGCCGGTCCCTGGAAGCTGCAGGGACTTCCGGGCCTGATTCTCGAAGCCGAGGACAGCCGGGAAGAAGTGGTTTTCCGCTACGCGGGTTTCGAGACCTTTGAGGAAAGCGAAGCCGCGGTATTGCTTCCCGACAACGCAATCCCGACCACGCAAAAAGCGCTGGATAAGCTGGTGGAAGCGTATAAAA
Organism: Parapedobacter sp. ISTM3; assembly: GCF_016533505.1. Taxonomy (NCBI): domain Bacteria; kingdom Pseudomonadati; phylum Bacteroidota; class Sphingobacteriia; order Sphingobacteriales; family Sphingobacteriaceae; genus Parapedobacter; species Parapedobacter sp. ISTM3. The sequence goes on along the minus strand of NZ_JAENGN010000017.1, from coordinate 84,922 downwards.
GAAACCCCCAGGCAGCACATAATGCCCGCTCGCAAGGCACAGCAACGGCGGGGGGAGGCAGCGGGCGTCCCGTGGTACGCGTGGGAGCAGGCGGAGGAAACGCGATGGCTTCTATCGACCCTTCCCGCATCAAAAGCGTCAATGTGAAAAAGGACAATACGCAGATATCTCCCGTGGACAATAACCCCCTTGAACTGGAAGATAACCGTTGATTGTACCCTTCGGACTGTCGGAAAAATAGCAGACTGTATATATGACGAGATGTTTGGTTACCTTATTCATCCTCTGCTTGGGTCCGGGTGTGCTCGCTCAACAGCAAACCATCCAGGGTTCGCTCAAAACTACTGACGGTAAACCGGTACCCCATGCCAGTGTGACCGTGCGCAATCCGCAGGACCGCATTGTGGTCTTTAAAACCAGTGATGCGAGCGGCAATTTCAGCATTGTCCTGCCTGCCGCAGTGCCCTTAGACAGCCTCCACCTGCTGGTCAATCACCTTGGCTACGCGGGCGTAAACCTGCCGATTTCGCGCGAACGCAGCCACTATGACATTACTCTCCAGGAAAAACCCATCGACCTCTCAGAGGTGAAGGTAAAAAGCCGCCCCCGCATCGATACGCGCGGCGACACACTCCGCTATGACGTAGGCTCCTTTGCCAAGGCAGAAGACCGCAGCATCGGGGATGTACTAAAACGTATGCCGGGCATGGAGGTGAGTGAAAGCGGACAGATCAAATACAACGGGCAGAACATCTCCAACTTTTACATCGACGGCGATGACCTGCTCGACGACAAATATGCCATCGGCACGAAAACCATCCCCCATGCCATGGTGCAGAAGCTGGAGGTGCTGCAGAACCACCAGCCGCTGAAAGTGCTCAAAAACAAAACCCTCAGCGACCGTGTGGCACTCAACCTCGTCATCAAAGATGAGGCACGTCTCAAACTCACCGGGCAGGTCAAAGCAGGCGCCGGCCTGCCCCACCAATATGACAGCGAGCTGAATTCCATCCTCTTCAACAAGAAGTACAAGATGCTCAACGTGGTCAAGGGCAACAACGTGGGCGAAGACCTTGCGTCCGACTTCACGGCATTCGGCCTGTCCGATATGCTGACAGGCGCCGGCAACTCCCGCCCGCAGGCGCTGCTCTCGTCGGGCACCGCGGGTAACCCGCCACTGCCCAAGCAGCGTTATTACTTCAATAACTCCGGGTCGCTCAACCTCAACAACCTCGTGAACCTGAAAAATGGGCTTCAGCTAAAGGCAAACATCAACGGCCTGCTGGATGGCAACGACATGGCATACAACAGTTGGAGCGAACTCTACCTAGGCAATGATACCATTCGCTACAGCGAATGGCAGGACATTGGCCGCGATCCCTTTCTCACCGGTGTTAGCCTCACCGCCATGGCCAATGAAGAAGGGCATTATTTCAACAACGTATTCAAGCTGAACTATTCAGGCGATATGGGTTCGTCTGCCTTACTGAGCAACGACATGGACATGCGCCAAGGCCTGCACAACCGCTTACGCGACTTTGCCAACACGCTGGAGTACACGCCGGCGCTGAAAAACGGCAACGTGATCAACCTGTATTGGTATGTCAATCACTTCAATCAGCCCCAGACGCTTATCATTACACCCGGCATCAACGAAGAAGTGCTGAACGCTGGCGTGCCGTTCGCCGGTATCCGCCAATTCGGTGAAATCCCTTCCTGGTTCAGCCGGGCATCGGCCGCCTACCGGCTCACCAAAGGGTTGATCCGCCAGCGCTACCGGACCGGCGTGATCAACGAATGGCAACGGCTGCATTCGGCCCTGCACCTCACCCAAACGGACGGCCGGGAGACACCTTATGCCGGCAGTGAGGACAATAACCTGCACTGGCAGCGGCATCAATTTTTTTTAGACGGCACATATGAATACAAGCAGGGACCGTGGGAAGCCACCGCAACGCTTCCGCTCGCCGTGCAACGCATCGCCTATCACGACGATGCGTTTGCCCTAGACGAATCGAAAATCCGCCTGCTGTTCAATCCGTCGATGCGTTTGAAACGCATGATGACCAGGGAAGACTACCTTTCGCTTGACTATCGCTATACCAACCACATGGGCAATATCAACGGGGTATTCCGGGGTGCGGTACTAACCAATTACCGCAGCATGGAGGCGAATGAAGCTGACTTGCAGGAGCGCGACAGCCATAATATAGGGCTGCGGTACCATTTCCAACGTGCGATCAGCATGCTTTTCATGAATGCGGGGGTCACCTATGCCAGGTCAACTGCCAATACCATCGCCGCGAGCGTCGTCACGGACAACATTGCCCGTACGGTGCTCCTACCAATCGATAACGACGTGAGCAGCGTCAACCTCAACGCAGGCCTGAGCAAGTTTATCTTTGCCCTCGGGGCGACAGCCAGCCTGAGAGCATCCTGGGGCACCAGCCGCTTCAACCAGGTGCTCAACGGTGAAACGCTCCCCTTCAATAACCGCTCGCTGACGGTAAATCCGGCCTTTGAAGCCCGGCTTTTAAACAAAGTCAACTTCAATTACAACGGCGTGGCTACCTGGACGACCAGCCGACTGATATCAGGAGAAGCCTCCACCCATATGCCCGACCGCCAAATTAGGCTATTCGACCAGACAGTCAGCGTTTCTTACTCACCTTTCAGAAGCACTTTCCTCCGGGTGAACGGCCGCCACCAATATACCAGTCAGGCGCAGCTCAATGACATCTCCTATTTCTTCGCCGACGCGAATATCCGCTATACCCTAGCCAAATGGCGTACCGATATCGAACTCAACCTGACTAACCTGGCTGATGTCACCGCTTACGAAACCTATTCGCTGTCGGCCAATCGACTGGGATACAGCCACTATCAGCTACGCGGCAGCATGGCTGTATTAAAAGTCATCTTCAGCTTGTAATACGTCGGAGAAATAGATTATACCGTTCGGTATATTTTTGTTACTTTTGCCGAAATTGTAAAATCATGACAAGAGTGGTCATTACCGGCATGGGGGCCGTCACTCCCCTTGGCAACGATGTCAATACGTTTTGGCAGAATATTCTCGGCGGTGTAAGTGGTGCCGGATCAATCACCCGGTTTGATGCCGAACGGTTTCGTACCCGTATTGCCTGTGAGGTAAAGGATTTTTCACCCGAAAAATACCTGGATCGGAATGAAATCAAGCGAAGTGACTTGTTTACTCAATATGCGCTATACGCAGCATCGCAGGCGCTGGAAGATGCAGGGTTGGATCTACCTGCAGTGGATCCGTTTGATATTGGCGTGATCTGGGGTGTAGGCCAGGGGGGCATGGAAACTTTCGAACAGGAGGTGACAAACTATGTGACCGGAAGTTATGTGCCTCGGTTTAGCCCATTTTTCGTCCCTAGGCTTATTGTTAACCTTGCTTCAGGGATGATATCGATGAAATTCGGTTTACAGGGCATCAATTACACAGCGGTATCGGCATGTGCGACCTCCAATACGGCGCTCATGGACGCATTTAACTACATCAAAATGGGCAAGGCGAAAGTATTTGTTTCGGGCGGTTCGGAAGCGCCTATTACCCCGGCTTCCATCGGCGGATTTTCCGCAATGAAGGCCATGTCGGCCCGCAATGACGACCCATTGCATGCCAGCAGACCGTACGATCAAGATCGAGACGGTTTTGTCATGGGGGAAGGCGCTGGTGCGCTGGTGCTCGAGGAGTATGAGCATGCTAAAAAGCGGGGAGCCCACATTTATGCAGAGCTTGTTGGTGCGGCCATGACAGCTGATGCCTACCATATGACCGCGCCGCATCCTGAGGGAATCGGAGCATCAAAGGCTATGACACTGGCCTTGGAAGAGGCTAAAATTGCTCCGGAAGATCTGGATTACCTCAATCCGCACGCTACGTCGACGCCAATAGGTGACATCAGCGAACTAAAAGCCGTGGTCGCTGCTTTAGGTGACACCAGCAACCTGCATATAAGCGCGACCAAGTCAATGACCGGGCATTTATTGGGTGCAGCCGGGGCCATCGAGGCAATAATCGCGATAAAGGCCATCAATGACCAAGTAGTACCCCCTACCATCAATGTAGACAACCTGGATAATGCCATTCCCAAAGGCATCCACATCGTCACCAACGAACCGCTACCGCGAACGATCAATGCGGCTATGAGCAATGCATTTGGTTTTGGTGGACATAATGCCAGTGTTGTCTTTAAAAAAGTCTAACATTTATATTTCAGGGTCTTTCAGTTGATTAACAAATGCCTTGCCGGTAGTAAATAAATCGGTAAAGCATTTGTTAAGATGTTGTAATATCTTGTTTCACTTTGCTTGGAAGTATTGGTGGTGGTTTTTGGTGAATTGGGTGTTGCTTTTGTGTTTTTGTTTTATGTTTAGGTTATTATTCGGTTGTTTTGTTTGATTTTTATGTGGTATCGGTAAAGTTACCAAAAAAATATAACATTTGTCATTGCATTGTCTGTATAAATCCATAATATTGCATTAGCTATTCCATTTTGGGAGACCTTTATTAAGTTTTGGTGGTATTTTTTTGTTGGAAGACAATTGACGGTAATATTTAGGCCATGACCAAAACAATGACAAACAGAAGAACCTGGATTAAGTCCAGCTTGCTAGCCGCTGGTGGTTTAGCATTAGCGCCGTCCCTCTCATTGGGGAAGAACAAGGTGGCTGCAGCCACCGCATCGCCGCAAGGTATACTGCGAGACATCACGTTGCCGTGGGACGATACTGCGCCGGCAATGCAAGCTCGCTTATCTGCTAATGAGAACCCATATGGGCCATCGGAATCAGTTCGCAAGGCAGTGGCCGATGCCGTGGGGTTCGGTAATCGGTACGGGCATGAAGATGCGGCACGGCTGATTGATATGATTGCCGAAAAAGAAGGTGTGACGCGCGATTACATTATGCTGGGGCCAGGGTCTACGGATTTGTTGGAGAAAACTGCGATATCGCTTTTCCTGAAAGGCGGCAATATTGTTTCGGCCGATCCTTCGTACATGTCCATGATGAATACGACACGGGCTATCGGCGGAACTTGGAAACCGGTGCCCCTGACGGCTGATTACGCGCATGACCTGGACGCCATGGCCGCTGCTGTAGACAGCGAAACCAGGCTAATCTATGTCTGCAATCCCAATAATCCATTGGGGTCAATTACGTCGGCGGCCGCACTGAAGCAGTTTTGCTCAACGGTCTCAGCCAAAGTGCCGGTGTTTATTGATGAGGCTTATTTGGAATTTTTACCGGATCCAGCGGCAAATACGATGGTGGGACTTGTGGCGCAGGGCAAAGATGTCATCGTGGCACGAACGTTTTCAAAAATCCATTCGATGGCCGGGCTGCGTATCGGATACATTGTCGCTCAGCCAGAGCGAATCAAGTCGCTGAACTCGATTGTAAGGGGTACAATGGGTTTGTGTGTCACCTCATTGAGTGGGGCTATCGCCAGCATGCAAGACAAGGCTTTTCAAGAGAACAGCCGTAAACTCAATTTAGAATGCCGGGAATATTTGTGTAACGAACTGAAAACGCTGGGCTACCCGTATATTCCTTCACTCACCAATTTTGTTATTTTTCCCATAAAAAGCGATGCTCAAGCCTTTCAGGGAAAATTGCGCGAAGGCGGAGTAAGTGTACGCATGTTCGAAATCGACGAAAAACCATGGTGCAGGGTCAGCATGGGTACGATGCCCGAAATGGAATTGTTTACCAACGTGTTGAAGAAAATCACCGTGTAATTCCCGGTTTCAACATTCCCTGCGGTTTGTATGTTTACCCTGCTATGGCAGGCGGACATGCAAGCCGAGTAAAGCCCTAAGACACACTATCTCGAATGAATCCGGCTATAGCTAAGACCATATCACTTTTACTGCTTATCGTTGTGGGGCTCTTGCTCCGCAAGGCTTTGCACAAGGCCGAACATCATCAGGCCCTTAAAATACTGATCCTGAACATTGCATTGCCTGCGATTATTTTTGTGGCATTGATGAATACGCAGATGAACGCCGACCTGATTTGGCTGCCGCTTTTGGCTGTCGCATTTAACTTTGCGATGCTCGGTGCCACCTGGCTGGTATTGCCACGATTGTATGGTATCCGAAGTAATGGAGCGGATATGCGTACGCTGTTGTTGCTTATCCCATCTTTGGCGCCGGGCATGTCATGTTTTCCCTTCTTGCTTGAATATGTGGGCAAAGAAGCCGTGGCGCTTGGGGGCATCGCCGATTTGGGCAACAAGGTATATGTGCTCATATTCTGTTACCTATTGGCTATGCACTGGTATTTTAAGCAGGCAACCGCTCCCAAAGTACGCGGGCGCCAGCGCCTGAAAGCCTTGTTGGCTACGCTGATGAAAGAGCCGGTAAATTTGGCGATTTTTGTGGCGCTTATTTTGTTGGGCTTTGGTTTGCATTTTCAAGATCTGCCAACGTTTATGAGCAATCCCATAACCATGCTGAGTGCTTTGATGACGCCCGTTATCTTACTGTTCATCGGCATCACGGTCAAATTTAAATGGACGCAATTTCGAGTAATTATCAGTTTACTCTTGTTCAGGGCCGGAATTACCTTTCTGTTGAGTGGCGTGTGCTTGCTGTGGATGCCGGGTCTCTCGGCTACCCTGGCAATCGTTGCTATTGTGTTTCCCCAAAGTGCTGTAAGCTTTTGGCCTTTGGCTCATATTTCCACCGTGTCAGCCATGGAAAAACACGGGCGAATTGGTTCGTCGCCTACGTTTAACCCTCAATTGGCGCTCAACGTGCTGGCTTTGTCGCTGCCCTTCTCGGCGACGATCGCACTGGCGGTGTTCAGCACTAATGGTTTCTTTTTGGAAATTCCGAATCTCTTTACAACGGGAGGGCTCTTGCTGGTCATGGCCATCACGCCGGTTTTGCTCCACCGTATGCATATGGCAAAGTGGCGTCCGGCACGACGGAAAGAAACGCTTGATGCACCGCAGAGCCAAGAAGAGCGGGTGGCGCTTTAGTCGCCTTCGTCAAGCAGATTATTGTCAATCTGCTTGCTTGCCCTCGCACCCAGTTTTTTGAGGTTTTCTACTTTTCGAATGACATTTCCGGGGCCGGTACCAAGCTTCTTGGTGGCCTCTTCATGCGAACGTACAGCCCGGTTCAACTGCTCACCCACCCGGTTCATGTCCTGCAAAAAGCCCACAAATTTATCGTAGAGTGCCCCCGCCTCTTTCGCGATTTCAAGCACGTTGCGTGTCTGTCGCTCCTGTTTCCACATGCTGGCTATCGTGCGCAGCGTGGCTAGTAAGGTAGAAGGGCTTACAATGACCACTCTGCGGTCCCAAGCATCGCTAAACAGGTCGGCTTTGTATGTGATAGACATGCTGAACGCCGATTCTATGGGCATGAATAAAAGTACAAAATCAGGTGAATTAATGTGGTAAAGGTCGTGATAGTTCTTCGCGGAGAGGCTTTTGACATGGTTTTCTACCGATTGGATGTGCTGTTTGGCAAAAATCTCCCGTTCTTCATCGGTCTCCGCATTTACCCAGCGTTCATAAGCCAGCAGTGATACCTTGGAGTCAACCACCAGGTGCTTTTCATCGGGCAGGTCGATGATGGCGTCGGGCTGAAGTCGGCGGCCGTCCTCATCGGCCATGGATGCTTGTAGCCGGTATTCGCTATCTTTTACCAACCCAGAGCGCTCCAATACCCGCTCAAGAATGACTTCTCCCCAATTGCCCTGTTTTTTACTGTCGCCCCGGAGCGCCCTTGTCAGGCTGTTGGCCTCATCTTTAATGCGGAGGCTCTGCTCCATTAACTGTTCCACGACACCCTTGAGGGTATTGCGTTCAGCGGCCTCTGTCTGATACGTTTTTTCAACCTTCTCTTCGAAAGTCTTAATCTTTTCTTTGAGGGGATTGAGTATTTGATCGAGGGTCTTACTGTTTGTCTCGGTAAATTTCTGGGTTTTTTCTTCCAGAATACGGTTAGCAATCACCTGAAATTCGGTATTGAACTGCTGCTTGATCGTTTCAATTTCGGCTTTCTGCTCTTGTAGCCTCTCCTGTTGTGATTTGTAATAAGCACGGGCGCTTTCCAGCGATCGTTCAGCCTGGGCTAGTCGCTCACGTTCCTGCTGCAGTTCGCCCAACAGGCGTTGCTGTTCTTCGCGCAATATGCCGGTAATATGCTCCTTTTCGGCCGCCATACTTTGAATCTGCTGCTCCGCACGGGCCAGTTGGAGAGCCAAGTTTTCTTTTTCTTTCCTTAGCAGTTCCTGCTCAGGGTTATGTGTGGGTGATTGCGGGCGTTTGAAAAACAGCAAGGCCGCAATGACCAGGACAACAACGGCAATAACGATGAAGTACAATTCCATGATGAACAAAGATAACAAAAACCGGCCACCGGCTACTGATCACCGATTGCTGACACTATATCAGCTTCTGGTGTGTTTTCCACCACAGGTCGGGCATTTCTCCGGACACCGCTAGTTGATAGTCCTCATATCGGCAAGGGACGAGGTGGTAGCGCTCGTTTACCGATTTGGTGCCTGAATAAGGCACCTGCATCCACCAGCGGTCGGACTTCTTGCTTTTGACAAACACCAGCTCATAGGCATCGTTGTGCACCGATGTTCGGTAGGTGATATAGGCAGATTTCGGAACGAGCGGAGCATCGTGCTTCCGGTTGTAGAAGCCGTCAATAAAATACCAAATCATCTGCGCCAGCAGTATCGCTGTTTGTTCGCGGTTGTCAAACGAGGGATTATACTCATAAAAACCTATGGAAGTGAGTTTGTCGCTCATGCCTGCATATCGGCAGATGCGGCATGCTTCATCGCCGAACAAGCCGTTGGGCGTTGCATACGCATTGCCGGGAGCATCCGAAAACCGGATCGCATTTATATCAAAGCTCATCATGTCTGCCGCCCGGATGATGGGCTCTACATGTTCCACAGCGTTGGTAATGAGGCCTAATCGCATTGCATTGAAATAGAGTTTGTCATACATGGTGATGGACTCCCTGCTCACAAAATACGTCTGGTATGCGAGGTTGCTCAAATTAAAGAGATAGTCGGGCTGATGGAGAATGATGTGGTTAAGATAAGTAAGCGAATTGAGTGGAGCGTTTTCGGTGTTTTCTTGGTCGAGATCAAAGCGTGAATCCACTATCGCTACTTCAACCTTTTGTTCAAGCTTTTCGTAAGCAAGGTATTGTGCATAAGTAATGTCTTGGCCGCCGCCTACGATAATGGGCATAATGCCCGATTTGATAAGCTCGGTGCATACCGCCTTCACTGCGGCATAGGTATCCGTTACGGTTTCGCCGGGCTTGATGTTGCCCAAGTCAGCCAACCGCAGTTTGTACTCGCCCTGATTAAGCGCATAAAAATGCCTGCGCATGATGTTTGCCGCTTCAGCACAGCCTAAGTTGCCGATGGCCATCCGGTCATCCAGCACCCCGAACAATGCCAAATCCGGTTTATCCACTTCCAAATCAGGGAACTCCAGTTCGTGGACTTGTATTGATGCCCCCATCTGGGAGCCGAGAAAACCGGTTTCCGGCGTGAAATCCTGTGAAACAATGGAAGAAAAGAAAACAGATAGGGACATGTTGTCGTGCGTTGTCTGGCAAATTACTGTTGCAAACTTACACAAAATGCACATACTGCCCAAGCATAATCAGCAAAGGTCGTCTTGCCAACGCATCCTCAAAATTTCGAGTATTCCGCACGAGCTATCGTTCAGATAAGGCGCCACCAAGCATCGCCCATGCATGCCCATTGCCGATAAAAAACAAGTTATTCGAATGAAAATTCCGTTTATTCCCTTACTTTTGGGCACATCATCAACTATTTCTAATACGGCGGTGGTTTTAGTAACAGGAGGTACAGGTTTTTTGGGTTCTACGCTGATTAAGCAGCTGCTGGCCGACGGTGTGCATGTCCGTGCTACAAAACGGAAAACGTCCATCATTCCCCCTGAATTAGGCGGCTTGCCTGGCTTGCAGTGGGTCGACGCTGATATTAATGATTTTTTTGCCCTGCAAGACGCCTTTGAGGGAGTAACACAGGTATATCATTGTGCAGGTTTGATTTCGTACCATGCCGACGATCGGAAACAACTGACCGCCGTAAATGTCGGCGGTACTGCCAACGTGGTGACGCTGGCATTGGAACAGCGGATCCGGCTGTTGCATGTCAGTTCCATTGCTGCGGTTGGCCGTGCTAAGACGAATAGGGAAATTACCGAAAGCGACCTCTGGGAATATGATTCCAGCCAGTCAGGTTATGCGATTGCTAAATACGAAGCCGAAATGGAGGTGTGGCGCGGTATTGCCGAGGGCCTGGATGCGGTTATTGTAAATCCCGCTCTCATCATCGGCCCAACGGCAAGAACAACCGATAATGGCGCAAGTGGGACTATTTTTGCCATGCTGCGCGATGGTCTGCAATTTTATACCGATGGATCGGTGGGATTGATCGATGTGGAAGACGTGGCCAAGGCGATGATATTACTGATGAAAAACCCGGCCATTACGGCGGAGCGATTTCTGCTGAGCAACGTTAATATGACACACAAAGAGCTATTGACAAAGTGTAGTGTGTACTTCAACCGGCCCGCGCCGAAATTCAGAGCCACACCGTGGATGTTGGGCGTCGCCTGGCGTGCCGCCGGGGTATTAGCGCTGCTTACAGGTAAACGACCCCTCCTCACGCAGGATACGGCCAAGTCGTCCGTTCAAAAAATGCAGTTTTCCAATAAAAAAATTGTAGAGACGACAGGAATCACATTCAAACCGATAGACAATTCCTTACGTGAAATATGCATAGAACTGTTAAAAGCGACACGACATTGACAAATTATTATATCATTGACTTTGATAGCACGTTCACGCAAGTGGAGGCACTGGATGAGCTGGCCCGCATCTCTTTAGCCAATCATCCCGCCAGGGAACTTATTTATGAAGAAATCGAACGGTTGACCAACCTATCCATGAACGGGCAGCTTTCGTTTAGGGAAAGCCTTTCCGGGCGGGTAAAACTGTTGGAAGCAAACCGCGAACACCTGAAGAAACTTATCACTATACTCAAAAAGCGGGTATCACCTTCCTTCTCCCGCAACCGGGAGTTTTTTAAGAAGCACAGCGACGGCGTGTTGATTGTCTCCGGCGGCTTCAAGGAGTTTATTGTGCCTGTGGTGAGTCCGTATCATATTAAGCAAGACAACGTATACGCGAATACATTTATCTTTGACGAGCAGGGAAACATCACCGGATATGACGAAAACAATCCTTTGTCTGAAGAGGGGGGCAAGGTTAAACTTCTGCGGCAACTCCAATTGCCAGGCAAAATCTATGGTATTGGTGATGGGTATTCGGATTTTCAGTTGAAAGAGTCCGGCCTTATTGAACGGTTCTTCGCATTCACGGAAAATATCGAACGCAAAAGTGTGTCCGAGCGGGCCGATCACGTTACCCCCAGTTTTGACGAGTTCCTGTATGTAAATGATTTACCGCGTGCCATTTCCTATCCTAAAAATCGTATTCTTTGCCTTATTGTCGGCGATGTGCCTGAAATTGCAGCACACATACTCAAGCGTGACGGTTTTTCTATCCGCGTAAAGGAAACGGTTGAAGAAAAATACGTAAAGGATGTTGGCATGCTTCTGCTTGGCAAGGACATCCGGTTGGATGATGCGCAATTGGCACAGGCTGACAAACTGAAGACCATCGGCTATTTGGGAGACAGCAAACACCGTATCAACCGGAGTATCTGCAACGAAAAGGGGATTGTCCTTTTCGACGATAAAAAGGATAAAAAACGCAATAGCGAGTTTATCCCCCGCCGTATGGCGGATTTTATCAACAAGGGCGATACCTACATGAGCCGCAACTTTCCGAACCTGATTTTGCCTAAAATTGAAAAAGCGCACCGCCTGCTCCATATTCATCGTAATGTGCCGGGGGTAATGGCGCAAATAAATAATGTCTTTGCCGAAAACCAAATTAATATCGTTGCCCAGTTTTTAATGACCAAGGGCGACATTGGTTATGCGGTGACGGATGTAGACGCCCAGTACGATAAGCAGCTGCTTAAGCAATTGAGGCAGATAGCCAATACTGTAAAGTTCAGGGTGCTGTATTGACCGCCATTTGATAGAGGCCTGCCCAAAAAATAGAGAGGGAGTTGGGGATCCCTCTCTGGCGCGATAGAATTGTTTATAATACATGAAGGCCACACCGCGGACAATTCTGGGAAACCGGGCGTGTGTTTTTAATTTTGTTTTGTGCTTTTGACTTCTAAAGCTGATGCCGGCGATATTTCAGGGCTAACTTCGTGTTTTTTTTATTAAAAACCGAAAAAATGGGTGGTTTTTTTGATTTTTTGTTGGGTATTCGTATCTGTCCTTGATGATTCGTGTTTTTTTGCTTTCTTCTAATCGTTGCTTGGGCATATGGTGCGATGAATTGTCGGTTTGTTCAGTATATGTCGGTTGTATTTTGTCTGATCAGTGACCAAAGTTCCATATCACCCAAGGCGTAATACATTTATTGAGCCTTACGTCCCAGTTGTCGGCATCTTCAATGGAGTTGACCGGCTCAAACAGCGATAATCCGATTTTTACCGTGTCCGGTCGGCATGCCTGCAAGAAACGATCGTAAAACCCTTTGCCATACCCTACCCGGTGCCCCTGGCGGTCGAAGGCAAGCAGCGGCACAAAGACAATGTCGATTTCAGCGGAGGGTACTGTGGTGCCGCTATCGGGTTCGGGGATTCCCCAGTGATTAACGTTAAGTACGGTGCCTTCTTCCCAAACATAATGCTGCATCGATAGGTTGGTGCGATTGCTTTTGGATAACGCGAGGCGCACATGTGGAAAACGTTGTCTTAACCATGCAGCAATAGCATAGGTGTCCGGCTCATGGTTGCCCTTGATTGGAAGGAATATATGGATGGTTGAATGGGCCGGGAAGTCCACTTTCTTTACCTGAGTTAGCAGTTGATGGTTTAGCTGTTTGAACTCCTGGTCAGCGAGAAGCATCCGCTTCTCGCGGTAGATTTTGCGCAACTCAGATTTAGTCGTTGGGTGCATAGCGGCAATTACGTTTGTCGCAAAGGTACAATAAAAACATCGGCCTCGAGGCGGGGAGCCCCAAGACCGAATAATCAACCTAAACCTAAAAATTTGAATTCTTTTATTTCACACGCTCGATGTAGTCACCTGAGCGGGTATCAATTTTCACCTTATCTCCTTGGTTTACAAAGAGCGGCACCCGTATCTCCACGCCCGTCTCTACAGTGGCACTTTTTAGTGCGTTTGTGGAGGTGTCCCCTTTTACGGCTGGCTCTGTATAAATCACTTCCAGCTCTACCGTAGTAGGTGCCTGCGCCATGATTGGCTCATCACTTTCCATCGCAACGAGCACCTGCATACCTTCTTTCAAAAAGCGTGCCGAACTGCCAAAAAGGGCCTTCGGTATATTAAACTGTTCAAAGGTTGTGTTATCCATCACGACGAATGCATCACCGTCTTCATATAGATATTGGTAGTCATTGGTTTCAACGCGGGCGATCTCGACTTCTTCATCCGTGCGAAAACGGTATTCGACGAGTTTCCCAGTTTTCACATTGCGCATTCTCGCTTGGTAAAACGCCCGCAGGTTGCCTGGCGTGCGATGGATGTACTCTTCAACAGACACCAACTCGCCGTTGAAACGCAGGATATTGCCAGTTTTTACTTCTGAAGCTTTGGCCATTGATTCTTGATTTAATACAGTTGCTTAAATGTCGTCAAAGATACGAAACACGTCCCCTATTTACAAGAAGGCCGGCAAAAAGGCGGGTCACGCTTTATAGTCCGTGATGTTGATTAAGTGCTCACAAAAGCCATACTCTTTCTCCTGATTGGAGCAAACCAGCACCAACCGATTGCCCTTTGTTTTGTCTACGAGGTCGAGATACCAATCTACACCTTGGTGGTCCAAATTGGTAGTAGGTTCATCTAAAAGGACCATTGGTGTGTCCGTATAGCACGCCAGGGCCAACTTGACACGTTGTTTCATGCCAGACGAAAAGAAGCGGATTTGTTTGTCTTTGGCATGCTGCAGACCAAGCCGTTCCATTAAGCGCTGTTCATTAACGCCGTGTAGGTAATGTTTATGCTTAAAATGAAACCTGATTTGCTCTGCAAGTGTAAATTCTTCAATGAGCTCCATGTACGGAGCCACTAGCGAGATGTACCGGTAAATCGCTTCCGGCTTAACGGAATGATCGCCGATGGTATAGCGAATTTGGCCCTTAGACGGGGTAAGGCTGGAAGCAATGACCTGAAGCAGCGTAGACTTGCCTGATCCGTTGGGTCCAAGGATTGCATAACAGCGCCCTGCTACAAATTGGTAAGTCACCCGCCGGAATACCCAATCCCGATTGAATCGTCTGCCAATATCTGCAAGGGTGATTTCCATGGCTTACAGTATGCCCTTACTTTGGCCAAAGCCTTTCATGACACCCCGGTTGGAATTTCGTACAAAGTCAAGTATTTCGTCGCGTATTTCCGTGGGTTTATACTCCGCTTCAATGATGTCTAACGCTTTCGTGAGGTTGTTGTTTTTGACAAACAGTACCCTGTAGATGTCTTGTATCTCATTGATTTGGTTGGATGAAAAACCTCTCCGTCGCAAGCCGACGGAATTGATGCCCACGTACGACAGGGGTTCGCGTGCAGCTTTCACAAAAGGTGGTACATCTTTACGGACCAACGAGCCCCCCGCAATGAATGCGTGTGAGCCGATATGGCAAAACTGGTGTACAGCGACCATGCCCGCCAGCACGACATAGTCGCCCACCGTGATATGGCCAGCCAGTGTGCTGCTATTTGAAAAAATACAGTTATCTCCTACGACACAATCATGGGCGATATGGCTATAGGCTTGGATAAGGCAGTTTTTACCAATAACGGTTTTCCACTTATCCTTGGTGCCCCGGTTTACGGTGACGCACTCCCTGATGGTGGTGTTATCACCGATTTCGGCTGTCGTCTCTTCACCATCAAATTTCAGATCTTGCGGAATTCCCGAAATAACGGCGCCTGGAAATATACGGCAATTCTTGCCGATACGGGCACCATCCATGATGGTCACATTCGAGCCAATCCACGTACCTTCTTCAATGACAACATCTTTGTGGATAGTTACAAACGGTTCGATAACCACATTGCCGGCAATCTTGGCTTGAGGGTGTATATATGCTAGCGGTTGTATCATGATACTTGGCTCTCTTTTACTTTTACAATCTGAGCCATCAACTCAGCTTCAACGACGATTTTTTCGCCAACCATCCCTATTCCTTTCATCTGGGCGATGCCCCTGCGGATAGGTTCCAGCAGGTCGCAGCGGAAGATGATGGTGTCTCCGGGGTTCACTTGAGCCTTAAACCGGGCGTTTTCTATTTTGAGGAACAAGGTGAGGTAGTTTTCCGGGTCGGGTACAGTACTTAGTACGAGTATGCCTCCGGTCTGGGCCATGGCCTCTATTTGTAACACACCGGGAAATACGGGGGCGCCGGGGAAATGCCCCATGAATAGATCTTCATTCATGGTGACGTTTTTTAACCCCACCACATGTGTCTTGGTAAGCTCAAGAATTTTGTCCACCATGAGAAAAGGCTGTCTGTGAGGCAGGATTTTCATGATTTGCACCGTATCGTACAGGGGTGGCATGTTAGGGTCATATATCTTGATGTATTTCCGGCCCTTTTCTTTTTTGATTTGTGCTTTGATTTTTTTGGCAAAAGCCACGTTGGCAGCGTGCCCGGGTCGCGCAGCCATGATGTGGCCCTTTATGGGGCGGCCTACCAAAGCCAGGTCTCCAATCATGTCGAGTAGCTTATGTCTGGCGGGCTCATTTTGATGACGTAGTTCAATGTTATCCAGTATGCCTTCTTTTGCCACGTCAATGTCTTCCCGGTTGAATAATTTTGCCAGGTGCCGCAGTTCGTCCTTGCTGACCTCCTTATCCACCACGACAATGGCATTGTTGAGGTCTCCCCCTTTAATGAGGTTGTTTTGCAACAGCATTTCCAGCTCATGCAGGAAGCAGAAGGTGCGCGAGGAGGCAATATCCTTAGAAAACTCATCAATGCCACTGATAGACGCATGCTGGCTTCCCAATACGGGCGAATTAAAATCAATCATGCAGGTAAACCGATAGCCATCCAATGGCATCGCTACCATCTCTACTTTCCTGTCGGGCTCCGTGTGGTGTATGTTGTGCGGAATTTCGTAATAATCTCGGTCTGCACCTTGGTCTACATAGCCCGTTTGCTCAATTGCCCGTACAAACGGCGCGGAGCTGCCATCCATGATGGGCACCTCGGGCCCGTCAATATCGATAAGCACGTTGTCTATCTGCAGACCCACCAAAGCAGCCATCAAATGTTCGATGGTACTGACGCTGGCGCCATTTTGTGAGATGGTCGTACCCCGGGAAGTGTCTGAAACGTTATCGGCATCTACCAAAATTGTGGGTTGGCTTTCCAGATCGATGCGCCTGAATCTGTACCAATGGTGTTCTGGTGCAGGTTTTAAGGTCATAGTTACGGGTTTGCCGGTGTGAAGGCCTACTCCTGAAACGATAATTTCTGATTTGATTGTTCGTTGTTTTACGTTCATCGTTGTCATTTGGCTTGTCCTTTTGCAAGGAGGCTAAGCGCTTATTTATTTCGATAGTTCTTTGGTTAATAATAGCTGTTCCAACTCTTCAAGCCGACGCTCCAATTCCGGAAGGCGAGAGTAGACCACTTGAGAGCGCATTTGCGCATTATAAGGAGTCGCGGGGCTGCCGGACCATTTTTTGCCTTCCTCGGCAATGGTACGGTTTACACCGGATTGCGCCTGTATCTGACTGCCATTGGCAATATTGATATGGCCAACGATGCCAACCTGCCCGCCGATGACGGTATTTTCACCAACCTTGGTGCTTCCCGAGATGCCCGATTGAGCGGCAATGACGGTGTGTTTTCCAATTTCCACATTATGGGCTATTTGGATCAGGTTGTCCAGTTTGACACCTTCACGGATAATCGTCGATCCCATCGTTGCGCGGTCAATAACCGTGTTTGCCCCAATCTCCACTTTGTCCTCGATGACCACATTGCCGATTTGGCTGATTTTGTTATACGTGCCATCTTCCTGCGGAGCAAAGCCGAAGCCATCGCTGCCTATCACGGTGCCCGAATGGATAATGACATGCGATCCGATGACACAGTCAAAGTAGACTGACACCCCGGCAAACAGCGTGGTGTCATGGCCGATCTTGACATTGTCGCCAATGTACACATGCGGATAGATCTTAGCATTATCTCCGATGACTACATCTTTATCGATATACGCAAAGGCACCGATATAGACATTTTTCCCTATTTTGGCGCTGGGATGGATGAATACCGGCTCCTCAATACCTGCTTTATCCAAACGCATTTTGTTGTACAGTTCCAGCAGTAGGGAAAATGCTGTGTAGGCATTTTTCACCCGGATGAGGGTGCTCGCTATCGGCCTGTCCAGCTTCAGATCTTCATTGATGATGATTACTGATGCCCGCGTTGTATAGAGATACTGTTCGTACTTAGGGTTGGACAAAAAAGACAAGCTGCCCGTGGATGCTTCTTCGATTTTGGCCAGTTGCTCTACCATCACATCGGGGTTTCCTTCCAGGGAACCATTTACGAGCGTAGCTATTTGATGTGCGGAAAATTGCATCTGCAAATGTATAAGTTTAAACGATATATATTCAAATTTTTACTGGCTGTCAGCTTATTGATGATGGAATAGTTAGCAATTCTTTTGGAAATGAAACAGCAAATTTCTGAACTTTTTTTGACAAGGTTCCTAAATTGGACAAATCTGATGCTTCCGCGATATCCTGTACGCTTCCATCTTTCATTAATATTTTGATATTACTGTTGTTTTGTTCGTATGCACTATTCTCAATGGATTGTACCCATACATAATACGCTGTGTCAGCAATGTTTATACCGAAGTGTTTGACAGCTCGTTCTTGTAAATCGGCGATGATATGCGCTTGCGGAGCGGAGCTGTATAATTCTGTTCGATACAAGGACCGGGCAATAAGCCGAGAACACAGCATGCGCAAGATGTGGTCGTTATGATACGCCCAAGCCTTCACTGCCGACCAAATGTCTGTGTCATCGAGACGAGAAAAATGCTCCAAATGTGTCACATCTTCCGTAAAATTTTCCCGGGTAATCTTGTTACGCAAAAAATGTTCCAAGGATGGTGAGGCAAAGAGCGGGCTGCCCTGCCCGTATAGCTCTTTCGCACGCTGGAGAATCTTGAGTAACATTTGTTCGGCACTGAGAACTGTCTTATGGAGGTAAACCTGCCAATACATCAAACGGCGCGCGATGAGAAATTTCTCCACAGAATAGATACCTTTTTGTTCAACGACCAGCTCGTTATCAACGACATGGAGCATTTTGATGATGCGGTCAAAACTGATGACCCCTTCAGCCACCCCAGTAAAAAAGCTATCCCGGCTGAGGTAATCCATCCGGTCGATATCAAGCTGCCCGGAAACCAGCTGGTAAAGAAATTTTTTCGGATAGCGGTTATTGAAAATCGCGATGGCCATGTCCAATCGCCCGTTGAATGTCGCGTTGAGTTCATCCATCATGAGTGCCGAAAGCAGCTCATGCGAAACACCTTCGACCAAGGTATGCTCCAGCGAGTGAGAAAAGGGGCCATGGCCAATGTCATGCAGTAAAATGGCGGTCAGGACGGCTTCCTCCTCCTCCTCCGTGATGGCCGTATCCTTCCCGCGTAATGTTTCGATGGCCAGCGCCATGAGATGCATAGCGCCCAGCGCGTGCTGGAAACGGGTGTGCAAGGCTCCGGGATAGACGAGGTGCGTCATGCTTACCTGTTTAATGTAGCGCAAGCGTTGAAAATAGGGATGCTGTATCAGGTCAAATATAAAACCAGATGGGATGGAAATGAACCCATAAACAGGATCGTTGATTATTTTCTTTTTATTCAATGCCTAGCTCCATTAATGGGAAGTACCGTCACTCGCCATAGGATTTATGGCGCAAAGATACATTACGCGCCTGTTAATTTTTGTTAAAAAAGTCAGGTCAAGGCAAACTTTTCGTTATGTTCGCAATTATTAATAATAATACAACCAATCTTTTACGTTAGGAAATAAGGAATGCAAGAGACGAATATACTATGGGCAGATGATGAGATTGATTTGCTGAAGCCGCACATCATGCTGTTGAATGAGAAGGGATATGGCGTAAAAACGGTGACCAATGGCAACGATGCAGTAGAGGCCTTTAAAAAGGGCTTTTATGATTTGGTCTTCTTGGATGAAAATATGCCGGGACTTACGGGATTGGAGACCCTCTCTGAGTTGAAAAACATCAATCCGGTCGTCCCCATGGTGTTGGTGACAAAAAATGAGGAAGAACACTTGATGGAAGACGCCATTGGTTCTAAAATCGACGATTACCTGATAAAACCCGTCAATCCCAAGCAGATTTTGCTTACCATCAAGAAGCTGACGGAGAATAAGCGGCTCATCAGCGAAAAGACGTCCATGGCTTATCAGCAGGACTTCCGAAACCTCGGCATGATTCTCAATGACAACTTGGACTATGAGCAATGGGCCGACGTTTACAAAAAACTAATTTACTGGGAATTGTCGCTTGAAAAACTCGAAGATGCCGGAATGCATGAAGTGCTTACGTTGCAAAAGGCGGAGGCCAACATGCAGTTTTCCAAGTTTATGGAAAAAAATTATCTCCGTTGGGTGAAAGAACCCGAAAAAGGACCTATCATGTCGCACCAGTTGTTCCGCAAAAAGGTTTTTCCTACGTTACAAGACAATAGGCCTACATTCTTTTTCCTCATTGATAATTTAAGGTATGATCAGTGGCGGGTAATCAACGACGTTATCACCAACTATTTCCGGTTGGAAGAAGAAGATAGCTACTACAGCATATTGCCTACCGCTACGCAATATGCTCGTAACGCCATATTCAGTGGATTGATGCCTTTGGAAATGGAGCGGCTGCACCCCGGATTGTGGCAAAATGATGAAGATGAAGGAGGGAAAAATCTCCACGAAGATAAGTTTTTGGCTGACCAAATCAAGCGGATCTACCGTAAAGAATGCAAACACTCATATACCAAAGTGCTTACGCTCGAACAGGGGCGCGATGTTGCTGATAACCTGAGTAACCTGATGGGCAATGACCTAAACGTGTTGGTGTATAATTTCGTAGACATGCTTTCCCACGCGCGTACGGATATGGCCATGATCCGCGAGCTGGCCAATGATGAGGCCGCCTACCGCTCGCTCACCTTGTCATGGTTTGAACATTCGCCGCTTTTGGATGCGCTGAAATGGCTTTCGCAAAAATCGGTACGTGTCGTCATCACCACTGATCATGGTACCATCCGGGTGAAGCACGCCAGCAAAGTCATCGGCGACCGGAATACGAATACCAACTTGCGGTACAAGCAGGGCAAGAATCTCAATTTTATTGCTAAGGACGTGTTTCACATCAAGAATCCGCACGATGCCATGCTGCCAAAGCTTCATGTGAGTTCAAGCTTTATTTTTGCGAAAGAAGATACGTATTTCGTCTATCCCAACAATTACAATCATTTCGTCAATTATTTCAATGAAACATTCCAGCATGGAGGCATTTCCTTGGAAGAAATGATCATTCCGTTCGCAACGTACACAACCAAATAGCAAAAAATGTATTTTTGCCCTCATGGTCATTGAGGTAGCAAGTTTAACGGATTTACCCCGTGCGGCTGTTCAAATCCTCGCAGCAGCAGGCAAGTATCGGGTATTTCTTTTTTATGGCGAAATGGGGGCGGGCAAGACTACACTAATCAAAGCCATCTGCGGCCAACTTGGCGTCGGCGACGCCACATCGAGCCCTACGTTTGCTATTGTAAATGAGTACAGCGCCGCCGGCGAGCCTATCTATCACTTTGATTTTTACCGGATCCGGTCTGAGCAGGAGGCTTTTGACCTGGGATATGAAGACTATTTCTATTCAGGAAACTACTGCTTTATCGAATGGCCGGAAAAAATCGCCGGTTTATTGCCTCCCGATGCCGTAGAGGTGGTTATCACCGGTTCCGGTAATGGTCATCGCCGCATTACTGTGCATCCGCAGCGGTGAGTAAAGTACGCTTTTGTTTGCAAGTCGCTGTGTAACAGCATGCAGTATTTTGCAAAAAAATCATCCCCCCAATGCAACCTTTTTATTCATATCGTCATCATTACAGTAAACACACGCAAGTTGGAGCAAACGGTTACAATAGATAGTTTGTATGAAGGCTGCAAGGCCGGCAATCGCCACGCGCAGCAACAGCTGTATCAGGCGATGGCGTCAAAAATGCTGGGGGTATGTATGCGTTATGCAAGAAGCACATTTGAAGCGGAAGATATGCTTCAAACGGGGTTTGTAAAGGTGTTTAAGAGTATTGAGCGTTTCCGTGGCGAGGGATCGTTTGAAGGGTGGATACGGCGGATTATGGTCAATACGGCAGTAGAAACATATCGTCGCAATATGCGCGGCGGTTATTCTGTGGACATCGAGGATGTGCAAGACGACATCCAACAGACCTTTTCGATGGACAGCTTGGAATGCGAAGACCTGCTGCGAATTATCCAGACGCTTCCAGATGGCTATCGCGTCGTGTTTAACATGTATGCCCTGGAGGGGTATTCACACAAAGAAATCGCTGAAACGCTCCATATCAGTGAAGGAGCGTCCAAGTCACAATTATCAAGGGCAAGGACTTGGCTTAAGGAACGGATAACACAATTGGAAGGAGGACGTTATGAATCCCAATAAAAGAAATGAATTTGACAAGCAGCTGCAAGAGAAGTTCGGTGATTTTCGGCCTGAGGTTCCGGTAGACCTTTGGGGAAAGATAGCTGCGCAGCTGGACGCTCAAGCACAGGGCGATGCGAAGGCGGCGCCCGCCAAACAACGGCGCCTGCCTGTTTGGTGGTTATCAGCTGCCGCTATGCTGCTGGCCGTATGCGGTGTGTTTTACTGGTACAACAGGCCTGTCGCTGTCACCTATCTGCAACGCCCTGTGGCGAAGGCAGACCCTATCGAACCCGCAATTGGGACGATAACGCAATCGGACAAGGACACCGTGCCGGCCAGCGAGCCGTTGGATATCGAACGGCTTAAACAAGTATTTGCAAAAAAAGATCGAGGATCGGTCCAGCATACGTCACCTACGCTCGACTCCGGCGTAAATAACGACAGACCGCCAGTGGAAAATCAAGGCCCCCAGCAACTCATGGCCAATCAGCCCATACAGTACGAGGTGGCCGGAGCATCCGAAGTAAAACGTCCTGCAACTGCTGTAGTGGAGCTTCCGGTTGAGCGTCCTGGAGAACAATCCGTAGCCATGGAGGAGGCACTAGCCAACGTGCCGGACATCCAACCGTTGGTCGCTTTGGAAGACGACGAGGAAACCATGCTGGCGTCAGCAGGAGAACGAAAGCAACCTTTCGGGATTAGTAATATCCTCAATTATGTAGTGGGCACC
The DNA here is from genome assembly GCF_016533505.1 of Parapedobacter sp. ISTM3. Taxonomy (NCBI): domain Bacteria; kingdom Pseudomonadati; phylum Bacteroidota; class Sphingobacteriia; order Sphingobacteriales; family Sphingobacteriaceae; genus Parapedobacter; species Parapedobacter sp. ISTM3. The sequence continues at coordinate 62,307 of NZ_JAENGN010000017.1, read as the reverse complement.
GTGGACCAACGTGAAGAAAAGCTTGTTACCTTTTCAAATGATAGCGAAGGTTCGCTGAAGCTTGACTTTAACTTTGGCTTGGCAAAAAACAAAAAGAAAAAAGTAAAATAATATAAGCATCAAACATTTAATATACAACTGATATGAGATACATTAGCCTTACAGTATTGTTTTATGCCCTTATTCTCACGGCTGCAGCACAAGAAAACAAGCGGACTGATAGCCTTCGCAGCTTGGGTAAAATATCTGCCGATACCGTCATCATGGAAGATGTCAATACCGGAGAAAAACGCAAAGTGCGTATCATCGTCCCCGGGAAGGACGAGGGCATGATTACTATCGAAAAATCAGAAAAAGCGTACCAGTACGATTCGGACGATAAGCAAGACGGCAAACGGGTGAGTGTAACGAAAGACCACCCCAGGAAGTCATATCCCATTTATGGGGTCACACTGTCACGGATTGATCTGGGGTTGGTCAAGCTGATGGACAATGGCAGCTTCTCGCTGTCTGACGACAACGATATATTCGATTACCGGCGCGGAAAGACGGTCAATTTCGGATTTGATGTATTGCAGGCAGGGTACCGCTTTAATGACCAGTTCCGGATATTCTTATCCGGAGGATTCGACTGGACTTACATACGGCTCAAGGGCAATTATATATTTGATCCGGACATTGTGCCGCTGACCGTTGTTGACGACCAGACGGATATCAGGAACAACAGGCTCACGTCTACTTACTTAAGGCTGCCGCTTACCTTTGAGTTCAGGAGCAAAAATTATTCCGGTATGGGCCGGATGCGGTTTGCGTTTGGCCCGGAAGGGGGCTTCCTGCTGAAAGGTACACAAAGGTACCGCGGTGCAGACGGCAAAGTCAAACAGCGTGGAGACTATGCATTTAATGAGTTCCGCTACGGCGCATTCGCCCGGTTTGGCGTTGGCGCCTTTGGTATTTACGCCAAGTATTACTTCAATGATATCTTCGAAAACAGTCCCCAGCACGCGGGATTGCAGAACTTTACCTTTGGGTTGATGCTCGGCTTCTGACAAGTGTGACAAGTTTTTGCTTATTCCGGTTGTTGGGGGGGGCATAGGATCGCGAAACGGAGTGAGCGTTCCAGTCAAAAACCCAACAACCGGAATATCGTGAATTGTCAACCTGATTTGCCAGATTCCCTGCTTCTTAACTGTATCAATAATAATTTGTAGTTTTGTGCCGACCCGACATGCTCGGGACGGCTTTTTATGGTGTCAATCCCAACAACTCCCCCATCCTGCTCGGTACCCAATGATGTACACCGCGACGGACTTCCACTTATCCACGGCGAAAACCTGAGCCGTTCTTTTCAGGCCAAGGAGCCGGTCGTCGCGGTCAACGGGCTGACTTTCGGCATTGCCGAGGCGCAGGTCACCGCCATCATTGGAGAAAGCGGCAGTGGCAAAAGTACCATGCTCCGGCTCATCTACGGGTTGTTGGAACCCGATGAGGGCGAAGTACGCTATCGGGGGTGGCGAGTACCTAACCCAAGAGAGAAACTTATTCCCGGACACGATGCGATGCGTATGGTATCGCAGGGTTTTGACGATTTGAATACCTATGCCAATGTCTGGGACAACGTAGCGTCTCAACTACCAAACACCGATTTAGCGGTGAAGTTCAGCCGGACGGAAGCCACGCTACACCGCCTGCGTATTGCGCACTTAACTAAGCAACGTATTGCCGATCTAAGCGGTGGCGAAAAACAACGGGTAGCCATCGCCAGGGCCCTGGTAAGGGAGCCCGAAGTGCTTCTAATGGATGAACCCTTTAATCAGGTAGACGCGTCATTCCGGGAGACACTGCAACGGGATATTCGCCATATCGTGGACGAAACCGGGCTGACGGTGGTGTTGGTGTCACACGATCCGGCAGAAGTGCTTTCTATGGCGGATCAGCTGATTGTGTTGCGGCACGGACATTTGGTGGCAGCCGATGAGCCGGCGCTGCTGTACCGACAGCCACCGGATAGTTACACGGCGCGATTGCTAGCCAAGAGCAACATCCTTACCAACGCGGAGGCATCCGCATTGGGTATCATTACGGATGCAACGACTGTCATTGTCCATCCTGAATGGCTATCGCTGGAGGAAAGCCCACATGCAAGCTTTCACGTCGTGGATATTCAATTCAAGGGATTTTACCAGGTGGTTGCCGTTCAGGACACCAGCCTCTCCTTGCAGGTGATTGTGAGTTCAGTGACAGACCTGCGAAAAGGTATGCGAGTGAGCGTGCGCATCAAACGGTTCCATACCAACGATGCTTCATAAAGAATGGCCAATACCTGCTAAGTGTGGGTTAAAATATGGCTTAGCCGCTGCCATTTGAGTCCTTATATTTGGCGTTTTGTAACCTTTTGAAACATGCATAAATCAACATGGATAGGGTATGCCCCTTTGGCAACACTCTTACTCAATGTGTCCGTCTTGGTGGCACAAACCCCCGAGGCGTTCACGCCATCACATGATGAAATCGTAGCACGTTATAAACACGCGGCAAGGATGGACAGTCTTACCAAAAATGCGGTGTTCAACGATCGGGTAGAAGCCCATTGGCGTCAAGATGAGCAGTCGTTTTGGTATGAAAATATCCTGCCGGACGGCTCATCGGCATACGTGCTTGTAGACGCGAAATCTGGCAAAAAGCAACTGTTTACCAACAAAGCGCAAGTGGTAGCCGAAGCACCGGGCGAGCAGGTGCAGCAGCCCAATCGGCAGAGGCGTTGGGGGATGGCAGATTTCCGTGGCGAACGTGTCTCTCCCGATCAGCAATGGGAAGCATACATCGAAGAGGGCAATCTCTTTGCTAAGCGGTTGAGCGACGGAGAGATTATTCAATTTACTTCTGATGGCACCAAGGAAAACCCATATGGAGCCGTGGCTTGGAGTCCCGACAGTAAATACCTTGCTGGTTATCTCATCCATCCGGTACAGGATTCATTGGTGCATTTTGTCTTGTCGGCCGTTCCTGAAACCACGCGGGGTCAGCTGGTGTCTCGTCCATACAAACAACCTGGAGACCCTTTTACGACGTACGATTTGTTTGTTTTCCCGCTTGACAAGCGGACGGCCGTCAAGGTAGCCGCGGAGCCCATTGATTTTCCAAATGCAGCACCATTGTTGCGGTGGCGGTATGGCGATGCCCGGTACTTTACTTATGAGAAGTTCGATCGAGGTCATCAGCGATTTCGTGTTATCGAGGTGGACAGTCACACGGGCACCACACGAAATGTCGTCGATGAACGAACCGGCACGTTTATCTACCACGACCGGCAGTATACCCACTATCCGGAAGAACGCAATATCCTTATCCGGTCGTCAGAGAAGGATGGTTGGCGCCATCTCTACTTGGTTGACTTGACCAGTGGTATAGAAAAGCCCATCACCGCTGGCGAATGGGTGGTGCGGGATGTGGTTGATGTGGATGCCAGAAACAGGCAGATCTGGTTTACTGCCGGCGGAATGAACGCGGGAGAAGATCCCTATCATATCCATTATTACCGCATTGGTTTCGACGGGAAGGGACTCGTTGACTTGACACCCGAGCCGGGCAACCACAGCGTGGTATTTTCGCCCAGCAAATCTTATTATATTGACACCTACTCAACCGTCAACCAGCTTCCGGTGACCAAGCTGCGCAACGGGAAGGATGGCAAGGAAATAGCCGTGCTGGAAGAAGCTGTGCTAAGTGAAGCCTATCAGCAAAGCGGCATCACGCCACCCGAAGTGTTCGTCGCTAAGGGCCGGGACGGCGTAACGGACATCTGGGGGATAGTCAGCAAGCCGTCAGATTACGATCCAGCAAAAAAATACCCCGTGCTTGAAAACATCTATGCAGGACCTCATGACTCGTTCGTGCCCAAGTCCTTTGTGCCGTACAGCGAGATGCAGAGTCTAGCCGAACTTGGATTTATCGTGGTGATGATCGATGGCATGGGAACCGCCAACCGCTCCAAAGCATTTCACGACATATGCTGGCAAAATATCGCGGACGCGGGCTTACCCGACCGCATATTGTGGATCAAGGCACTGGCAGAGAAGTATCCGTCCGTAGATACCACCCGCGTTGGCTTGTATGGCACTTCTGCTGGCGGGCAGAACACCGTCTCGGCTTTGTTGTTCCAATCGCACTTCTACAAAGCTGGTGTAGCCGCCTGTGGTTGTTATGACAACCGCGTGGATAAGCAGTGGTGGAATGAACAGTGGATGGGATATCCCGTAGGGCCGCACTATGAGGCCCAATCGTGTGCAACGGTTGCCAATGCGCGCAAGCTGAACGGCAAGTTGTTGCTGATTGTAGGCGAAGCCGATAGCAATGTGCCGCCGGAGTCTTCCTATCGCGTGGCCGACGCGTTGATAAGAGCAGGCAAAACCTTCGATTTTTTATCCATACCGGGCATGGGCCATAGTGATGGCGGCCCTTTCGGGCGAATGAAAAAGCGTGACTTTTTCGTCAAGCACCTGCTTCAGGTGGAGCCGCCTGATTGGAATGCCGGAGAGCTCCCTTACAATCCTGATACCGGCAGGGAACGCTGGTCATTTCAATAATCCAATGGCATCTCGCCATTGTAATAATCCACAATGCGTTGGCGGAGGTGCCATTGGTAGCGAGCGATGACGAGGTTGGCATTGGCGTTGTCGAGCTTGTTTTTAGCTATCAGGTATTCCACGGAATTGATGGCGCCGGCATTGAAGCGTACTTCGGCAATGCGGAATGACTCGGCGTAGTTTGCGACCTGTTCGAGCAAGTTTTCGTACTGTGTTTTGGCAGCATCAAGGTTAAACAACGCTTGGCTTGTGGTTTGTTGCAGCTCATTCCGGCGCGTCCGTGAAATGTTTTCGGCATCGAACAGGTTAAGCTTGGCCCGCGCGACATTGTTGCGTACTTGAAATCGATTTAATATTGGTATTGAAAGCGTAAATCCCAGATTTTGTCCAACGCGATCACGTACCTGGTCGATGTAAATGCCGTTGCCGTGTATGTAGCTGCTCGTCAAACCTCCGCCCACGGAGAGCGAGGGGAAATAGGACGAACGAGCCGTTTTCAATCCGAACTGGGCTTCTTTTACCCAGTTATCGGCGGCTTTAATGACACTTAGCCGCTCAGCCGCGGTTTGGTAGAGTGCGTCATCCGTCAAGGTACCTCCGTTTGCCGGCAGTTCCTGGAGAGAAACGAGCTGGGTCTCGGCGTCAAAAGGGAGATTGATCAGCTGGAAAAGATTAACCAGTGCTTCATTGAAACGGGTCTTAGCGTCGTTCAAGTTGTTGAGGTCATTGGCGTATTGGCCTTTCAAATCATAATAGTCGGCAGGTGCTTCGGCACCCTGCTCAAAAAGCAATGTTCGCCGTTCTACCTGACGGCGGGTGACGGCAACCAGGCTGTCAGTCTGTGCAACCACATCTCGGGCGGCAAGGGTCTGAATGTAGGCGCTCGCCACGTTGAGCGCTATCTGTTCCTTGGCGTATCGTTCATCCAATTGGGTTGCGCGGTACGCATAAGCTTGTTGCGTGATGGCGCGGAACATCCGTAGTCCGTCAAACAAAACCACGGAGCTGCTGAGGCTTTGGTTTCCGTATCGATTGGTCACGTTGTTCAGGTATTGGTTGGTTTCCGGATCGATGGCCCGTCCTACCTCAAAAGAATGACCAAGACGTGCTGTCAAATCAGGTATTAAGTTTTGCCTGGCTTGCCTTAAATTGATGGCTTGGTTTTGGGTCCGAATTTCGCTTTGCTGGACGTCCAGGTTGTTTTCAAGAGCCAATTCGATACAGCGTTCCAAAGTCAGGGTGTCTTGTGCAATGGCGGCATGGTTGCCCAATCCAAGAGCCACGCCTAAATAAATTATATAACGTATTCTGTCAAACATTTCGTTGCGCTATTTTTGGCATAGGGTACACATAGTCTGCGCCAAAGTTATAACTACAAGATTATAAGTAGATTGTGAATAGCCTTTTTGGAAAGGCTTGTCCGATATCGGGCAGTGAGTGTTCGGAAACGAACAGTTTGCCCTATGGTTTGGTCGAAAGCTGCTTAATCGTGGCCATATAGGATGAACCCACTGGCAGTATGCTGTCGCCTACAGTCAGTTGATGTCGTTCGATTTTCTGTACTTTATCAATAGCGGCGATAAACGAGCGATGTATACGGATGAAGCGGTGCGCAGGTAATAACTCCTCGCACTCGGTGATGGTCATCCGGCTGAGGATATGGCGATCGCCCAGTACAAAATTGACATAGTTGCCGGTAGCTTCCAAGTAGTCGATGTCGGTAAATGCTATTTTCACCTGTTCATACCCCGTTTTGACAAAGAGGTATTCCGGCTTGCTGCCATTGGTACCCCGCAATTGAAGCCATTCCTGCGCCTTATTGCACGCCTTGAGAAACCGGGCGAGCGAAAATGGTTTGAGTAGGTAGTCCACCGCATCAAGCTCAAAACCGGCCACTGCATGTTCAGAATAAGCGGTGGTGAAAATGACCAGTGGCTTTTTGCTGAGGCTTCTGAAAAATTCGATACCTGAAATATCGGGCATCTTGATATCCAGAAAGAGGAGTTCAACGGGGTGTTGCCTCAAGTAGTCCATCGCCTCAAAGGCGTTGATAAACGTAGCCTTTAAATCCAAGAAAGGTACCTTGGCAGCATGGCTACGGATGACCTCTAAGGCGAGGGGTTCGTCGTCAATGGCAATGGTGGTCATTGGTTAAGATATTTGTCTAATTGAGCATACAACGCTTCTTTTTCACTGGGCCGTCTAACGGGCTCGGCTACTAAGTTACCGTTTTTATCGAATAAAAAGTAGCTGGGATAGTAGCCATGCCGACTTTGATCAGCAGGCAGCAACTCGCTCCAAATGGCTTGTATGTCGGCATTGTTTTTGCGCAGATGTACCCCTGTTAGCGCATTTATCCGGATGTATTCCCGCCATTCAGCATCTTTCTTATCGTCGTCCATATCAAGGTACAAAAATACGATGTCCTTGCCCTCGAAACGTTCTTTCAGCGGTTGTACATGCCTCATTTCCACCTTGCAGGGCCCACACCATGTCCCCCAGACATCCAAATACACCAGTTTTCCTGCAAACTGCTTGACAAACGCGTTGATGCTTTGAAAACTCCGGTAGTCAGCGGGGATGACGATTTGGTCGTTCTGTACCACAGACCGTTCTATTAAGCTGTCCATGCTGCGTTCCAGGGTGGATAGGTAGCCGCTTTGGCCAAACGAAGTACGTAGTGCATCCAGCAGGTTTTTCCCTTCGGTAAGCTCGCCACCATGGAACTTGGTTTTAACTTGTTTGGCGAGATAGTGCTCGGCGGTTTTGGCATCGAACGTTTGCTTTACGGCCAGCCAGTTGATGTACGTTTCGCCATATTGCTCATAGATGGCATTCAAGCTGTCAAAGCTCTCTATGCCATAGGTGGCATGCAGCAACGTCTTGAACAAAGGCAGCTTATCCCTCGCCGAAAACGCACGCGTTTCCAGAAAATCGACGTACGTATCAACGAAAGCATAGTACATCGGCCCCCGGAGTGCCGACTTGGGCTCCGGTGTCTCCTCGCTGATAACGTCTTGTATGAGTGTGCTCCAGGTGTCGGTCGGCCACTTAGCCGTACGCACATACAGGTCGAAGTAAACCACAAAATGATAATGCAACTCGGCCTTCAGAAATTCCTTCTCGCCTGCGCTCAGTGGACTGGCATCTATCAGATTGGTTTTTGTCGTTAGCTGCTCCATGTGGGGGCGGATGATGCTGTCTTTTACCGCCGCCGCGTTCGCCCGTCTATGGTCTATATAGAAAAGCGGAGCCTTCTGCAATTCCAATCGATGAAGGAGGAGGTTGGCATTGGCCATGGTACCACCGAAAACGATTTCGCCGCTGGCAGCATCCAATTCTACGGTCAAGTCTTCACCGGGCCTCATCCACAAAAAAACTTCATGGTTTCCCCATTGGAGATAGCCTATTTTTTCTTCATTCAACGGCAGTATGGTATTGAAGTACCCTGCTGCATCGGTAGCCAGTTGCTTATTGGCATCTTCAAAATACCCAAATGCCAACGGTACATTGACGACCACTGACCCCAGCTTTGGACCATCCGGCAGATTGGAGACATGCCCGCTCAGCTTAAGTTGCGCATAAGACCAGATATGCACGCCCATGGCTATACACAAGAGGAGCTTTTTTTTCATGGCGATTTAGCAAATTACAGTTAAGTGGATAAAAAACTCCTGCGTTGTTTCGCGAATGACCAGATCATGCCTGCCCGGGTATAGCATCGCCAACCGTTGTTTCACATTTTCCAAGCCGATGCCTGAGTGGCGCCGCTCGGGGTCGGAGTCCGGTTTGCGGTGGATGCTGTTGTGTACGTCGAAAAACAGCCGTCCGTCAGCTTCGTAAAGGCTGATTTTTATCCACGATTTTTCCTGCAAGCTAATGCCATGTTTGAAGGCGTTCTCTACGAAGGGGATAAGCAGCATTGGAGCGATGTACGTGTTGCTTAGCGCGTCGTGGATAGTATGCTCTACTGTGATACCCGGGGAGGTTGCTGTACGCAACAGTTGCAGGTCAATATAGTTGCGGAGATATTCTACCTCGTGGGAGAGTAAAATCTTGTCCTGGTTGTTTTCATGTAGCATGAAACGCATCATGTCGCCAAGCTTTTGGATGCTCGAAGCGGTGCGATCGGCTTTTTCTTGCAACGCCGTGCCATACAGCGTATTGAGGATATTGAACAAGAAATGCGGGTTGATCTGTGAGCGGAGGAAGCTGAGATCTGCCGAAGTCTGCCCAAGTTCCAGTTGGAGATTAACCAGCTGAGCGATGCGCTCCTTTTGGCGGCGGTAGACCAAATTGGCCAGCGGTATTACGATGAGGATAATGCATATCCATTCGAAAAAAAACACCGCACCGGCCGCCCGCGAGACATTTAGAAAGAAGATACCGAAAGGAATGAAAATCACGAATGACAACCCGATTGCGATAGCGAGGTACAAAACCAACGAATGATGCCGTTTTTCCCGCAGAGGCAGTAACCAGTAGATGTTGAGCGCGTAAATGGTGTATGCGTAAGGGACAGCCGACAGCCATAAGGCCGCCAAGCTTTCCGCTAAGCTCAGCAAGAACAAAAAGATGGCTATGCCGCCGCCGAGTACAACCAGCGATTCTTGAATGATCCGTTTGGAAAGTCCCCTGCCACTGGTTCGTACTAAAACAATACTATGCCTGAGCCCTTCATAGGCAAACAGTGACAGGAAGAGCAACAACGATACAGCGAGGGATTCGCCTCGAGTAAGGTGAGGCCAAAAGGCCGTTGATTGATACACCGCATAATGTCTTATCCACACGCAGACGGAAAGACCTATCCAGGAAAAGAAAAAAAGCAACAGGGTCAATACCGCTCCCAGCTCGATTTTTCTTTTGCGGAAATAACAAGGCCATATCCATTGTGTAAATAAAGCGAAAACACCATAAATTACCGTGGCACACCCCATGTATGACGCAACATAACGCTCGCCCCAGTGATCGATGCTATTGCTGTAAATAAAAATGAGGCTGAATAGATAAATAGCCGTAGCGATGATAAATTCAATGCGATGCCAATTCATAATGAAAAAGATTTTCCGGCAAAGAATGTCAATTCAGAATCCCCGGACAATAAAAAGGGATAAAAAGCGCGAAATGCGTGATTAAGCATAAACCCTACAAGGTCTCATTCTCCCATAGCTGGGCTTTACGTTTTTCGGCGGTTTGCGTTACGTGCGTATCGTAGAGGCTATCAACGATGGCGATTTCAGCATCCCGGTTCTTGCCGGAGCGATAAATATCCGCTGTTTGTTGGTCACGCAGGGCGATATCATAGGCGTCTCGCACGCTCATCAGTTTCACAAAAACCGGCAGGCACTCAAAAAAGATGAAGAGCAGCATAATAAACGTGATGGACCAATAGTTGGCCTCATTTACGGTGCCGTCTGGATGATACTTCAGGTCACCGAGCGCGGCGTTCCGGTCGGCAAAACCGGCCAGATTAACGGCGCTGTCAAGCTGCACGCCGGTGAGTAGCCGTTCATCAAGTAATCCTTCAAATTGTTTGCGTTGTTGGATAAAAGCTTCCTGCAATTGAATGCGGTTGCGGAGCGTATCCAGGTATTGCTCCTGCTTTTCGAGTTCGGCTTGGCGCTGTTTGGCATAGGGGCCATAGCCGACGATGCCGGACGTCTCCACCGTTTTTTCGCCGAATGTCTCCATTTTGAGCTTGATCCGATCGGTCTTAATCATGGCTTCCAGGGAATCCCGCTCGGTTTTCAGTTCGGCAGTCTTTTCCAGTTCAATGGCGTATTTGCTTTCAAAGGCTTTATTGAGCGTATCGATAGCCGCCCGTTGCCTATCCAAATAGGTTACCCGCAGTTGTTCGCGTATTTCCTTGTCAAACACTTTGAGTTCCAGCGGGCGGGCAATGACGATGCCGATAAGTACGGCCAGCAGGATGCGTGGAGTAGCTTGCATCAACTGCTTGAAACCGGACGCATGTTTGTTGATGCTTAAGACGATATAGCGGTCCATATTGAAGATTGCCAAGCCCCACAATAGCCCAAATAACAGTGCAAACAATGCCGCGAACTCACCACCGCTGAATACGAAATACAGTGCATACCCGCCGGACAGGGCCGCAAATAGACCGGTGAAAAAAATGGTAGCGCCAATGCCGACGTATTTGTTATGTTCGGCTGGGTATTTTGCCAAAGTCGCTTGGTGCACACCGCAGCACCACCAAAAAAATCGCATCAGTTTCTCCATCACGTTCGGATATCCATAGATAAGACGGGCTGTATCCCAATTTGTTACACCGCGCTCTTACTTCGTCCCTGGCAAAAGTAGTGCCTGCGTGATTAACGAGAGGATGGTTGGGATGAAACTGCCAAAATGTGGGGTGAATATATGGCAAAGATAGGTTTGCTCATTCGATATCAACCGTTCCAATAGCCATCTCTCAATTGATGACCCGCGCCGCCTATTATGGGTGGCAACGTCAGATTACGTTGTTACAGTTGCCCGCTATGGGTATAGCTCGATCCAATTGTTGTTTTTTGCTGCTTCTATCTTGGCCTTCTCGTAAAGGCGTTGTCTCGTTCCTTCATCTGGAAATGAAATTTTACCAGCTGCTTCATTGATTTGCATCCTATTATCTTTGTAATGCAGTTTGCGTTCGTAAAATTCCAATTTATCCATCGCCTCGGCATCGTTCAGAAAAGCAAGGTCAAAAGTAAAGCTCGGCACCCGCTCGATCCCCTTCAGATCGAACACCCACGAACCGGTCTTGTCCCGCATGCGGATGATCAATCCCGGCAATCCTTGAAATTTATACGGTCCGTTGCTAAGCGGGATGTCCGGGCAGAACCAAGCCTCCCATGACCGGTTACCGTAATCCAGGAGCGCTTTCTGGCATGGCAAATTACTAATCGTCAAGGTATCTCTCATTAATATCCAATCCATGTCGTTCTGTAATTCAGTATACGTACAGATCGGACCTCCCAATAATTCAATCTGCTCATAATAGTAAACCATTTCGTCAGCGCGGTCTTTGATGATGCGGTATCTCGCATTAGTGTGGATGTATGGCCGTATCTCTAAATGCTTATGGAATTCATTGGTGTCCTTTTCGCCTTGTGCTACGGTCCGGAACAGTGATTTATCTCCGCTGATTAGTAGTTCGGTCAATTCAGAAGTAGTGGCTGAATTGGTACTGTCCTTCCGGAATGTCATCTCGTAATAAATTTTGTAACCCTCATCACTTTGCCGCGCCTCAACGCAAAAGAGTAGCAGTAAACTGTTAAGTGTTATAAGTGTTGCCTTATTTTTTCTACCGGGCATATCAGCTGGTTTATTGACTATAAAGTTAGCCAGCAAATCACCAGCCAGTCATAAGGCTGGTGGCTCGAGATCGATGGTTCAGCCAGAGACTAGATATAACGATGCGTCCTAACCTAGTTATCTCCAGAGCATCCGAAACAGTTTTCGCCATAAACTTCGGTACATTCTTCTACGCATACACTTGAGCTGTCGTGAGAGCAATAGTAGCTATCACCGTCTACAAGATCACATTTTGGTTTAACATTTCCGCCTATAATAAGTCTCATTTGGTCCCTATCAAGGGGCTTTCCGAAATTAAAATTCATGATACTCATTTTCTGGAATTTTAGTTGGGTTCCAATGTTGATCGAACTACGGAACCAATACGATTTAAACCCCACTTTTTATTTTTGTTCGCGTGAAGATAAGATGCTGGTATTTGCTTAGCAAAAACTTTACGAAAACCTTGCGGTTTTTTACGAAAACTGACATTCATAAAATGTCATTTATCTGCTGTCTGAGCGTCGTCCACGCAAGCAAGGTCAAATGTGAAAGACGACACATGCCTTTTAGCCAAAGAACTCGGATTTACAAACTCAGCCGTACCTTTATCATTTCAGCATGCGATCGGCTCGACTTGAAGCGCGGGCTATCAGCAGCTTCCATCACAAAGGTATACGAGCCATTGAACCCCTTTCGGACTTCGGCGATGCCATCCATGTTGATAAGCGTGCTTCGATGTATACGCAAGAAGTTAGCCGGCAATTGATTCTCCAAATCGGCGAGCGTGTAGTCCGTTAGGTGGCGTTTGCCATCTTTGGTGTGTAGCATGACGTATTTGTCTTCGGCCTCGGCTGCTACAATGTCAGCCGTCTTAATGAGCAGTATCCGATCCCCCAATTTGACAGTAAGGCTCAGCGTTTGTTTTGCCGGATACAAACCTTCCAATAACCGCTGCAGGTCGAATATCGCTGCGGCAGCCATGTTGGGTTGCGTGATTTTCTGGATGGTTTTCTTCAGCCGTTCGGCTTCCACCGGCTTCAAGAGGTAGTCGATGGAGTTTTCTTCAAAGGCCTTCAGCGCATATTGATCGTAGGCCGTCACAAAGACCACCTGCGGCTGTTGGCCCCTCAACTGCTTGAGCATATCGAACCCATCTGACACAGGCATTTCGATGTCCAAGAATAGTAGGTCCGGTTTAAGCGATTCAATAAGTGACAGCCCTTCTACGCCGTTGCCAGCCTCGCCTACCACGTTGATAGCCGGGTATGGCCTGAGCAATTGGTGGAGCCGGTGCCGGGCGAGCGGCTCGTCGTCGATAATCAGGGTGTTGTAGGTCGTCATGCGTCAACGGGTATGTTAATGCTTAATTGCTTGTGCGGCGTGTTGCGTAAGCTTATCTGGTAGTCCTCGCCATAGAGCAGTTGCAGCTTATCATAGGTGCTCTGTAAGCCGTGGCCCGCTTTCAGCTCGTCGGGGAAAGGCTGCCCGTTGTCCGCCACGGTAATGACCACGCGTTCGCCTTGCCGTTTGATTTGTACTTCGAGCTGGCCGCCCTCGGTGACATCCTTCAGCCCATGCTTAAGCGCATTCTCCACCAACGGCTGGATAAGGAAACGGGGTACACGGACTGCTTCCAGCCCGTCTTCCGCCCTCGCCGCAAAGCGGATGCGCTCACCAAACCGTACCCGTTCAATGTCCATGTAGGTGTTGACAATATCCAGCTCACTGGCCACTGTACCCCAATGCCCTTGTTCTTGGTTGATGCTCTGCCGGAACAAGCTGGACAGTTTCACGGTCATTTCTTCGGCCTTCACCGGATTGGAAGGAATAAGACTGGCGATGGAATTGAGCGCGTTGTACAGAAAATGTGGATTAATCTTGGATTGCAATGCCGCTAGCTCCGCCTCGGTTTTGAGTTTGCCCATCCGCATGATGTCCATTTCTTTTTGTTGCAATGCGGCCTGCTGCCGTTCTTTCATGCTGAAATAAATATAGACGATCGTGCAGATAATCAATACGATGATTGCGTTGAATTGCAGGTCTGCCCAATGGAAAAAATGGAAAGGAATATCAAACAGCCAGGAGGCTAATAAGTAGGTAAACTCCACGCCCACGACCATGGCCAGCAAGCTCACGCCGTAATAGACTACGAGAAACCACCCCCAGCTATTAGCGGTCTTCCGCTTGTTGAGTAACCCCATGATATGGATGCTGTTGGCGATGCAAAGGCTGATGATGATGCCGAACATCAAGCTGATGAGCATGCTTCTGGACGAGGGCCAATGGCCCTGCACCACTGCAACGCAAGTGGATATGATAAACGAGATTAATATGCCCAAGAGCACGGAGGCCAGGTTGAGCCCCAGCCAGTAGTAGCGGCTCTTTGTGAAGTCTGTTGCGGTTTTCACTTTAACACAATTGGTTTTTCAAAAGGTCTCGTGGAACCTGTATCTACAGCCTTTTTTGTGAAGCGTTTTAAATTACAGGTTCGTAGACTGTTGCAAGATACGAATGATTGTGGATTATTGATTTGTGTTTTTACCTGCTTCCGCAAGCTGGGATCCGCTGCGCGTTGCTCGCGTCTCGGCAAGGCTTGCTCACAGCAGGTAAAAACAGCTTATTGTGTGTCGGTGTTAGCGGCCTGCTGTAATAAATATGCGCATTGTTCTTTTCCCCAGTTGGGCGCAAATTTTTCCGTTCGCTTAAAGGTGTCAAACTTCTCCTTTGCTTGCTCCAGCAGCGGTTTGGCGGCTTTGGCGCCGCCGCCGAAAAATTCAGGCGTATAGAATGTGTTTTGCCCTTTGATGAAATAAGGTCGCGGGTTTGACGGATCCAATTGCATGGCTTTCCCTAATGCGGCCTCAGCCTCGCTAATCAGGTCGAGCCGGTTTTGCGGGTCTACGCTCATCTGCATGAATTGTGTGTATCCTTTGAGTGCATAGATTTCGCTGTTGTCTGCCTGACGCTTCTCAGCCGACTCAACCAGGTTAAGCGCCTTCTCAAAAAAGCGGTCTTTTTCATCAGCGTTTTGTTGGCTTATACCGGCCACCAATTGGCAGTAGGCAGCATAATAGAGCGGCGTCCATTGATCGGTAGCGGTATTGCCGATTTGCTCAAAGCGGTTGCCCAAGGCAGTGAAGTCTGCAGGCTGCAGCGCTTCAGCCAGCGTCTGAAGGGCGGCAGCCATGGCCGATTCGTAGTTGTCCTGTGCGCGGGCCGTCCAGTGCAGCACGCAGGTGAGTAGCATGATTGCCGAGGTTTTGATGATGGTGTTCATGACAGTATTGATTTTATAGTTAACGAATAAATGTATTGTCGCCAATGGTCAGCAAGATGCCGACGAAGAGATCACGACGGGCACCAGGGCGGATAGCCCGCCGGTGTATGCCGTCTTTACTATAGCGGTAGCCATAGATGTTGTCGATGCCCAACAGGTTGCCCGCCGAAAAATAAAGCACCGTAAACTGCCGCAGGATATGCGTGAGGTAACTCACGTTGACGCTGAGGTTATGGAAGTCTTTGGTCCGGTCAGCCAGATAAACCGGATTGTTGGGATTGACATAGGTGCGGCCGGAGGCGTAGGTATACGTTGCGCCGACTTGCGAATTGATAGCCGTAATGAAGTGCTTGTATACCGCGTTAAGCGAATGTGCAGCGGCAAAGGGCGGAGTAGCAGCAGCGGGATAGTCTGCGAAATCGCGTTTGGTGTCGAGGTACGAGTACGAGATCCAGTAGTCGCCATCGCGGATGCTCTTGCGGTCGCGCCAGAAAATATCGATCCCTTTGGCGTAGCCATAGCCATTGTTGTTGAAGCCCTCGGCCGTTTTTTTCACCAGCTGGCCATAGTCTTTATAATAAGCCTCTATCCGGAAGGTGTAGTGGTTGTTGAGGTATTCGATGTTTGCCAGATAATGGGCCGCCTGTTCAAAACCGATGTCCTGCTGTGCCACCCAGTAGCGGTCTTCCGGATTCTGGTAAAACCGGCCGTAGGCCAGTGATGCCTGTAGCGTACGGCTGATTTTGTGGCTCAGTGCCAGTCGCGGCGCCA
The DNA here is from genome assembly GCF_016533505.1 of Parapedobacter sp. ISTM3. Taxonomy (NCBI): domain Bacteria; kingdom Pseudomonadati; phylum Bacteroidota; class Sphingobacteriia; order Sphingobacteriales; family Sphingobacteriaceae; genus Parapedobacter; species Parapedobacter sp. ISTM3. Next base: position 46,377 of record NZ_JAENGN010000017.1, on the reverse strand, counting down.
CGTTGAACTGCCGGATGTAGTCTGAATACTCGGTGCGGATGCCCGTGCGCAATACCCATCTTCGGCCGAAGAACCAGTCGGCCTCGGCAAACAATGCACCCAAAAGGTGCGCATACTGCCGGCGCAGGTCGTTCCACGATTCGCCGAACCGCCCGTGAGCCACTTCGCCGCCGACGACAAACCTTGAGTACGTGCCGAAAAAATGGGTAGCGCTGCCCCGCCACTGGAGATAACTGTCCGTACGGTTGTAACCATCGGTATTTTGCTGACCATCATCGCCGGTGATATTCAGGGAAGCACCCGTATGAATTTTCCAGCCGTCATTCAGGTAATTCTGATAGCTGGTGTTGATGAGGGTGTTCCGGTTGCGGTTGCTGAAAAAGAACGGTTGCCCCGGGTTGTCCATGTCTGCATCAAGGAGCGCCATACGTGAGCGGCTGTGGTCGCTGTACCATTTGAATAGGCCGCGCTCGCCCACCTGCGCTTTGTACTGCAGCCGGCCTTCGTATTGTTCCGGTTCGCGCTGCCAATTTACCTGTTGATTAATCAATGAAAATGCAGGGGCAAGGTTGTAGTAGAAACCATCAATCTGCAGCGCGCTCGTTTTAAACCGATGGGTATGGCCCAATCCAATGCCTACCGACATCAATGATACAGCGGAAGTGGTTTTAGCAGGCAAGTCCTTGCTCTCGAGCACCAAGGCCGAGCTGAGTGCCTGCCCGTACTGTGCGGAGTACCCGCCTGACGAAAACGCCGTTTGCTTAAACATAAACGGGTCGAGCCGGCTGCGGCCGGCCAGGTTGGGGGCTTGTGCATTCAGGGGATTTTTAATAATGAGCCCGTCAAAAAAAGACTTCGTCTCAGCCGCTGACCCGCCGCGTACAAACAAGCCGCCCTCGGCAAAAGCCGTTTGTGAACCAGGCAGCGTTTGGTAAGCCGCGAAGATATCGGCGAAGGCTCCGGCGGTGGTGGCCACATCAAGTGCACTGAGCGAGATACCTTTAGTATTGACGCCCGATTGGAAGGTACCTACGGTGATGGTCACGACGTCCAGCTCAGCGGTCTGAGCAGTTAACCGGAGTTCCAATATCATTGAATCGCCGGCCAGCATGATGGCCGTACTGTCACTGCCATGGCCCAGTGCGGAGAAACGCAGCCACTGCTCGCCCGTGAGTGCCGTCTCAAACGCGAAATAACCGCTGCTATCGGATGAGGTGCCGTCAAAGCTCCCTTTGATCCATATGCTGGCCATGCCGATTGGCAGCCCGCGCGTATCCGTGACGGTACCCGTTATGCGGCATTGTGCCCAGCAAGGGTGTCCGGCACTCACCAGCAGCGCAAGCAAGAAGTAAAGGACGGTGTTCACGCTTTTCATGCCGCAAAGATGAACACCGCAGATAACTCGTTAAAGGAATCTCCGACGAGTGGTAGGATTGGTGGGATGAATGGTTACAACCTCACTTAAAAGTCGGAATAGTCTGTCGGGTATAAAAAGATTTGTTGGTTGCGGGATACGTTGTGCTGGTATTCCGGTTTCGCGGATAGTTCTTTCCAGTATGCATCCTTGCTAAACGCTTCCCAATGTTCATCCCGCGACTGTTTATTTTCAAACGTGGTGAGGTACATCAAATTGGGCATTCGGCTTCCCGCAATGACTTCACCATAGAAAACGGCATTGAATCCCAAACGTTTGAATAGTCCGATTTCATCGCCTTTGTTAAACATATCCACCTTATTGCGGTAATACGCCTCGGTAGCGCTCTCATAACTTCTTAGTTCATACACACGTTCGGCCCTGGGTGAAGTTAGGTTGGGGACCTCAAAGCGAGGACTACCCTCAAAGGCGTCCATAAGGATCGTCTCGATTCGGTCGTAGGGCGGATTGTTGTATGGTGCATGCAAGTAGTCCTTTCCGGCTTCCTGATATGCCGGATCATTTTGTAACGTGGCTTCCAGTGATGCAAACTGATCGTATGACGTGAAAGGAATAAATACATAAGTCAACCATTCATTTGCGGCCGCTGCATCAGCGATGGGCTTGAATACACCCACGTTGGTTATGCCTGCCCGATGCAGCGCAGGAAGGTAAGCCGTTTCAAGGAAGTTATCCAACTGCGCCACCTGTTGCGACGTTTTCAGGTGGTAGATTTTTAATTGATAGAAATCGCGGTCCGCTGCTACAGCGGTGTAGGATAAGAAGGCCAATGCGGCAATGATGAATCGTGTTTTTATGCTCATGGTTCGAATTTATAGCAAATAATTGATTATACTAAATACGTGCATTTGCGGCTGATATTACGTAACAATCCTGCAATGTTTAGTTACTTTTGCTACTCATTATTTAAGGAGTCGTTGAAAATGCTATGCAAAAGAGTCATTTTTGCATACAATAAACCCATGTATCCGAGGTCTTTACATGAAATTAACTGAATTAAGATATGGCAAATCAATTAAAAAGCAACTGGTTTCTCGCTTGTATCACGGCATGTGTTTTCGTCTCGTGCAGTGAGGGCGGTTACCGGATTTCGGCTGATGCAGACAACGTCGGCCTGGCACTTCCTGAAGGCTTTGGCGCTTTGAAAGTCGCAGACAGCGTCGGCGCAGCGCGGCACATTGCGGTCAATTCGAAAGGTGATGTCTTCGTCAAGCTGCAACGTGCGGTAGACGGGAAAGGGATTATCGTGCTAACGGACACAGACGGTGATGGCCGGGCCGATGAGCAAACCGGATTTGGTGATTATGGCGGAACGGGTATTTTCATCAAAGACAATTTTCTCTATGCTTCATCCAACAGCGAAGTGTTTCGCTATGCGTTGGACGAAAATCAACGTGTAACTAACCCCGAAGCGCCGGACACCATCATTACCGGCTTGATCGACCGCCGCCAGCACAATTCCAAGTCCATAGCCTTGGATGGAGCTGGAAATATCTATGTCAATATCGGCGCGTATTCCAACGTATGTCAGGAAAAGGATCGTACGCCGGGCTCGCCGGGCATGCAGCCATGCCCCATCCTGGATTCGGCGGGCGGCATCTGGCGGTTCAAGACCGATGGCATCCGGCAGACCTACGGTGACGGCCAACGTTATGCGACGGGGCTGCGCAACGTCGTGGGGCTTGACTGGAACCAAGAGGCCAGCGCGCTATTTGTCATGCAGCATGGCCGTGACAACCTGCATGATTTCTACCCCGAACTCTACGCAGAAGGTGTGGGAATTGACTTGCCTTCCGAAGCCATGTACCGATTAAGTGAAGGGGCGGATGCAGGTTGGCCGTATATTTATTATGACCATCACCAAAAGAAAAAGATCGTCAACCCCGAGTACGGCGGCGATGGCAAGCAGGAAGGCGGGGCGGACGCCCTGGATCCTGTGGTGGCGTTTCCCGGTCACATTGCGCCCAACGCATTGTTGTTCTATACCGGAGATATGTTTCCGGCCAGGTATAAAAACGGGGCGTTCGTGGCCTTCCACGGCTCCTGGAACCGTGCACCCGATCAACAAGGGTTTATGGTTGCGTTCGTACCTTTTGAAAATGGCCAGCCCAGCGGCGATTGGGAGGTGTTTGCCGATGGGTTTGCCGGCATAGATACGATAGCCGCTCCGGGTGATGCCCGGCACAGGCCCTGCGGACTGGCACAGGGACCAGATGGCTCATTATATGTATCCGATGACGTGGGCGGTACCATCTACCGGATTGTCTATGCAGGAGCGAAATAGTCGGAAATACAGTCAAATCGGCGTTGCGATCCTGTTTTTGTTACTGGTGGCCTGTGGCGGCCATCAAACGGAGGGACAAAAGCAGCCGGAAACAGCTAATGGACAGGAGGCGGCCCTTCAAGGAAAAAGCGCAAGTGCCCCTTCGGAACGGACGGCAGGCATGCGAGCAGGGCAAGTAGTGTACGACCAGTATTGTGCCACCTGCCACCAGACCAATGGCGATGGTGTGCCAAACCTCAATCCACCATTGGCTAAAACCGATTACGTGACGGGTGATAAAGAGCGGCTTATCCGGATTGTGCTCAACGGATCTAACGAAGGGCTCGAAGTGAACGGCATGGTCTATAGCAATGCCATGCCGGCACACAGCTTCTTAAGCGATGAAGATGTGGCCAATGTCCTTTCTTATATCCGCAATAGCTTTGGCAACCATGCTGATACTGTTTCGGTTGGTGAAGTGAGGCAGGTGAGGGCTACGTTGGAATGAGGTGATTAATCCGGGAAAACCATGCGATTTTCCGCAAATTTGCACAAGTGATCCAACAGTTCGCTAAGCTGGTCGCCCGTGTCGGTAAGTGCATATTCTACCCGTACGGGCACACTATCCGTATCCTCGTGGCGCTTGATAAGACCGTAGTGCTCCAGCAGTTTGAGCCGGTCGGCTAAGATATTGTCGCTGATATATTTCAAATCTTCTTTTACGCTCGAAAACCGGGTGTTTCCTTCTTCGATGCTAAACAGCACATCGGTAAGCCAACGCTTACTAAGCAGGTGGATGAGTTCATTCAACGTGCACTTGTCTTCGAGATAAAGCTGATTGTAGTAGTTCGTGGATGTCAATTTTCGCATGGTATAGTTGTTTGTCGGTGCGTTTATCAATAACTCATTATTTCAGTAGGTATTGCCATTGCTTAAGCATATGCGTTATTTTGCAAATGCCGAAAGGCTGCTTATGATGTGCTAAGATACAAGTTTTACAGTTAAAAATTAATCGTTATGCAATACAGAAAATTAGCCGGAACAGAATTAGACCTGTCTGTAATCACCTTCGGTGCTTGGGCTGCCGGAGGGTGGATGTGGGGTGGATCCGAACGGAAGGATGCCGTAGAAGCTATCAGGGCGTCGTACGATTGGGGGGTGAATACGATTGATACCGCGCCCATTTACGGCCAAGGTACCAGCGAAGAGATTGTGGGAGAAGCCATCAAAGGCATCGCCCGGGACAAGGTATACATCCTTACCAAATACGGGATGCGTTGGGATTTGGCCAAAGGTGATTTCGGTTTTCATAGCAAGGATAATACAGGTAAGGAGATAGACATCTACAAATACGCCGGTAAGGAGAGCATCATCAAAGAATGCGAAGATAGCCTGCGCCGTTTGGGCACCGATTACATCGACCTTTATCAAATTCACTGGCCTGATAGTACCACTCCCATTCAGGAATCTATGGAAGCGGTTGCCCAGCTTATTCAGCAGGGTAAGGTGCGGTATGCCGGGGTATGCAATTACAGCGCGGCCCAGTTGGAAGAAGCCAACAGGTACGTAGACGTAGTCTCCAACCAGGTGCCCTATAGCATGGTCAAACGCGGTATCGAAGCTGAAGTGGTACCTTACTGCCTGGAGCATGGAAAATCCATCTTGGCCTATAGCCCCATGGAACGTGGGCTGCTTACCGGAAAGCTACAGCCCGGGCATGCCTTCGGTGAGGGCGATCACCGTGCTGGACTCCATTTCTTTACCGATGAGAATATCCGGCGGACAAACGCTTTTCTGGGTCGCATCAAACCCATAGCCGATAGCAAGGGCATCTCTTTGGGCCAGTTGGTTTTGCTGTGGACGTTGGAGCAGCCCGGCATTACCATTGCGCTGGTGGGGGCGCGGAATACCGAACAGGCCATCCAAAATGCCAAGACGACAGCCACCAGCTTGAGCGCAGAAGAAGTGGCTACCATCACGGCCGAGCTGGCGCAGTTGGAGCTGGTAAAGCCATAACAGCTCCGGTTCTGGATCATACTTGCTTCGTGCCATCGTCGCAATTGGGGTATGTTTTATAAACATAAAACCAAAAGTTGACAGGGATTGACAAAGGCCTCACCTTTGTCAATCCCCTGTCGATAGCGATATTGGTATCGAACTATCGCGACGACGGGACTAACAAGCAGCCTACCTGTAACGTTCCGGCTGTTATTTTTGCTTTTGTGCCCCGTTTTCAAAAACATCCGTACCTTTGGCCAAAAATAGATTAAGCAAGCATGAATAGCAAGCAAATTATACCATTACTGATGATTTCAACCGCATTTATCGTATCGTGTGGAGAAACCAAGACAACTACTGAAAACCCTTTTCTAACCGCTTATGATACGCCGTTCGGTGTGCCGCCGTTTGATAAGATCAAAAACGAACATTTCAAGCCGGCACTTGAAGCTGGAATGGAGCAGCACGAGGCCGAAATCGACGCGATTGTCAACAATGCAGAAGATCCCACTTTTGAAAATACCATCCTTGCGCTTGAAGACGCCGGCCAGTTGCTAAGCAACGTGAATACCGTACTGGGCAACCTGAATTCGGCCAATACCAATGATTCCATCCAAGCTATTGTGAAAGAGATGGCTCCGGTGCTTTCCGCGCATCAGGATAATATCCGGTTGAATGAGCGGCTGTTTGCCCGGGTCAAAACCCTTTGGGACAACAGGGCAGACTTGGACCTGAATCCCGAGCAGCTCCGGTTGCTGGAAGACAATTACAAAAGTTTCGTCCGCGGTGGTGCCAATTTGCAGGGCGAAGACAAGGACAAGCTCCGTAAAATCAATGAAGAGCTTGCGGTGCTGACCGTCCAATTCAATCAAAATTTACTGGCCGAGACCAATGCTTACGAACTGATCATCGAAAATGAACGCGACCTGGCCGGGCTTCCGGAAGGACTGATTGCTGCGGCTTCCGAAACGGCAAAGGAACGTGGCAAGGACGGCAAATGGGTCTTTACGCTTTCCAACCCCAGTGTGATGCCATTTTTGCAATATGCCGATAATCGCGACCTGCGCAAGCACATTTGGGAGGCTTACAAAAGCCGGGGTGATAATGGCAATACGCACGACAATAAGGAAATTCTGGTTAAAATCGCCAATCTTCGCTTACAACGGGCTAACCTTTTGGGATATCCAACCCACGCCCATTACGTGCTGGAAGAGGCTATGGCCGAAAATCCTGACAATGTATACAAATTGCTCAATGATCTTTGGCGTCCGGCGCTAGCCAAGGCCAAGGTCGAGGCGGCAGACATCAAGCAGGAAATCGCTGCGACGGGGCAATCCTTCGCCCCAGCGCCTTATGACTGGCGCTATTACACCGAAAAAATCCGCCAGAAGCGCTACGCGCTGAATGAAGATGAAATCAAACCGTATTTCAGTCTGAAGCATGTCCGCGAAGGCGCTTTCGACGTAGCTAACCGCTTGTACGGGCTTACATTCAAAGCGCTGGATGATGTGCCGGTGTACCACCCCGAGGTGGAGGTTTATGAAGTGTTTGACGCCGACGGTAGTCACTTAGGTGTTCTCTATGCAGATTTTTTCCCGCGTCAATCCAAACGCGTAGGCGCATGGATGACTTCCTACCGTAGGCAAAAGATGGAGGATGGCAAGCGTGTAGCGCCGATCATCTCCATCGTATGTAACTTTACCAAGCCGGTTGGCGACAAGCCGGCCCTATTGACGTTTGACGAGGCTAGTACCCTGTTTCATGAGTTTGGGCACGCCCTGCATGGTCTCTTGTCAAATGTGACTTATGAACGCCTGTCAGGTACGTCGGTGTCGCGCGACTTTGTGGAGCTGCCGTCTCAGATTATGGAAAACTGGGCGGCAGATCCCGCGGTATTGAAGCTGTATGCGCATCATTTTGAAACCGGAGAGCCGATCCCCGACGAACTGATTGCCAAGTTGGAACGGGCAGGTACGTTTGACCAAGGCTTTGCCACGGTGGAGTATTTGGCAGCATCATTGCTCGATATGGATTATCATACGCAGACGGCGGAGATAACGGACGACGCGACCACCTTCGAAAACGCTTCAATGACCAAGTATGGCCTTATTGACGAGATTATCCCCCGGTACCGGAGCACGTACTTCCAGCACATCTTCAGTGGCGGTTATTCGGCCGGCTATTACAGCTATATCTGGGCGGAGGTGCTGGATGCAGATGCCTTTGCGGCGTTCAAAGAAAAGAGTCTTTTTGATAAGGAGACCGCCGATGCTTTCCGACAAAACGTCCTTGAACGCGGAGGTACGGAAAAGCCTGCGGTGCTATACCGTAATTTCCGCGGGTCGGATCCCAATCCGGTACACTTGATGAAAAAACGAGGGCTGGATTAAGCGACCGGCTGTAAACGCGTAAAGGGCTGGCCATTGGCCAGCCCTTTACGCGTTTAGCGACAATGCTTCGGTGCAGGCGCGCGGCGCGGTCAACGGCCGGCGTTACGGTTTCACACGAGACTGTTTGCAAGCGATGACCAAGTGCTATTAAATACCTGCCGAATGAAACTGCAAATCATACAACCGCTTGTAGTACCCATCGATCCGCAACAACTCCTGGTGGGAACCTATTTCTTTCATCTCGCCTTTGTCCAGCACGATGATTTTATCAGCCTTCTGTATGGTAGAAAGCCTATGGGCAATGATGATGGACGTGCGGCCCTTCATCAGCGTGTCGATAGCCCGTTGAATCAGCCCTTCGGTTTCGGTATCTACCGATGAGGTAGCTTCGTCCAATACCAATATTTTCGGATCGTGTACCAGCGCGCGGATGAATGAGATAAGCTGGGCCTGCCCGGAGGACAGTGTAGCCCCACGTTCCTGTACTTTATAGTCGTACCCGTCCGGCAACCGCATGATGAAGTCATGTGCGCCCACCTGCTTGGCGGCTTCAACAATTTGCTCACGGGTGATGGCCGGGTCATTGAGGCTGATGTTGCTGGCCACGGAGTCCGAAAATAAGAAAACATCCTGCAGTACGGTAGCGATAGTACGGCGCAGGTAGTTAAGCTCGTACTCACGGATGTCTGTACCATCCAGCCGTATAGCGCCTTTGTTTACTTCATAGAAGCGACTGAGGATATTGATGGTAGAAGATTTCCCAGCGCCTGTAGCGCCCACCAACGCCAGCGTTTCGCCGGGGTTGACTTTGAAGCTGATGTCCTTAAGTACCCACTTTTCTTCGTCGTACGCAAACCATACGTTATCAAAGACAATTTCCCCCCGGATGGTGGTGGGCTGTTTGGTGCCCGTATTGGGGGTTTGCTCGTTGGTATCCAGTACGGAAAAAATCCGCTCAGCGCTCACCATGCCCATTTGGAGCGTGTTGAACCTGTCCACCAATTCACGTATCGGGCGGAAAATCATGTTGATGTACATGATAAATGAGACAATGACACCGGGCGACAGTTCGTCTGCCAGTACCTGTTTGGAGCCGTACCATACCAGCAATCCCAATGCGATGGCCATGATGATTTCAATGACCGGGAAAAAAATTGAAAAATACCAGTTGGCCCGGATATGCGCATTGCGATGTTCTGCATTGGCCGTCTTGAATTTGCGTATTTCCTGGTCTTCGCGGGCAAAATATTGGATAATGCTGATACCCGAAATGTGTTCTTGTAAAAACGTATTCAGGTTGGATACCCATTTTCTTACATCTTGAAATGCCGACTTCATTGCTTCCTTGAAAATGTAAGTTGCAGCAATCATCAAAGGCATCGGAATCAATACGACGAGCGTGAGTCTCCAATCCGTGTAAAACATCACGCCCAGGATAACGACCAATTGCAGGATATCGCCGATGATTTGGATAAGCCCCTCGGAAAAGATGTTGGCAATGGTTTCCAGATCCGATATGGTGCGGGTGATGAGCCGGCCAATAGGCGTATGATCGAAATATTTAAGGCGCAGCCGCGTAATATGATTGAATACCGCAATGCGCAAATCACGGATAACCGATTGGCCCAAGGTGCTCGTCATCAGGGTATGGTAATAGCGGATGACTGTTTGAAACACTAGTAGGCCAAGCATGAGCATCAGCATAAGCCGGAGGCCGTTGGCATCATGCTGGAGGATGAATCGGTCGAGGGTATATTCGACCAGCATCGGTAGCGCCGGGGCAATACCTGCCATGAGGATAGTAAGCAACACGGATATGATAAAAATGCCCTGATAGGGCCTTACATAGCGCATCATCCTGCGTAGCAGTTGCGCATCATACGTTTTGCCAGTTATTTGGGGTTCGCTCATGGGTTAGGTACAAAAGTACGATTTTGTGGCGTATCTTCGTTCATGATTTGTCAAACGGCGCGCCGTGCCGGTGCTTATTCCGTTGAGGTAAGTAGCCTGTTGAGCGCGTCCAATGAGACATCGGCATCAACGACCTCCCCACTGGGGCGGATGAGTACGTAACGTGGCAGTTCTGTAAGGTATAAGGAGTCTATCAGGGGTTGCTGAATCTCTTTTCGCAATTTATAATTGTGTTGCAGGCCTAAGGGCGGGCTCCATTTTTTCCATTGGCTGAATCGGCTGTCGACCGACAAATGGATGAGGGCTATTTCTTGTTGCTTAAGTGCGGAGGCCTGTTCATCAATCCGTTTGATAGCGGCATATCCAGCCTTATCCGCGCTGTTCCAGAAACAAAGAAGGAGGTATTTATACGTATCAAAATCCGGCCATGTTAATTGTTTCAGTCCCTCGTCGACCGCGATCACCTGTGTTGCCGGATTTAATTGCTGAATGGGATTCATGATACGGGTTAAACGTTGGATGAGGTCAATGCCATATTTGGTTCGCCGAGCACTGTCGGGCATCGCCTGATACAATTCGTTATAAGCGATTGCATACGTCCGGTGTGCATTAGTTGTATAGGCCAGAAATAAGGATGCTACTAAAGGCTTTTTTTGTTGGATAAAACGTTGCGTGACCGTTGATTCCTGGTCGGCCGTCTCACCGGCTGTGTCTTGCTTCTGGGCGGCCATGCCACTGCCGAACGTATAATGTAGGGCTTTTCCCTCGGCCTCGGCTTGCTGTTCATCCAGCGCTTCCTGCCAATCGTTTAATAACGCCTGTTCGTTGCTGCCCCCTTGGATCGAAAATTTGGCTTTGCTAATGGAACCCGGATGATCAAAAAAACGATGGTCGAGCATTAACTTGGCATCGCTTTTTTCTAAATATACGGGGATGTACGCTGTCCAATCCAAACCATCAGTACCCCTGCGGGTGGATTTGCCGTAGATTTCCAAGAAATAAACCTCATGCATGGGCAATTGGTTAACGACGAGTGTAAATTTGCCGTTTCGGGGGGCAACTGCAGCTAATGAGTCTTTTTTCTTGTCATTAAGCAATTTTACGCTGGTTATTTCGGGGTTTTCTACGTCACTCAATATTCGCAGCGTACCCATTGCAGGCTCATACGTGGTATACGCGGCACTTGTGTCTTTTTTGTTTGACCCGGACCGGCAACCCAAAAAAAAGGCAAATAACGCAATGCTGAAGGGCAGTAGCGTAGGTAATACACTCAGGGTTAATGATTTCATCCTCAAATTTAGCAAAAAAAATGAGTAGGAGATCCTAAAGGAAGGGATACATCACTTCAGTAAGATACAGACCGCACGCCGGGACAGAGGTGCCCGCCACCGAGCGGCTTTTGCTACGGATGACGGTGTGCATGTATTCCGGTGGGTGTTCGCCCCGTCCGACGTCCATCAGGGTCCCCACGATAGCCCTTACCATATTGCGAAGAAACCGGTTCGCGGAGATATAAAAGACCAACCGTTGTTCATCGGCCCATTGCCATTCTGCCCGCGTTACGCGGCATATATTGGTGTGCACCTGTGTATTGGACTTACTGAAGCACGAGAAATCTTCATACTGCTGCAAAATTGCTGCAGCTTCGTTCATTGCGCCGACGTCAGGTACACTGCGCAACTGCCACGAACGGCCACGTAGAAAAGGATCCTTTTTAAAATGAGTATGGTATTCATAAGACCGTTGCACCGCATCAAACCGTGCATGGGCATCCGGAGCAACGGCGATAAGTCTTTTTGCAGCGATATCATGCGGGAGCAATGCATTGATACGGTAAAGCAATGCATCCGCATCGCCGATGGTGGCCTCATGCGCCACATCGAAATGTGCAAAAAGCTGTGTCGCATGTACGCCGGTATCCGTACGGCCACATCCTACTGTGCCGATGGGTTCGCGTAGCAGCGTGGTCAATGCCTTATCCAGCAGTTCCTGCACGGTCAACGCGTTGGGTTGGATTTGCCAACCATGATAAGCCCCGCCGTCAAAGGCGATTTCGATGAAATAACGTCTGCGCGTGGTTTCCACGAGGCAAAGGTATGAAATTAGCTTTATGCCGTAAGTCTCAAGTGGCAGGCAGTAAGCGATAAGTCTAAAACGAACAGTAATCCAGCAAAAAAAGAAACAGCAAATTTACGAATCACCAAATTAACGTATCTTTGCAACCTATGATATATCTGACACGGCGCGAACGGTTTAACGCGGCGCACAAATTATACCGCGATGAATGGACGTTGGAACAAAACGAGGCGGTGTTTGGCAAATGTTCCAACCCGAATTGGCATGGCCACAACTATGAGCTTTTTGTAACGGTTAAGGGCGAAGTCAACCCCGAGACCGGGTTTGTCATTGATTTGAAGGAGCTGAAAAACATCATCATGTTTTATGTGATCGACAAGCTGGATCACAGAAACATCAATATGGATGTGGACTTCATGCAAGGTAAAATGGCGTCTACGGAAGTGTTGGCCATTGAAATATTCAATCAATTGAAGCCGCATGTAGAGGCGCATGACGTTATTTTACACTCGGTGCGGTTGGTTGAAACGGAAAACAACTCCGTTGAATACTTTGGGGAATAACGCTCCGTTGACGAACTAATGCATACGAATATGGAAAACAATTTTCCACTCAACGAGGAAGAAATTGACGGATACGTCAAAATCGATCGCTATAATCCTGAAAAGGTAGCCCGTATTGCAGCGCATTACGCGGAGATTCTCGAATTATTGGGGGAAGATCCCTCCCGTTCGGGACTGGTGAAAACGCCCGAGCGGGTTGCAAAGGCACTTCAGTTCCTTACCCATGGCTATGACCTGGACGCAGCAACCGTATTGCGCAGTGCCATGTTTGAGGAGGAATATAGCCAAATGGTGGTCGTCAAAGATATTGAAGTCTATTCCATGTGCGAACACCACATGTTGCCCTTCTTCGGTAAAGCCCATGTAGCATACATCCCCAATGGCCATATTGTTGGCTTAAGCAAAATCCCACGGGTGGTGGATATCTTTGCGCGCCGTCTACAGGTTCAGGAGCGCCTTACCAATGAGATTCGTGATTGTATACACAAGACCTTGCAGCCGGCGGGGGTGGCCGTGGTTGTCGAATGCAAGCACCTGTGTATGTGCATGCGCGGCGTGCAGAAGCAGAATTCCGTGACGACGACGTCTGCCTTCACGGGTGAGTTTGTGCATGAGCGTACCCGTAACGAATTTCTCCGGCTGATTACCGCGTCGTTAGGCTAACGATGCAGCGGGCTTAAAACAGCCGAAGCCCAATCCGTATCGCGTCTTTCCCGCGCATTCCCGGTCGGGCACCGAAAGAACGGGCATAGATAATCCGCAGGTTTTGCCACTGCAATCCGACGTGCGCTTCGCCATAATGGGACACCTCTTTGGTGTTAAGGTAATGCAGCCCGATGATTTCCTGTAGCTTGAGTTTGCGGAGCAGGGGCACCTTGCTGGTCAACAACGTAGACAGATTGTACTCACCATGTGCCTCCGCGAAATTTTCCGTTGTGCTATGCTGGTAATAATCCAGCAGCAGGAACGTACTCAGTTGCTGATCGCTGATGAGCGTACGCGTACCGTTGAAATGGCGGTAATCCGTGTAGTACAGTTGTTTGCTGCTCAAAAACGTGCCGGCGATAAGGTCGACGGACAGCTGGCCGTACAACCCCATAGCAATTTGTGTTTTGTACAACCGGGCTGTCAGCAAGTCATAAGCTGCGTCGGCCCCGAAAACCCCCGGTATGGCCTTGGTGTAATTTAGCGATAGCGTGGGCCATTTGGATGGCAAGTACACCCGCCTGTTCGGATAGGTTTCGTACCGCGTGCCAAAGTCGTAGCTGACACCCAACGAGACCTTAAACGCCTGGTTTTCGTCAAATAGTGGTATGTCTTCAGCGGGGACAAACGGATTGTTTGAGGTTAGGTACTGTTTGTTGTGCTCCCAGAAGGTGTAGTCGGTGCTGTTGGGCAACCAAACGCGGTTTTCCCATATCGCCGAAGCGGACAACTTCACATTCGCAGGCAGCGTATATTGCCAAGAGGCCCCGCCGAAGGCGCGCTCATACACTTTCATGTAGTTGCGGCCGAAGAAGGTGGTGCTGATGGTGTTAAATAGTGGCGGCAGCGAGCCGCGGTTGTTCAGGTCCTGCACGGTGCTGCCCCCATAGAGTCCAAAGGTGCTTTTTCCCCACGGAAACGACGTGCCCAGATAGCCGTTGAAGCGCTGGTTGGCAAAGCCGTAGCGGACATTGCCGTATAGGGTGAAGTTGCGGTTGCGGACGGTGTCTACCTGCTTGACATATTGAGCACCATAATGGAGTGCCAACCCTTCCACACTGTTGAAGAGCAGCGACGTGGCAAGGCCATCGAACGAAAGGCGCCAGCGTTCTGCACGATTACGGTAAGTATACCCCCCCGCGAGAAAGCCCATAGGTTTAAACCGGTTGGCCCGTCTATCCACCGAGTCGAGGTATTCCTTTGATTCACGCCGCCGTTGTATGCTGTCTTTGCGGACATAATCCAACTCTTCCTCCTCCGTAAGCAGTAAGGGGCGGTGTGCTGCCCAATAGTCAGCGTCCCGCTTATTGACCCCCTCCGTAATGCGCAACGCTTCGTTGAAAAGGCGCTTTTTGATGGTGGGCTGCAGGTTGTAATCGCTGTATACCGCGGCGAAGTAGCCGCCTACGCGAAAGCCTAGCAACCCACCCACGAAATCGAAGCGGATACTTGAGGGTTGCCATTGCTGGTTTTCGAGCGGGATAAATTCCTGCCTGATGCTGAGTGTATCGAGGATATTGACGCTCGATTCCTTCGTGAGCTGGAGGTTGACTCCATAGATGCGCCAAGAGCCATCTATGATGTAAATGTCGCCCGCATAGAGCGGTTCCGCCTTGCGACGGGGGATGACCTGTATTTTGTTGATCGTAAGTCCGTTTTCTTCCGTGGTCCCTGACAGGCGATAGCGGTAGTAATTCAGTGCGTTGTCAGCGATGGGCGATACAAATGGCCGTGCGCTCAGCCCTTCAATAATGGGCTGATGATTTTCGTAAAAGTTCAGCTTTAAGTCGGCTGCCCGGTTGAAGCTGAACGCTTGGTTGTTGCCCGAAAATTTGGAGCTGATCATCTCCTCATGGAATTTATCCGGCGGCTGCACGGTGATGCGGGATTCGGATTCGGAGAGGTATACAATGCCGGTCCGGTTGGAGTCAAGCCCCATCTCCCGCGCCACCTGATCGACATCAAACCCCAAGAATTTCTTCGGCGCCTGCAATAGGCGCTGCACGCCTTTGATATACACCTTGGCAGTGTAAGGTGAGGCCTCATTCAAGTGCTTCTTGCGGTTGCGGATAGCCTGCCGGATAATGGCATAAGCCGGATCTTCTCCATGGCCGATGACCACTTCGTCCAGCAGGTAAGCCTCGGTGTGCAAGGCAACAGTGAGGTGTGTGTCGCGGGGTACCGTCACCTGTTGGGCGGCCTGCCGGTAACCAACGGCCCGAATGAGCAGTGTGTGCTCACCGGACGGCAGCTGAAGCTTGAACACTCCTTCGCTGTTAGCCGATGTACCGGTGGTGGTGTTCGCTTTATAAATGCTGGCAAAGGGTACCGGCTGGCCGTGTTCATCCCTGACCTGCCCGCTCAATGGATACGTTTGGGTATGGGCGGGTAAAATAAAGCAATAGGTGAAGATGGTGGTGACGGCGATGATTTTCAGCATGATACGGCAATCCATATAGGTGATCGGTTATGATTCTGACGTCCAAACTTACGAAACGTTACATCGTTATCGTTGTTAAATTGTGTTAAGTTTGCTTACTTTGCGGTTACGATGGATATGTTCGATGACATATTGACGAGCTATCTGGAGCGGACGTGTGATGCTGAGCCTGCTTTATTGCAGCGCATCAACCGGGAGACCTACCTCAAGGAAACGAGGCCTCACATGCTGTCGGGCCATTATCAAGGGAGGTTCCTCGCGCTGCTGAGTAAGCTGGTCGCACCCCGTTATGTGCTGGAAGTGGGCACGTTCACCGGCTACGCGACGTTGTGTCTTGCGGAAGGCCTTGCGCCGGGGGGCGAAATCCACACCATCGACCATAACGCAGAGCTGGAAGCCCGTGTCCGTGGGTATTTTGAGCAATCCCAATGGCACGATGCTATTCATTACCACATTGGCGATGCTGCCGCCGTTATCCCCGAGTTGGCAGGCCTTTTTGATTTTGTTTTTATCGATGCCGATAAGAAAAACAATCACCTGTATTATGAGCTTGCACTCGAAAAAAGCCGTAAGGGCGGCTTGATTTTGATTGACAACGTACTTTGGAAGGGGAAAGTGGTGATGGATGCCGGCGATCCCCAAACCCAGCAATTTGTTTCACTGAACGAACGGCTTGCAGCCGATGAACGTGTAGATAAACTGATTCTTCCCATTCGCGACGGGTTGTTTCTGTTGCGTAAGCGGTAAAGGGAAGCTAAAACCATACGATATGAAAGGAATAAACAAGACGACCATTGCCTTATGCCTTGCCATGTGGTTGACCGCAACGTCAGCTATACACACGATAGCCCAAGAATCACCCCAAGCTTATATCGAACAATACAAAGATGCAGCCATCCAGCATATGGAAGAACACGGATGCCCGGCGAGCATCATCTTAGCTATAGCGATGCATGAGAGCGCACACGGTACCAGTCGCGTCGCCCGCCACCTCAACAATCACTTCGGTATTAAGGGACCGAACGACAGTAAGGAAATCCGTTCGGCCTACAAGGGGTATTCGTCGGTAGAAGAATCCTATCAGGATTTTATCGATTTTTTGAAGCGCCGCAAGCGTACCGTGGAGCTGTTCGACTTGTATGAGCCTCATGAATACCAAAAGTGGGTGCAGGGCATAGCCCGTTCCGGGTATGCGCACAGTACCTCTTGGTCATCCAAGGTCATCAACATCATCCGGAAATACAACCTGCATGAGTTGGATAAAAAACCAGAAGGAATGGTACTTGCTGCAGCTGAAATGCCGGAGGAAGCAGCGTGGTACACGGTAAAACGAGGAGACACCTTATATGACATCGCCCGGAAGTATGGCACAACGGTACAGACCATTCAGCGCAACAATGGGCTGACCGACTCGCGGTTGCGCATCGGACAACAATTGCTCCTCTAAATGAAAGGATACCTATACGCCATTCTCGCTGCCGTCTTCTTTACATCGTGCCTATCCAAGCATGAAGTGCTTCAGAACCCGCGCGTGAGCAGCCGGCCGGTACCGGCGCGGCCAGCTCAGCCGGCACGCAACGCTCCTACCAAACCTGCACAGCCGGCCGCTTCCTACACCAGCACATCCGGTTACGAATACATTGAGCGATATAAAGATATCGCCATTGCTGAAATGGAGCGGTATGGTATTCCGGCAAGCATTAAGCTGGCGCAAGCTTTACTCGAATCCGGAAACGGCAACAGTACACTGGCCCGCGAAGCAAATAATCACTTCGGCATCAAGTGCACTCCGGAATGGATAGGGGGGAAAACCTACAAGGACGATGATCGGCATAACGATTGCTTCAGGGTATACGAACACGCGGAAGAGTCGTTCAAAGACCATTCGCAGTTTTTGCTGCGGAAACGCTACGCGGCGCTTTTTGAACTCGATAAGGACGATTACAAGGGATGGGCGAGAGGCCTTAAATCCGCTGGTTACGCGACGAACCCGCGATATGCTGATCTGCTGATCGACCTCATCGAACGTTACGAACTGCATCAGTACGACCGGCCCGAAAGCCGCACCGCCAAAATCGAACGTGAAAAAGTAGTCCAGACTGAAATCGTCGAAAATAAACCAGAAGAGCTCCAAGTCGCGCAGGCCAAGGCGCCGGTACGTATCGATATCCATGAGGTCAAGCAAGGCGATACGCTGGCTGCTATTGCCCGTAAATATGGCATGTCCACGACAGATCTGATGGATCTAAATGGGCTGAAAACCGAATCGCTGTTTGTCGGCCAGCTTATCTTAGTGTCACAATAAGCTATCACCATCTGCAAAATGGTGTTAAATTTTTCGCCAACTGCAAACTTAACTGTAGTTTTACGACAGTGAAATGTTTGGTTCGTTTTCTATCCGGATTATTCTTGGGCGTATGGAGTCCCGGCTTCACGATGGCGCAAACTGCCGTAGAGGGTATTGTATTTGATAAGCATACGAAACAGCGCATATCTCAGGTATACGTTTACAATACCGCCAACGACGAAGGAGGGTACAACAACACGCGTGGTGAATTTTCCATCCAGGCCTCGCCCGGCGACATTCTGATCGCTGCGGCCAAGGGCTATCATCCCGATACGTTGATGGTAAAAGATAAAAAGATCGTGCTGTTTAATATGGAGCGTTCCACAATATGGCTTGATGAAGTATCGGTCATTGCGCGGCGTAGTCCCGAGGAGCGGCTGGAGGAGAATAAGCGGGAGTATAGCACGGCCTATAGCCGGGGAGATGCGGGGTCGATTTTTTCGGTGGGCCCCACGGGAGCAGGATTGAGCATCGATGCATTATACAAGCTCATCAGCCGGGAGGGTAAAAACTCACGCAGGCTTCAGGAGATTATCGAGCAAGATTACCGGGAAACGGTCATTGACTACCGGTTTACCCCTGAATTGGTAAGTAGCATTACCGGCCTTAAAGGCGAGACCTTGGCTGATTTCATGCGCCAGTACCGGCCTTCTTACTATTTTGTGCTCAGCGCCAATGATTATAACCTCGCGTTTTATATCCGCTCGTCGCTGGTTCAGTACCGGCAAAACCCTGCGGCCCGGCGATTACCCCCGCTTCCTGAAACGGAGAAATAGGGAGGGATGCACCGTTGGATACGCGGCGCAACTGGGAGACTTGCTCCGCTCGTCCCCCTAGGTTGCTTATGCGCATCCAAGGATGCCTTGGAAGGAGAGGAGAAACATAGCGGGTGGCACCGTTGGATACGCGGCGCAACTGGGAGACTTGCTCCGCTCATCTCCCTAGGTTGCTTATGCGCATCCAAGGATGCCTTGGAAGGAGAGGAGAAACATAGCGGGAGGCACCTTTGGATACGCGGCGCAACTGGGAGACTTGCTCCGCTCGTCCCCCTAGGTTGCTTATGCGCATCCAAGGATGCCTTGGAGGAAGAAGGGAAAGCACACACGGGTGCGCGGGATCCCTAAGTGGAGCAACGGCGCAAAACTAATTTGCTAAGAGCGAAATCGAAGGAGAAATAGGTCGCTTAATGAAAAGCAGCACGATATTTGCTAATTTAGCGGCAGCTATGAGACAACAGTTTTACTTTTTGCTTACACTCCTGCTTTTGGGCGTTTCGATAGGAAAGGCCCAAATCTATGATTTAGACGAGTTGCGGCGCAAGCCGGATTCCAACAGCCTCAAAGTCGAACGGCCGGAATTGGATATACGTCCGGTTACGTTGCCTGTATCCGCCTTGGATTTGCAGGTGATCTACTGGCGGCACTGGTCGTCCTTTGGTATCAACGCCAACCAGGCATCGTTCAGCGAAAACTGGCAGTCGGGAGGTGTCAACTCCATCTCGGTAGGGGCTCTGATCAATCATAAGTCCGATTATACGCGCAACAACACCAACTTTGTCACCGAGCTGAACCTGCAATACGGAAAGATGAAAAACAGGGATCAGCTGCCCCGGAAAAACAACGACCGGATTTTTTGGGACAATAAGCTTTCATTGAGGATAGCCAAACACTGGTCGCTGTTTACGTCGCTCACGTTTGAAAGCCAGTTTGATATTGGCTACCATTATGGTGTAAGTTCCAGTGGCCAAGATAGCATCACGGGTGTGCGTTCCAATTTCATGGCTCCAGGCTACCTGACCGAATCACTTGGTATCGAGTATAAGCCGGACAACACTTTTTCCCTGCGTATCGGCACAGGCACGGCTCGGCAGACGTTTGTGTGGGACGACAACGTGGTGCCAACGGCGGGCGACGGGTCGCGGTATGGGGTCGAGCCCGGCAGACGCTTCCGCAATGACCTGGCGTTCCAGCTCACGGCCAACCTGGATCGCAACATCGGGCAAAACCTCAATCTTAAGAGCCGTTACAACATGTTTGCCAACTATGAAGAGCTAAACGATCCGGCCCACCGCCTGGATGCGACGCTCATCGCTTCGGTCACCAGGCTGATCAATGTGTCGCTTACCGGTATCTTGGTGTACGATAGTCGCCAGCATACCGACATTCAGACGAGCCAGACCCTGGCACTGGGCCTGCTTTATAAAATCCCAAAGTAAATTAGCCTATAAAAATTTCACTATATAAATTTAAACAGGCTCTTCGTGTGTATGGCAAAAGCAAGCATTCCTCCCGTACGTACCGTCATTTATATTGTGTTTGCAGGGCTTGTTCTTTCGGCGTGCAGCACTGATCGCTATGCGAAAACCAACAAACTGCATAAACAGCAATTGAAGGCGCTTACCGAGCAGCTGCGGCAGCCATTGCCTTACGCCACACCCCGCCTGGTGGTCTCGTATGACACCGCTGGCAACACCACGGTCTTAGAAGATCAGCAGGCAAAGCGTGACGCCCATTGGGTTGGTGCCATTCATTTCAACCTGCGTAAACCCAACTACGTTATTATCCACCATACCGCGCAAGACAGCCTGGCGCAGACGCTGCGCACTTTTACGGTGCCCCACTCGGAAGTGAGCGCCCACTATGTGATTGGCCGTGACGGTGAGGTGTACCAGCTGCTCAACGATTATGTGCGCGGGTGGCATGCAGGGGCCGGCAAGTGGGGCAGCGTGACGGATCTCAATTCGGTATCATTGGGTATCGAATTGGATAATAACGGAAATGAGCCATTTCCCGAGGCTCAACTATACAGCTTGCTGAATGTGTTGGATACGCTCAAACGGAAGTATAACATCCCTACCGCTAATTTTATCGGGCATTCCGACATTGCGCCTGCCCGGAAGGTCGACCCCAGTGCTTTCTTTCCCTGGAAACGGTTGGCTGAACGCGGATTTGGCCTTTGGCCGGATAACGAGCTGGTGGAGCCACCGGAACATTTCAATCCCGTGGATGCCCTACGCATCATCGGCTACGACACATCCAATCTGGATGCCGCCATCGGCGCATTCAAGCTACATTACGTCCAAACCGATGTCAGTCCCAAGCTGACGGACTACGACCTCCGTGTATTGTACAGTCTGTACCGGAAACTCTGAAAAAGCAGCGCGAACAGCACGACGCCGGCGCAACCTACCAAATTAAGCCAGAGGAAGGCCATGGCATCGGACCACCACAGGGCAATGACGATCGCTTCGGTGAGGATGGCTGCCCATAACACAGCTCTGCCACCCGCTCGCTTGACATAGAAAGCCACGACGAAGATGCCGAGTATGGTGCCATAGAACAGCGAACCCAGGATGTTCACCGCCTCCAGCAGGTTACCCAATTTGCTCGCATATAGGGCGATGATGACGCAGAATATACCCCACGCCAAGGTAAACGCCCGCGATGCGGAAAGGTATCCGCGCTCGCTGGCTGTCTTACTGACAAAGCGCTTATAAATGTCGATGACCGTTGTGGAAGCCAACGAGTTGATGGCACTGGCTGTAGCGCCCATGGACGCCATAAAAACGATGGCTACCAACAAGCCGATGAGCCCTTTGGGGAAATTTTCGGTGACGAAAGACAGGAAGATGTAGTTGTTGTCATTCGTGTCGGCCAAGCTGTCGTTTTCCTGCATCAACGCTATCAAATCCTGCCGCACCTCCTTCGCCTGTGCGTCGGCATGGCGTAGCTGTTCACGTACATCGGCGATGACCGCTTCATCACCCTGGTCAAGCGCTTCGGTAAGCCGGTGTATCTGCTGCTGCTTTTCGCGGAAGATCAATTCGTGCTCGGCCTTCAGTTCGTCTACCTGGGCAGCGTATCCGCTGTTTTCGATTTTATTGAGCTCATACTTATTGAAAAAGATGGGGGGGCTGTTATATTGATAGTAAGCAAACACCAATATCCCAATGAGCAGTATGGCAAACTGCATGGGCACCTTGAGCAAGCCGTTCATCAGTAAGCCGATGCGGCTATCGCGGATGGAGGAGCCCGTGAGGTACCGCCCTACTTGGCTTTGGTCGGTGCCGAAGTAAGAAAGTTGCAGGAAAAAGCCACCGATAAGGCCGCTCCATAAGGTGTATTGGTTGTTCCAGTCGAATGTCAGATCAATGGCATTCGCCTTGCCCGATTTGCCTGCAATATGCAACGCTTTTCCCAAGCCGATATCGCCTGGCAGCATGTATACAACCAATACGCCGGCCGTCAGCAGCCCGCCGAAAATGATGGTCATTTGCAGCATCTGGGTATATGATACCGCCTTCGTGCCGCCATATACCGTATAGAGTACGACCAAGGTGCCGATAAACAAGGTGGTATAGACCACGTTGATTTGGAGGATGCTGGATAAAATAATCGCGGGTGCATAGATGGTGATGCCCGTGGAGAGCCCTCGTTGTATCAAAAACAGCAGCGCTGTGAATGCACGTGTGCGGACATCGAATCGTTTTTCCAGAAACTCATAGGCCGTAAAGACCCGCAGGCGGTGAAAAATAGGCACGAAGGAGATGCTGAGCACGATCATGGCTAATGGTAAGCCAAAGTAAAATTGCACGAAACTCATGCCCGACGAATACGCCAGTCCGGGTGCGGAAAGAAAGGTGATGGCGCTGGCCTGCGTGGCCATCACGGATAGTGCTACGTGGTACCAGGGCAAAGATTTGTTGCCCAGCAAATACCCATCGATATTCCGGATACCCCTGCTTTTGTATACGCCGTAAACGACAATCAGTAACAGCGTGCAAAACAATACCGCCCAGTCCGTCGTACTCATTCGAAATAAACGGTGAACAAGTAAAACAGTAGGATTAATACCAGCAACCAAGCGGCTACGATCCAGTAAAACCGCTTCCAGTTGCGCACAAAGGGAGGCAGTCCCTTATCGGTCATGCTCGCGGCCTTTGAGCAGGTTGCCAACGAAGAAGCCGGCAAATGCTAGCCCTACTACCGCACCAATAAGGGCGGCAAGAACGCTTTCCTGTATGAAGCCGCCAGTCAAGCCGCCAAACAGTGCGCCAAGCAGGTAGAAGTAGTTGTTAACCTTTGTGTCCTTCGTGGGCTCTTCAATATGTTTTTCCATGTTCAATTAATATAGCTGTTTGATCAATTGGGTTTTGCAAGCAAATTTACAAATAATCTATATGCGCCCGGCACGCCGGCAGGCAATTGCCTGAAAAAAGCCAGGGATGTATAAACAAAGTTACCTTTGCCGTAAGGCGCTACGAGCAGCGAACCATCGCTGGGCGTTTCACCAGGGTCGGCCATCCGAAGCGGCTGCTCATAATGTTTGTCTGCAACGCCGGCAAAATACAATCCGCGCTCCTGTATCCACCCGTCAAAATCGGCGGCCGTAATCTTGTTCGGGTAGTTCAATATCCGGCTATCAGGGCTTAGGATGGTTACGGGCGCTGTCTCATCTGTTACCCGGTTGCGGGAAAGCTGCAACGGGTAAGGTCCCAATTCCACGGGTTGCAGCCCGTTGCTCACGTTGTACTGTACCACCAAGGTGCCTCCGTTTTTTACGTATTCCAATAGACGGGGTTGCAAGTGCCGGATACGTTCATTGACGTTGTAGAGCCGTACGCCCGTGATGACGGCATCATACTGGCCAAGCTTTCCCGAAAGAACGTCCTGTTCGGAGAGCACGTCTACCTGCAGCCCGATTTCACGCAGCGCTTGCGGAATCAGATCGCCAGCTCCGGGCAAGTAACCAATGCGGGTAGCCGACACGCCGGTCTCCACTTTGCTGAGGCGCGCAGCCGCGGGGGGAAACCACGTAATGCGGGGAATGTGTTCGTATGCGATGGTCCGAATGGCGTTAGCCTGTGCCGTGGTATCCCCGTATTGCAGGACAACACGTAGGGAATCCGTGAGCGATGTTTGCGGCGCGGGATAGATGGTGAATTTAGCGACAGTTTCTTCAGCCTTGGCCGAAAACGCCAAAGGAAATCGTTCCGGTTCGGCACGCCAACCCCCGGGGAGGTGTAGTGCTGCGGTTGCGGACACCTCTTCTTGGGTGTGCGCGGTAAATACCACTTCAAGCGTTTTAGGTTCTGATCCATTGAATACCAGCGCTTTTTGGCCGAGGTTGGCCGTAATCTTCGGTGCAATAGCAAGTGGCTCATATACCTCGCCACGCACGGGATGCGTGTATTTGTAAACGATTGGGCGCTCGAACGTCAGTTCCTGCCCGTTAATCCGCAGCGCGACAGTTGTCGTGGGATTGTCACTGTTTCCGGGGCGCCCTACGTCCTCTTGGCGGTCCACCACAAAGCGGCCCAGCCCATGCGGCTGGCGCAGCCAGTAAGGCTGCGTGATGGCGGAGGCGTCAAAAACGGAAGACTCCTCATGCAACTCATTAAACGAAAGTGTGGTCGGGCCTACCGACACCTCAATGCCGGGCCGACGTACAATGAAAGCTGTGCGGACAGGAATTTGCTCATCCACCGCAAACATGGCTGCAGGGGCATAACTTTCAAACCATATGCCGCCGCAAGCGAGAATGAGGTCTTTGATTTCAGCTGCCTTTTGTGTTTTCCAATACCCATCGGTTAGCTTTTCCACCTCCTTGAGCAGGGCCAAGAGGTCATTGATGGATTTTTCAGGGTGTTCCATATCAAATCCCTGGTTGATCGTTGCAATCAGCGGCGGGATGTTGTCACTACCTGGAACCCGCTTCCATGTTGTTTCAATCCCGTCGAACAAGTCTTTTTCCGGCGCGTCGCCCCGCAACACTTCAAAACGTTCCACGCTATTGCCTCGCTGGCGGGCCGATCCGAAACCCTGGCTCTTATGGTTTGAGCGGCTTTCTGCTGCAATCTCCCCATAGGACTGGCCAATATACGGGTTATATTCGCCGATATTGGTCAGGAAATGGCTTGAAGACGGAGGCGATCCCTGGAAAAAGCTTGACGTATTCCAAAGCAATCGTTTGGCTTGCCATACCGACACCTCGGCGAGCTGTTCCGGAAAGCGCTTTGGATCCGCAGCCGCACTGAAAGCCTCGATTGCCAGTAAAGCAGACGCCTGATGGTGCCCATGGCCGGCCCGTTCGTCCGGCGGGAAGCGTGTGATAATAACGTCAGGCCGGAATTTGCGGATGACCCAAACAGCGTCAGCCAGGATTTGGTCCCGCCCCCAAATGCGGAACGTTTCATCCCATGTTTTCGAAAACCCGAAGTCGATCGCTTTCGAAAAGAACTGTTCGCCGCCGTCTACGCGCCGCGCAGCAAGCAATTCATTGGTGCGGATAAGCCCGAGTTCCTCGGCCTGTTCAGTACCGATAAGGTTTTGTCCGCCATCGCCCCGGGTGAGCGAAAGGTAGCCCGTCCGGTAACGCTTCTCTTTGGCCAGCCAAGCAATCAGCCGGGTATTTTCATCATCAGGATGCGCAGCAAAGTAAAGCACCGATCCGAGGGTATTTAGCTTGTTGATGGCCTGCTTGATTTCGCCGGCATGCTGCGGCTGCATGGTTTGGCCAACGGATGGTAAGGTCGTGGTCAGAAAAATTAGGAGATTGACAATGATTCTTACGTTCATGGCACTAAAGATAGGGCTTTGGGATGAACAAACAAAAGCCGTCCCGACAACATCGGGACGGCTCCTGCAAATTAACAATTAAAAAATCATTTAAATCTTAAAACCGCAGCATTCAATGCTTATGCATAAGCGTGTGGATTATTTCTGCCAACAGATAGAAACGGCTTTAAGAAGTTAACCTTTAACAACGGTAAAGATACGAGATATACCTGACATAAGACCAGCTTTCTGCAACAAGTTTTCCACAAAAGACTCGTTATGAACATCGTTTTGTGGAAAGCCAACGGGCGGACTTACGCCTTATCAATAGCGTCCAGCACGCGTTTCATGAAGGTATTTAGCGCTTCCTTACGTTCCATTCCACCCTTTACGAGCTTATCCACTTCAATCGCACCGTACATGTTTGAAATCAACTCACCGATGACATCAAGTTCCTCGTCTTTCAGCGAGAGCACGTCAGTCAGCGATTCGAGCGTCTCAATGGCTTCGAGCACGTAGTCCTGGTCGTTTTGCTCAATGAATTCGACCAGGTGTTTAATTATGGGTAACTTCATTCAGCAATTCAATTAATGGGTCAAATTTATTGGTCTGTACCTGATTTACCAACTGGCCACCCTTAAATGCCGCAAAGGTAGGCAGGTTGCTGACATTGGCCAGCTGCCTGGATTGCGGAAAACGTTCCGCGTCGGCGATGACAAAAGGGATTTGCTCGTTTTCCGAGGCCAATTTTTTAAACTTCGGTTTCATAATTTTGCAATTGCCGCACCAGGTGGCTGAATATTGCACTAATACCACGTCGTTATTTTTTACGATATCGGCGAGGTTATCGTTTTCTAATTCCTGTAACATACTAATCTTGTTTTTTTGTGTAGATCCTTACTGGAAGGGATAAGGATGCCCGAAAAGCCGGATGACGTTTTCGGGCATTCGCCATAATGAGCCTGTGTTAGCTCAATGAAACTTGACTGGCAAGGTAGCTGGCTACGCCGTCGCGGGTGGCGTGCATGGCTTCTTTGCCTTCTTCCCAGTTGGCGGGGCATACCTCGCCGAATTTCTGAACGTGTGCATAAGCATCGATCAGGCGGAGGTATTCCTTTACGTTACGTCCCAAGGGCATGTCGTTTACACTTTCATGGAAGACTTTGCCATCTTCGTCGATGAGGTAAGTGGCGCGGAATGTTACATTCGAACCTTCGAAAATGTATCCAAATTCGTCACTTTCCTTTTCTTCACCTTCCAAGATGCCCAATACGCGAGAAAGGTTACGGTTGGTATCAGCAAGGATGGGGTACGTTACGCCCTCGATACCGCCATTGTCCTTTGCAGTGTTTAACCAAGCAAAGTGTACCTCGTTGGTATCGCATGATGCGCCAATAACGATGGTGTTGCGTTTTTCAAATTCGGGCAACGCTTCCTGAAATGCATGCAATTCAGTAGGGCACACAAACGTAAAGTCCTTTGGATACCAGAACAACAATACTTTCTTTCCTTTTTTAGTTGCCTCTTCGAAAACATTGATGGACAAGTTATCGCCGAGGTAATCAATCGCGTCAACTGTAATACTGGGGAATTTTTTTCCTGTAAGACTCATAGTTAATTTGTTTATTTTTTGACGATGCAAAAGTACGCTTTATCTGCGTGAAGCGGTATCGTTTTTATCAATGGCCTATATAAAAAGTTTATGTCAGCTCAATTTTGAAATTTCCATTACATACTATCGGCGAAATTGCACGGCAAAATGACATCCGTCACTTTTCCGTGCCTCATCGGGAGGGCGGAAATCATTTTCAATTATTCGCTGAAAATTGTATTTTTGCCGAGCGTTTAGGCCTCGTAGTTCAATGGATAGAATAGAAGTTTCCTAAACTTTTGATACAGGTTCGATTCCTGTCGAGGCTACAGAAAGGATTGCTTTCAACACATAAAGGGTTGCTCTTTGCGGGGCAACCCTTTGTTGTATAGGCAAGGTGTCATGACATTACTGTTCGGCTCCGAAGAGTCGAATTTTAATCGTCTCTGAGTCTGTGGCTATTGTCCAGCCTGGGATACGCAGCTCGATGCGCTTCAGCCCTGGAATATGACGGTCAAGCTCGAGCGGAGCGGGATCCAGCGAGACGACGGAAAATCGGAGATGTGGGTGAGAAAGGTTTTGGATACGCAACTCCTTACCCGCCTGCCGGAGCAGCATTCCGTCCGGTTGGAGGATGATATCTGCAGTCGTCATGAGTTGCCAGGTTATCTCTGTGGTTTTTTCGGAAGGTACGATTTTATCCTCAATGGTCAGTGAGGTCGGACTATCTTTGATGAAACGCCGGTGAGCCGAGGTCAGTAAATCACCGAACGCTGCGGTGAGATCTACAGTGGCCTCGGGCATGGGGCCATCCTTGAAGTCGGTGATGGTAGCCATTCCGTCTACACGATGTAACTGGCCATTGACACTCAGGGTACTGTGTCCAAAATTATTTTTGGTGAGCAGTGTCCAACGTGCACAGTCCTGACAACTTCCCCAAAGGTCAAAACCTGTTTTTTCGAGTTCCTCATAGCCCTGGTTGCCGGGGTCTATCGCCCAACGTACCCCATCCAATTCGAATATGAACGAACCCCCATCCATGTTGCCGTGGTTGACCTTGCCGTAGCCCCCTTTACCGCCGAAGTAATAGCCCCGGGCATCATTTTTCTCACCGGTGAAGAATACCACCGGGTTAGGGCCGTCTCCCTTCCAGGCTGTCGGGACTTGTGCTTCCGCTTTTTCCTCAAATTGCGCCGCCCATACCAGGCCGGCTCCATCCAATCGCGACAAACGTCCCATTTGCGCTGCAGGTATCAGGAAGCGTTCCTTCTCGAAATAAGCAGCATTACCTGTCCGCTGGGCACACCAAGCCAACACCATGTCACCATTAGAATTGCGTTTGTCGCCACAATCCGCGAAATTGTAATACATGCCCGAGGGCGCATTGGTGAGTACGCGGAAGGTGGCGCTTTGAAGAAATCCCGGATAGTTGCCATAGCCGAAGTCCGTACCAAAAGCGCTTTCCAGCATGGCAATTGCGATGACCGAAAAGCCCGTGCCATAATCCCAATAGGTGGAGCCTTCGGGATAAACACCATGGGGCATGTACGCATGTAACGCGTTTGGCAGCCCATCGAGCGCCCGGTGAAGGGTTTTTGCCGCCAGTGCCGGGTCGCGCTCAGCAATGGTAATGGATGCGGCAATCATGCCGCCATTGCACACTTGGTTCCAGTTATTGTTGCCATAGGCCCACCAAGGCTGGCTGCCATCTGCCGGCCAGCTGGGCAATATACCTTTTTCGATAAGGGCATTCTCTGCTTCCCCGATTGTGGACTTGGGGAGAGCGCCCGCCGTCCAGTCCAACGCGAGGGCGACTGCCAGGGCCATTTCGCCGACATCCAGGTAGTGCGAAGGATTCCAGTCCGAAAACCGGCAGACGGCTAGCACCTCGTCGTTTATGCGCTGCAATACAGCGGGATCTTTTTCAATCCGGTAGACGATGCCCAGCATATTCATCCGGCGGAGCATCTCCCGTGACACTGCGAGCAGCCTGCGGCCAATTTGCCGGCGTTCCAGTAGCGGTTCCTGGCGGATAGCCATTGCATCCCGTTGGATGGCTGCATAGATATTCCGTATTACGGAGTCCGTTTTCAGTTTTTGCTTCAGGTGCTTTTCGATATCGCTGTTGAGCACCAAGCGCGGCTTTGACTTCCGCAGTTGTTTATTCAGATACGCTACCGTAATGGGGTTTTGCAGTTTAGGCACACTGTCGGCCGCCGGTCCGGTGGCCAATGCCTGCGTTGGTGCTGCGAATCCCAACGACAGCAATAGGCCGATAAGGAAAAACAATTTTGCCTTCGTATCCATACTGTATCGATTTACTGGTTCAACAGATGTTGATATCGCATGAGCGCTTCAACGTAATAATAATCCGCATAGGACAACGGCACATCGATTTCACTATTTGCCGGGAAATGCCCCGTGGAGTGTTCGAGGATAAAGCCCCCGTTCGAGCCAATGGACGCTTTGTAGGCCGGCGAGGAAAGGCTGGTTAAGATACGTTCGGCATCCCGGAGGTAACGCAGGCTTTCGGTACCCGTGGTCAATTCAGACAGCTCAAGCAGCGCCGATGCGGTAATGGCTGCGGCAGAGGCATCCCGAGGTACGTCGGCGCCTGATACGCTGTAATCCCAATACGGGATGCCATCTTCCGGAAGCGATGGGTTATCGAGAATGAACGCAGCAATTTTCCGCGCTTGGCCCAGATAATTCTCGTTTTGTGTATCGCGATACATCATCGTGTAGCCATATAGTCCCCAGGCCTGTCCGCGTGCCCATGCGGACTCATGATCCGCTCCTTGGTGTGTATGCTTGTTGCGTACAACACCGGTTTCAGGGTCGTAGTCAATGACATGATATGAGCTGTTATCCGCGCGGAAATGGTGCTTTAGTGTTGTATTGGCATGAATTGTTGAAATCTCGGCGTATTTGGGGTTTCCTGATACGCGCGACGCCCAATTAAGGAATTCCAGGTTCATCATGTTGTCGATAATAACCGGAAATTTCCATTTGTCGCCATTGTGATCCCATGAGCGTATGCAGCCCACCGTGGCGTTGAAGCGTGAAGCCAGCGATTCCGCGCCGGTAAGCAGGACATCCCGGTAGTGTGTGTTACCTGTAAGCCGCAGTGCATTACCGAAGCTGCAATACAGCATAAAGCCAAGGTCGTGGGTGCCTTTGTTGTCCTTTTCTTTCTCCAAAAGGCGGAGTCGTTTTTCAGCCTCCGCGAGTAAACCATCCGCTTTGCTATATTCATAAAGGTACAGTAGCGTACCCGGGTAAAATCCAGCTATCCACGTATTGCTCTTTGCGGTGACCAAGGAGTCGTTGGCCTTTATGTACGTGCGGGGCAGTACGTCACCCGGTACCCGCTTTATCAGCGTGTGATATTGCGCTATAGCCTCGCGCAGATTTTTGTCTATAAATGTTTTTGTTAATGTCAATTTGCCAGTTTGCTGAGCATTTACGGTTCCCATTATCATGAGGGCTACTCCCAGTCCCCACACTTTTCTTGTTGTCGTTCGGTTTTTCATGTCGTTATTCATTTTATATCTAAAGGAAGCTTCCAGTTAGCCGATTGAAGCTGGGTACGCCGTCCCCAATGCGCTGATCAGTCTGTCTATCCATGTAGCGAAGCCCTTCTGTTGCCATCAATTTGTCAAAGCCGTTAAAATCCATTCCCCCCAATTGTGGGTAAGGCCATTCCTGGCGGCGCAACCCGTATGGAAGCAGGTAGTCGAACGCCTTGCCAATGGTCTTTCCTTGCTGTGTTCGGTAATCCCATAAGTCGACACCTACGTTTTCACCTAGCCGGGCCAGCATAAAGAAGCCGGTGAGGTTCATCAACGAATAACTCCAGGAACGGGTGCGCGCCAGCTCATGTGGTTGCCTTCCATCAGCTTCCAGCTGGCTTTCCAAGCGAGCCTTTGTCGCTCGCTCAAGCGTCTGTTTGGCTAACGCCGTATCACCGACAAATAGTGCATAGCTGGCGATCTGCACATCGTAATACGTGCCATGGTTGTTGTGCTCATCGGCTTCATCTTTACCAATCTCACTTTCGAGCATCCAATGCAGAAATTCCTTTACCCATGTCTGTAACTGGGCGTGTTTTTCAAATCCCCAATGCGGGGAGACCGTCAACAATTGCGTGGCATCCAGTAATTTAGCAAAGTGCCACGTGTCAATCAACCCGATGCCTCTTCCATCGGTGACACCCGGTATTGACTGGCCGAAGTTCAGGTTCGGGTTCATCTTTGTCTGCTCATCGAGAAACCATGTTTCCAGTAGTTTGGCTGCATGCTGAGCATATTTTTCATGTTGCGTGAAATAATAACTCGCGGCAAGCAGTTGAACATCAGCACACAATTCCTTGACATATTGCGCGTCCTTGATAGCGAACCGTTCTGGGTTGGTTTGTCCATCCTTACGGATATAGGGCAACCCGTCAGGCTTAGTCGTGTCCGGCCACCAGTATGGGCCGACACTCATGTAATCATGCTTGTCGCCGCTGGGCGGCACTTTGGACTTTTCGGTCACCGAATAGGGTTTGCGCGCTAAGGCGAGGTCAGCTAGACGCAACACGGTATCCAAGTCGGCCGTCAACAGTGCATCGCCTTCGGTGATACGCTGCTGATGCGCCGCCAGTACGTCTTCTCGTAACAGGAAAGGCGTGTAGCCCGCTTTCAATGGACCTATTAGTAGCGATTTTCCGGCGAATTGATTCCGGGGCAACGCCACTGTTAAGGCGGTATCCCTCCCGTCCGGCAATTGTAGGCGGAAGGATAGCTTCTCCAGTTTGCGGGTAGGATCTGCCACCGAGATCCGTTCGATTCCTTCGGCTGACACTTTTAACGTAAACAATGCAGGTTCCGCCGAAGCAAGCCGCAGCCCACCTGGAAAGTCAATCGCTCCGGGTTCGTAAAACACCGCGTGATGAACACCAAGCCCCGTGTGGGATACCGCCTGTACGGCTGTCGTATTGCTCACCACCTCCACTGGTCGTTGCTGGGCATAGGTGGCGGTTTCATGTTCGCCGACCGCCGGCAGTACCACGTATGCATATGCAGCGTCTCGCGGGCGAGCACCATGATCTACGGTCAATGTGAAGATCTGTTGAGTGACAGGCTCATCGGTCGCCGCATCTTGGTGGCTGATGCTTCGCCACGTGCCGGTAGATTTACCCTGCCGCAACCACACTTCCCCGGTATCTAAGAGGATATATCCGATACTATCGTGATTGACCCAAAGGGGGCCTTGTAGCTCGAGCTCCAGTTCTTCTGTTTTACGGCTGCCATTGACCCACGTTGGGCCGTATGACAGCGATTGGTTCAATGTAGTTACCACGGGTTGAGGCGCGTCCGCTGTAATGCCCGCGCCTAGGCAGACGATTTCGTCATCGAAGAAAAACCACGATTTACGAGCGCTGACCCCTGAAAACGGACTGTGGAAGTCGAAAGCAGTAGCGCCATATTCCCCATCGGATACACCGCCGACGAATGAAGTCGTTCCCTTTTTGACCAATTCCTCCCAACGGGGGAATGAATCAACCTGAACCACCGTCGTACCAGGGATCTTCCGCCAGTCCCACGAAGGATAAATATTGATGTATTCGCGACCGGTACGACTGATGAACTGGCTTCCGTCTGCGTAGAAGTGGTTTTTCAACCCCTCTTCATTATGGGGCCACTCCATGTTGTTGGCACGGTCGGAGTACATCCGTACCGAAGCAAAATAGGCTGGTCGCTGGTGGGAATGATAGTGGGAATACCAGAAATACCTATTGCTACGAAGGTCGGGCTGTACCAATTCAGCTTTCCGGTAGTCTCCAATCTGAGCCAGCGATGAGGCGATTCCATCGTCTCGCCATTCCCCAGGTGAAGACCTTCGGGAGACGTCGCGATTCTTGATGCCTGGGTCGGTAAAGCGGCCGAATGGCATAGCCTTACGAATTCCGTCAAGGTAAAAGTCCGTTATCAGTGCGAGTGCACGAGGCTCAAAGGCAAAGCGTGTGCCTCGAAGCACGTGGCCCCAATAGACGAACGTGCTGGCATATTGGCGGCCGTAAGACAAGGTAGATGGTACCCAGTCTACCCGATGGTGGAAGCTCATATCCGGCTTTATACCGCGCTCTTCGGTAATATAGATTTGATCGGCCATCGTCTTGATGGCCATTGCGAATTCTGCTGTATCCTGCGCTACCAACTCACCTATGGCCTTGATGGCCGCCATCTTGACGAAGTCGCCGCCCGGGCGGGCACCGAAACCGTCAAAGTTCGACCGCCCAACGATGGCTAGCCCTCCGGAAAGCTCATCGATATCCAGTTCATTGCGCATGAGCAAAAGGATGTTTGCCATTGCGCTGGGCGTGCCAATCTCGTTCCACCACCAGTTTTCACAGCGGTAATCTTTTCGCAGCCAGTGGCCAAAGGCTTTCTTAAAGGCTTCCAGCACGCGAGCATCGTGGTTGTATTTCCCGCCTCCCTGATGGTAGGCTTTTGCCATTGTCAAGAGGTTTTCGAGGTGGATGCGGTGTTCAAAGCCAGTCTTGCTCGTATCGCGATAGTTGATGGACGGCCATATGCCGTCGTCAGTCATTTCGGTGATGATGCCTTCCACCTGTACGGAAGTTACTGGGGCGGCTAATAGCGTGGCCACTAACCGTTCACGGATGGTCAGGAAGTCCTTTTCCGGCTGGCCTTTTCCGGCAGTCGCAAAGACCAATATCAGCAAGAGGCACCCAATACCGCGGAAGTTGCGAACCAATTTATAACACATAACGTTTGATGCTAATGGTGGCATTGCCCACACTGTTGTCCAATTTATTCAAAAAAATGTAAGCTCGGTACCGTCCGTCCTGTGTTTCTACCCACAAGCCAGCTTCTTCTCGGAGGTTTACGGCATAATTTGGCGCGTTGGATAGATCAAGCGTTTGAAAATCGACATCGTCAACAAAGACACCGAATTGCAGACGTGCCAATTGACGATCACGAATATTCCATGCCTTTTGTACCTTAGTACTATTATTTACTCCAGCTGGCAAGGCTACGTCCGGGCGGTACGTCTCATCCGAAGCAGGCGAAACAATGGCGTGTCCAAAGGCAATATTGGGTATAGTTCTGTAAAGATAAACCAGGTCAATTTTGTCTGGAACCGCGGCCGCTTCTTCAGCAGAATAAATGGCCATGTCCTCGATAGAGATGTAGCTTTCGGTGTCGCTTACCACAAGGTCAAGTGCCATATCCATGCGGGATACTTGATACGGTCCGGCGTCATAGGAGACTGTGCGGCCGGATCTATCGGTCACCCGGAAGGTAAACGAGACAGTCTGTCCACGGGCGGCTTCGGGCACTCGGTAGTAATACCTTAATGTAGCGGCGTTCGTGTCTGTGGAAAATGAGACTGTTGTCTGATTGCCCGTGGTCACAGCGGGCGACCCTATTGGGATACCAATGTCGTTGCCTCCGCCGTCCGTGTGATAGGAGCGATGTTCCAGCCATGTTCCTTCCGCGCCCGATATGGATGCTTCGACCGTTGCTTCAGCCAGTTGTGCATCCTTATTGGCCATGGCATAGGCAAATTCGATGAATTCCCCTACCATATTCGGTCCGATAGATCGTTTAATCACGTCGTTCTGTAAGCCTCCCGGTGCTTCGGGTACCTGATAAGGTTCATCTTCGCAGCCTGTGAGCAGGGTAGCGATAGCAATGAAAAGGGTCAACTTATTGAATAGTGCGTTCATGTTTCAAAGTTTAAGTTCACTACGGTTGTTGAACAGATACGTGTACCGTATAGGTTTTCCGTACTTTGCGGTTGCCCGAAACAACGGTCCAACTTTTGGGATTGTTCAGGTCAGAGAAATCGACGAAGCCGGTGATTTTCGGTTCCAATTTTGCGTCGGTGACCAATGAAAATTGTGGATAAAGATTCTTGAGGTCTGTTCCGAAAAAGACCTCCACCTCGATGGTACACGCCACGGTGTCAATAACGGGATTCCGAGTCCGCACGGTTTGGTAGTCCGTGCCAAGTAACTCGAAGTTGCTCACGTAGCAATCTGCCCGGGACGTAATGAGCAGTCCGTCTTCATCGATGGGATAGTCCGAGCAGCTTACTGTGACGGCTATCGACAATACCGCCAGGCACAAGGTACTGGCATATTTTCTTAATCGTTCTATTAATAGGGTCTTCATATGTTCCAAATCTACTGATGTGTTTCTGTCTACAGTTCAATTGTTATAGCCAAGGCGTGTTCTGCGTCAAGTTCGGATTGCGGTCGCGTTCGCTTTCGGGAATGCGGAAAATATAGTTCCGTTCGTACTCCCGTTCAGGTGTATTCTGGTAGTAACGTTGTTGATTGGCGCCATGGGTATCCCTGCGCCAAACGCCCGGCCCGTAGGGCTCTCCCCAGACCCGTTCGATTGCCCGCCAACGGCGCAAGTCGAAGCCGCGATGTCCTTCGCCCAATAATTCGACGATGCGTTCCTGCTCGATTGCATCAAAGAACGCTTCTTTAGAAGCCGTTTTTTCGCCATTTAAGGGCGGCAAATTGCCGCGGTGGCGAATCTTGTTCACCATGTCGATAGCATCAGCTGTCGGTCCGGACAACTCGTTGGTTGCTTCGGCATACATCAGGTATACATCAGCAAGGCGCATCACGGGGAAGTGATAGTCTCCCTCGCTTCGGCCAAGGCCCGCCTCATTCCGTAGGAATTTCCGAAACACATAGCCCGAATTTGTCCCATCGGTATTGTACGAAATGTAGGTTTCGCCGCCTATGGTAATCGGCTGGGCCCATGTTTGATAGATGAAGGGAACCCAACCTGTAGATTGCCTGTTGACCATTCCCACGCTCATCTCATAGTCCCACATGATGGATGCCTTCATTCGGTAGTCGCGATTTTCGTAGCTCTGAGGGTTCACGGCCGATCCGGGAGTTGTGCGGGCATCGGGGTTTGAGGGATTCATGGGGATTAGCGGATCCACGAAATCACCAGTGATGATGGATTGGTAACGGTCGGCGATTTCATACCGTGGCGATACCCAGCATTGAGAACCCTCGTGCGAGCGACCAGCCACGTCGCGCATGAGCTCTTCACCTTGGTTGGTGCCGATACCGCCGTGGGTAAAGCCCATGATGATCTCGGGATCGCCATTCGCTACGGGAGTAAACAAGTAATAATAATTGGGGAGGATTTCCGCCCGCCCAAGGGTATCGATGTCGCCAGGCTCGCCACCGCGGAACAGCATCAGGCCATAGTCTTGGATAACGCTCCGGAAATCCTCGGCCGCAGCGGTGAATGCCTCAGTAGCTTCGGATGCGTGTGGTGTAAACGTGTCCAGCTCTGGCCAGCCGTTTTTGTTCCAACAGGCCCAGTACAGGTTTAGTTTTCCACGGAATGCCAACGCTGCCGGTTTTGCGGCCCTTCCCATTGCGGGTGGTGAATCGGGCAGTCGTTCAAAGGCGTCGGTAAAATCGGCCAGAATGGAGTCTTTTACCTGCGCTATGGGCATTCGTTCAATATTCGCCACCTCGGCATTTCCGTTGACGATTCTACCGATATACGGTACGTCGCCCCACATGGAGATGAGTCGGAAATATACCATGCCGCGCAAGAGCTTAGCTTCCCCGATGATGGCGTCAAGGTCGGCCGCAAGATTAGGATTGCTTGCAGCCATTTTTTCGGCATTTTCAATGACGTAATTCGCCCGGTTGACCCCTCCATAGAGGTAGCGATACATCTTGTCAAAGCTGCCGGCGTATCCTGTGGGATTATAGTTTGCGCCGTGGTAGGCGTCGCCAAGGCGAAGGTTGCCACTTGTGGCGCTGGTACCACGGGCACGTACATATTCGCCATGCCCATCGAGGTAATAATCCCGGTCGAACAAGGGTCTGACAGACGAGTACAATCCCATTAATGCATATTCTGCGTCGTCGAGATTTTGCCAAAAAGCGCTTTCGCCCAATTCGGTCGTGGGCTGGCGGTCCAGCAAGTCCTTCACACAGCTGGTCAATAACACCACGGGTGCCAACGCTATCAACAATAAAGACCTATAGTTTCTTTTCATAATGTGTTATCAAAAAGGTTACAAACTCAAGTTCAAGCCAACGGTGTACGACTTGGTCAGCGGATACATATCATTGCGCGTAGCGGTGCTCTCCGGATCGACTCCACGATACGACGTAAACGTTAGCAGGTTTTCGGCGGAGAGGTAGACGCGGAAACTCCGTATCCGGAGCCGCGATAGTAAGTTGTTAGGCAACGAGTAGCCCACTTGAATATTTTTAAGTCGAAGATAACTCATGTCATCCAGCCAAAACGTTGTTTCCTCCCGGTTGGCATTGCCCGCTAGGCGTGGCCACTCGCCATTACGATTTTCCACGGACCAGGGGAGGTACCAGTGGTCCCAGGTGGACGCATAGCGGCTGTTACCGAAGTTGACGTTGTTGTAATTGTTAATCCAATAATTCTTACGCCCTGCTGCTCCCTGGAGCAGGATAGCTAAATCAATGCCTCTCCAGGCGACTGCAGAATTCATCGCAAAGTTGGTCGTCGGCATGTCCAGTTGCGAATGCGGATAAGCGACGCGGTCATTTGCATCAATGCGGCCATCACCGTTGACGTCGCGGCGGAGTATATCGCCGGGAGAAGCACCCTGTGGCGTGTTCGAATAAATATCTTGCCAAGTCTGGGCAATGCCGATGTCCTCAAAGGTGTAGACAAAATGGTAGGGCATGCCGATGAAGGTGGTGCCGCGTCCCAGAAACTCATTCCACTTCTCCAGCACCGTCGTGTTGTACGAACCGTTGAGGTTGATTGAGTAGTTGAAGCCACCGCGCGTCTCTGCCCAGGTGATGTTTGCTTCCACTCCCCGATTACGCAGGTCGCCGATGTTTTGTCTCGGGGCGTCATAGGCACCGGTTAAGTGGATGGACATTTCCGATGGCCGGTTCATCCCGGTGGTCAAGCGATCGTAGTAGTCAAGCTCGGACGTCAGCCGGTTATTGAACCATCCCAGATCCAATCCCAAGTTGAGTACAGTGGTCTTTTCCCAAGACAACAGCGGGTTGACCATTTTCCGGTTGACGAAGCCGCGCGATATCTGGTTGCCGATGATATAGGGGCTGGATGCTAACGTAGGTTGTTGTTCGTAGCGGCCCACGCCGCTGTTATTTCCCAGACCGCCATATGATGCCCGAAGTTTTCCCGAATTGAGTACCCCATTCTTCAGCGCGGAAAGGAACCCTTCTTCGGTAAATCGCCAGCCGATGGCTGCTGAAGGGAAGAAACCGAATCGGCTTCCCTCCAAAAACTTGGACGAACCATCGTATCGGAAGTTAAACTCAAAAAGGTACCTATCAAATGCTTGATAGTTTAGGCGGCCGATGAAGGAGCGTAGCCCTTCGTTGTTGGAATTACCTCCAGCCGTTTGGATATCCGTCAATGCTGCATCGATTTCATGAAGCGAAGGGTGGAGCCGGTCGTTTCGCGATCCCGATTGTACCCGATCATACCAAAATTCTTCGCTGAATACGAACAAAGCGCCGATCCGATGGTTTTGGGCGATGGTTTTGTTGTAATTTAACTGTGCATTTAACAACGTTTTGTAGCCCGTGGCCGTTGCATTGCTGACCCCCGCGTTATTGCCTACATACACACGGCTGCCGAACCGGTTTCCCTGGAAGTTGTAGGCCGTGTTTGGCATATTGGCACTCCATGAAAATTGATTGTAATAGTTAAGCGAGCCATCCACCTTGGCCTTCAAGCCTTCGAAGAACTCCCATTCAAGAAATACGTTGGCGTTGGTCTCCTGCCGGTTGTTTCTATTTAACATGTTTTGGTATACCGTGTAGGGATTGTAGGCTTGCGGGTCTTCGTTATAAGCCATCACGCCACCATAGTAGCCCGAAACGGGGTCATAGGGCGTAATCCCTGCAATGGCATATTGCAGGTCAAAACCCGCGGTGTTTGATGCATTGTCGTCTGTGAAGCCTTCGTCGAGCGCGTATGTATACTTACTCCAGTTGCCCTGTATCCGGGCGCCGATGTTGATGTTGTCCCGAATTTTATAATCGTAGTTTAAGCGGGCATTGTAGCGGGTATAGTCATTGTTAATTTGCAGACCTTTCTCATCCATCATTCCGCCGGAGAAGAAGAAGCTTGATCGGTCATTGCCCCCGGTGGCGGAAAGGTTGTAGTTTTGAATGGCACCGTCACGGAGAATGATATCCCACCAGTCTGTATTCGGATAGCGTAGCGGGTCTATCATTCCCAAGGCCATCCACTGGTCGATGGTACCATTCTTGAACAACAGGTTTGCATCGAGGGTATTGACACGCTGGGATAGCTGGTGCAGCGTCAGCGCACGGGGGTAGTCGGCCATAAATGAAAATGACTTTGTAGGCCGTTGCATTGCAACTGTACTGTTAAACGTGATGCTGGCTTCCTTACCCCTTCCGGATTTGGTTGTGATGAGAATGACACCATTTGCTGCCCGCGATCCATAGACAGAAGAAGACGTGGCATCCTTCAATACGGATATGCTCTCGATGTCGTTCATGTTCAGTCGGTTGATGTCTACATCGGGCATTCCATCCACGACGATCAACGGGCTGCTGTTGTTTACTGTCCCTAATCCGCGGATCATCAAGTTGGCGTTGTTATTGCCTGCCATTCCCCGCGACTGGTTAGCGGCAAGCCCTGGGAGCATACCGGCAAGTCCGGAGGAGACATTGGAGAGCGAACGGCTCGTCATTTTTTCGTCTACCGTCAGCGTTGCGATAGAACCCGTTACGTTGGCTTTTCGTTGCGTACCGTATCCCACCACGACCACTTGGTCGAGGATTTGCTCATCGGACTCCAAGGTGATCGTTATTGGAGTTCCGGCAATTGCCTGAACCTCCTGAATCTTGTAGCCGACCGATGAGATGACCAACCAGTCATCCGGTTGTGCGGCGATGGAAAATTGGCCCTCGGCATCTGTTCCAGCCGACACGGTCGTCCCTTTGACCAGCACCGTAGCCCCTTCGATGGGTATACCTTCAGCGTCGACCACCTTCCCCGTGACGTTACCCTGTGCTCGAGCCGAGTGGACGGGCACAACAACGGGAAAGCATAATAACAATAGTCTCAGGAATTGTCTTATGTTTACCATAATTCATAAAATTGGTTAAAAAAACTATAATTGGTTATTTGTCAAATACCACGCACTGCGGATGCACCGTACTTGACGGGGGTGCCGCTCTAAATGAAAAGAAGTTTTATTTAAATCTATAATTGTCGAACGCAATTATACAAATAAGCGAGTCATTAATGCAATCGTTTACGCAATTAAATTTACGAAAACGTTGTAGTTGTTTTAGCTTATAATATAAGAGGTTAGGATGCTTTTTTAGCCGGAGAAAAGTACTTTTGCCGTCTGCATCACGCTTAATTGTGAAAACGTTATCCAAATAACCTGCAATAGTCTGGGGCAGTATAGCAGTTCCTTCTATACTTGAATACCTGCAGCAGAAGCGCGATAACGTTCATATTCTTCCTGTTGCTGCAAGATAAAGGCATTGTTTTCCAGGCTGCCTACCACGGCTTTCATTTCATCGAGGTTTTCGTAGACCATCTGGCGGAAAGGGTTACTATAATCTTTCGCACGTGTTTTATAAATCTCTCTGCAAATCCATTCCTTAGTCTTTACACTTTCATCGATTAGCTGCCGAATAAAATCACGGGTTAGCTCCGTTTTTTCCATGCCGTTAAGCTCCAGCAATGAAGCGATGGCGTGCTCAAGTTTATGCGCGGGATAGTTGTTGCTCAACAGGTGATAGCGCTGGTGTACCTTATCCCAATCCGCGATTTTTCCCGTACGGATATCGTCGAGCAGCGCGTCCATGTCGGGCTTACGCACGAGCTGGCCCCCCATGTTTTCGAACGGCATCCGCCCGAATTGTACGGCGGGGTCAAGGTATTCCGCTTTGAATTGTTCAAATGTGTGGCCATCGAAATAGTGCTTGAGCTGGGTTGCCGCATAATATTCAACCATCCGGCGGTAGGCAACATAGCCTTCGCGCACTTTAATGAGCACCACCTTGCGTTTGGAGTTTTCCACGCCTTCCAGCAAAATTTCGTGGTCTGCCAGATTGATGGTAGCGTCATCGATGATTTTCCGGCCCAGCGTTGCCCAATCGGTATTTTGAACATCTGGGTAGAACGCCTTTCCAACCGCCGTTTCGATTTCGCGGAGGGCCGCGAATGCCTCATTGATGGTGTCGGGCGCCAGCACGTCGTATTCAAAATGCTGGTTTTTAAGCGTGCGCCTATCGCGGTTGAGGAATTTCGTATTGTTGCGCATCAACGCATACATGTTGTACAAGAACCAATAAGCCGGCAGGATGACGAGGCGGTCGTTGGCCACGTCGTGGCTCACCATCGCGAACGGCAGGCGGACGTCCAGCTCGTGGAGAAAATCGCCTTTGACGATGAGCGTGTACGAGGCGAAGCGCGAGTTGTGCTTGAGGCTCACGCACAGGCCGGGCCAGAAGCCCCTGGCGGCGATGATTTCACCATCCGCGCCCCGGGAGTTGTGGTTGGAGCCCACGGTAGCGCCCGCGGCCATGTTGCTTTGCCCCATCACCAGCGCCGCGCAGAGAAACGAATTATTGTGGTGCTGCTCATGCGCCGGGAAGATGAGCGAGTTGAGCACCTCACAGCACGATATGGTGCTGTTGTCGCCCAAGAAAGAATTGATGAGGCGGGCACCGTACTTGAGTTGCGAAAACGACGACAGTATAAAGCGCACGGCCTTGACACCATAGAAGATGCGGCAG
The DNA here is from genome assembly GCF_016533505.1 of Parapedobacter sp. ISTM3. NCBI lineage: Bacteria > Pseudomonadati > Bacteroidota > Sphingobacteriia > Sphingobacteriales > Sphingobacteriaceae > Parapedobacter > Parapedobacter sp. ISTM3. The sequence continues at coordinate 4,287 of NZ_JAENGN010000017.1, read as the reverse complement.
CCATGTCCGATGATGCCATTGACCAGTTCGCACCCCTCTCCGATTTGGGTATAGGCTCCGGTTATGGAATTGACCGTTACGTTCTTCAATTTATTTACGCCCTTGATGTAGGCGTCCGTGCCTATCTTCACATCCTTGATGGTGTGGGAGTTTTTGATGACCGTCCGGTGGCCCACGACGCTGTAATAACCGCGGAAGGTATCAAACCGCTGGAAGGTCATGGCACTAAACCTATCCTGCAACTGACGGTCATGCCGGTGGCGTGTCCAGAGGTACACATCCGAAGCCTGCATGCCATCGAAAGGCAGTACCCCGCGGCCACCGTTTTCGTTGCACAGCTCCAACTCGATGAGGCTGCTTTCGGCATCGCCATCCCGGAGGATGCCGTTGCCGAATTTGGCGTTGCTGCTCGTCTCCATCTCATTGATGTTGAAGAGCACCACCTCATCGCCAATAACGAAGTGTGCGAGGTAGCGCACGTTATGTACAGCAGTCCGCCCCCCGATGTCGCAGCTTACGATTACGCTGTTGTAAATGCCCGTGGGCAGCTTCAGGTCGCGGTACTCCAAATAGATAGCCTCCATATCGCCGATGCGCACCCGTCCATAGAATTTGCTGTGCTCAATCTGCTCGGGCAGGAAACTGTCCGTCACCCACACATCAGCCCAGTTGGGCGAATAGTTGCCGTTACGCATAAGACGGTCAATTTCAGTTTCGGAAAGAGGCCGGTAGCTGTATGCCGACAGTTGCTGCCGGTTGCGGAGGTAATATTCATCCGCGCCCTGCGGCAGGTATTCGCCGGGGATAAAATCATAACCCAGCGTATGAAGAGGTTTTTTGTGAATGATCATGCGTTTGGTTATTCTACAGTGACCGATTTGGCCAGGTTGCGCGGTTTATCCACATCCAACCCCCGCTCTACGCCAATGTAATAGGCCAACAATTGCAACGGGATGACGGCCACCAGCGGCGCCACAATTTCGTGACAAGCAGGTACAACCATCACCGCTTCGGCCATGTCATTTATCGCATCGTCTCCCTCGGATACCACGGCCACCACCTTGCCCTTGCGGGCGTTGATTTCCTGAATGTTGCTCACGATTTTCTCGTGGTACACATCCTTGGTTGCTACAAACACCACGGGTAGGCTTTCGTCCACCAGGGCGATGGGTCCATGTTTCATCTCCGCCGCCGGATACCCCTCAGCATGGATATACGTGATTTCCTTCAGTTTCAACGCACCCTCCAGGGCGATTGGGAAGTTATATCCACGGCCCAGGTAAAGGAAGTTTGCCGCATCCTTATAGCCGCGCGCGATGGCTTTGATGTTTTCCACTTGGTTTTCCAACACCCACTCCACCTTGGCGGGTACGTCATCCAGTTCGCGGAGCAGCGTCTGGAACAATTCATTTGATATCGTACCCCGTATCTCGGCAAGTTTCAGTGCGATGAGCTGCAGTACAGCAAGCTGTGCAGTGAACGCCTTCGTGCTTGCCACGCCGATTTCCGGCCCCGCGTGGGTATACGCCCCCGCATCGGCCAGCCGGGCGATGGATGAGCCCACCACATTGACGATACCGAAAATTGTTGCACCCTGCTTTTTGGCATTTTCCAGCGCTACCAATGTATCCGCTGTTTCGCCGCTCTGGGAAATGGCAAGGATGACATCTTTTGGTGACACGATTGGATTGCGATAGCGGTATTCCGACGCGTATTCGACTTCCACGTTGAGCCGGCAAAGCTCCTCGATCAAATATTCGCCGATAAGCCCCGCGTGCCAGCTTGTGCCGCAGGCCACGATGACAATGCGGTTGGCCTCACGCAGCTTGTCCTGTATTTTTTCCAGGCCGCTCAATGTGATGGTCCCTTGTTCGGCGTTCAGCCTGCCCCGCAGCGAATCTTGGATGGTCTGAGGCTGTTCGTGTATTTCCTTAAGCATGAAATGGTCGAAGTTGCCCTTTTCAATAGCCGCCAGCTCCATGTCCAGCTTTTGCACGAAAGGCGTGATGCGTTCGTTTCCCAGGTTTTTCAGGATAAGCTCATCGGGCCTTACGATAGCCAGTTCGTAGTCGTTGATGTACACCACCTCCTTGGTATAGGCAAGCATGGGCGAGGCGTCCGAGCCGAGGAAGTGCTCGTTTTTCCCCACGCCAATGACTAACGGGCTGCCCTTCCGCGCAGCGATAATGGTGTCAGGAAGATCTTTGTCGATCAGCAGGATGACATATGCGCCGGTGACACGTTTGAGCGCGATACGTACCGCTTCTTCCAGCGAACACACGTTGTTGATCTTGATATCTTCGATAAAGTTGAGCAGTACCTCTGAGTCCGTATCACTGTTGAAAGCATACCCTTTACTAAGCAGCTCATTTTTCAGCTGCCCATAGTTTTCGATAATGCCATTATGGATGAGGGCGATATGCTTGGATGAAGAATAATGCGGATGTGCATTGCGGTCGGAAGGTTCACCATGCGTGGCCCATCGCGTATGGCCGATGCCTGTTGTCGCTGTGAGCGGTTGCGCGGCAGCAAACGTTTCCAGTGCCGCTACCTTGCCCTGCTTCTTATACACGAGGACGTCATCCCCGCTATGCAATGCCACGCCGGCGCTGTCATAGCCCCGGTATTCCAATTTTTTCAGTCCGTCGATTAAGATGGGATACGCCTGTTTCTGGCCCGTATAGCCTACAATTCCGCACATATATGATGTCTTTGTTGTTTGGTATGACGGCAAAAATAGGATTTTTGCGACTAATCAATCGATTGCGGACGGTTTTTTTTACGCTATAAAAGCGGCAAGTGTACCATTCGATTGACCTTACCGTGTCCGCCCGTTCCGCCAACGCTTTACCGAATGCTTAGTATAGCTTTACCATTTGCTTACCGTTTGCTTACCCCTGGCTTACCCCTGGCTTACCTCTTCCTTACCCCTGGCTTACCCTTTCCTTACCCTTTCCATACCCTTTCTATACCGTTTCCTTACCCTTTCCATACCGTTTCCTTACCCTTTCCATACCGTTTCCTTACCCTTTCCATACCGTTTCTATACCTTTTCCTTACCCATTCCTTACCCTGAAGGTAGTAAAAGGGTATAAAATGGGTAGTGCGGAGGTAAGGGAAGGCTTTTGTTGTAGCGGGGTTGGCCTATCGCCGATTTACAGGGAGTACCGCATCTTCATATTGGCCGTAAACCACAAAAACTTGAACGCGGTTAGCGTAGAAACTTTGGCTTGCCTTTACTGCTTGCTAAAACGGCGCGTAGATTAGTGAATGTATGGGCAAAAAATTATCTTTGCCCGCATGATTTACGCGTGCATAGCCGCCTCGTTGTTTGTGTCCATATTGTTGTATTTTCGAATTGCTGATCGCTACAACATCATTGATAAGCCTAACGAGCGTAGTAGCCATACGCAAGTGACGATTCGTGGTGGCGGGGTAGTGTTTTATTTAGGGGTATTGGCGTGGTTTGTCTGGAGCGGAGGGGCTCATCCGCTCTTTTTCGCAGGCCTCACACTGATTACGCTTATCAGCTTCCTTGACGATGTGCTTACACTATCAAACCGGCTGCGAATCAGTATCCATTTGATTGCCGTATTATTGCTGTTTGCCGATGTGCTGCTTTTCGACTATTCCTGGTATCTGATTTTACTGGCGTTGGTGTTGGTTATCGGTACCATCAATGCCTATAACTTTATGGATGGCATCAATGGCATTACGGCAAGCTACAGCTTTGCCGTTTTATTGCTGCTCTGGCTGGTCAACCGGGATGTGGGCTTTATCGACGACCGCTTGTTGTATTGCACGGCCATTGCCAATGGGGTGTTTGCCTTTTTCAACTTCCGGAAGCGCGCGAAGTGTTTTGCCGGCGATGTTGGGAGTGTAAGCATGAGTTTTGTCTTGATTTTTGCGACGCTAAGCCTGATTTTAGCAACGGGGAATCTTATTTACATCATGTTTTTTGCGGTGTATGGGGTGGATAGTGTACTCACCATTATCCACCGGTTATTCAAGCGGGAGAATATCTTTAAGGCGCACCGGACGCACTTGTACCAATATTTGGCGAATGAGGGAGGAGGGAATCGACTGGTGATAGCGGCTTGTTATGGCGTGTTGCAGGTTGGGGTGGGAGTATTAATTATGATAGCGACGGACTATTCGTTCGATGTCCAATATAAAGTCGGGGTATGTGTTTTGGCCTTGCTTATATTGGCGTACATCGGGATAAGGCGGTATATACTGGGAGGGTTGCTAAAAGCTGGATAAAATTTCGATGCTGTCCCCCATAAC